>CAJTXF010000013.1:20567-32646 GCA_910580045.1 uncultured Eubacteriales bacterium
ACAGTGCCCAGCACCGTGGACACTGCCGCCGCGGCCACGGCAATTATCAGCGTGTTCCGCAGGGCCTCTAAAATCAGCCTGTCCTCAAACAGCTTCTGATACCACTTGAGGGAAAAGCCGCTGAACACGGTGCGGCTGGCAGTCTCCGTGTCATTAAAGGAGAACACAATCAGCACCAGAATGGGCGCGTATAGGAACAGGAATATCAGGAAGGTATAGATTTTTCCCACAATCTTACTCACAGCAGCATCCCTCCTCCCGCGCTCTCCGTCTCGTCATCGAACTGGTTCATAATACCCATGCAGATTAGGATGATTACCATCAGCACCAGGGAGATGGCAGAGCCCAGGTTGGGGTTATAGGCGCTGCCCAAAAACTGCATGTCAATCAAATCGCCAATCAGCAGGTTGCCCCCGCCCCCCAGCATTTTGGAGATGATAAAGGTGCTGACAGCAGGCACGAACACCATGGTCACCCCAGAGATAATGCCCGGCATACTCATGGGCACCACCACCTTGAGGAACACCTTCCGCCCGTCCGCGCCTAAGTCCTGGGCAGCCTCAATCACGCTGGCGTCAATTTTGGTGAGCACTGAGTACAGGGGCAGAATCATGTAGGGGATGTAATTATACACCATGCCCAGCACCACAGCCCCAGCAGTGTTAATCATATGCACCTGGGGCAGGCCCATGGCGGAAAGCAGGGCATTGATAAGCCCATTGTCCTCCAAAAGGGTCATCCAGGCATAGGTGCGCAGCAAAAAGTTCATCCACATGGGCAGCATCACCAGCATGACCATCACGCTCTGCCGCTTGGCAGGCAGGCGGGCAATAATATAGGCCAAGGGGTAGCCCATCACCAGGGAGATGGCGGTGGCCAAAGCACCCAGCCAGATAGAGCGCAGGAACACGTTGGAATACTGGCCCACACTGAGGATATTGTCCAGGGTAAAGGCCCCCGACTTGTCAGTAAAGGCGAACCAAACCACCAGCACCATGGGCAGCACAATAAAGATAGCCATCCACACCGTGTAGGGGGCACAGAGGAGCTTGGAGTTAGTCTTCATTGCCTGCGCCCTCCTCTTCCCCGCCTGCCATGTCCTCCTCCATCTCGTCTGAGAAGGTGCTGTAGTCCCCGAACTGGCCAGAGTATTCGGACTTGGCCATTACATGGATGTCGTCCGGGGTCAGGGACAGGCCAATCCGGTCCCCCACAGCCCGGCAGTCTGTGGACTGGATCATCCACTTGAAGCCTGCCACATCCACAATAATTTCATAGTGGACACCCTTAAAGGTCACGTTGGTGACCACGCCTGTGATGTGGGTGGAGTCCGCCTGGACCACGTCAATATCCTCAGGCCGGATAACCACATCCACCGGGGTGTTGGTGCCAAAGCCCTTGTCCAGACACTGGAACCTGTGCCCGGCAAACTTCACCTGATAGTCCTCCAGCATCAGCCCGTCCAGAATGTTGGACTCGCCGATAAAGTCCGCCACAAAGGCGTTCTGGGGCTCGTTGTAGATGTCTGTGGGGGAGCCAATCTGCTGGATAACGCCTCCGTCCATGACCACCACCCTGTCAGACATGGAGAGGGCCTCCTCCTGGTCATGGGTGACGAACACAAAGGTAATCCCGGTCTGCTGCTGAATCTTTTTCAGCTCCACCTGCATATCCTTGCGCAGCTTCAAATCCAGGGCAGAGAGGGGTTCGTCCAGCAGCAGGACCTTGGGCTCATTGGCCAGGGCCCTGGCCATGGCCACCCGCTGCTGCTGCCCGCCGGAGAGCTGGCCCACGCCACGGTGGGCAAAGCCAGAGAGGTTCACCATGCTGAGCATCTCATGGACTGTCTTCTTGACCTCTTTCTCTGGCTTGGACTTGAGGCGCATGCCAAAGGCAATGTTGTCGTACACGTTCAGGTGGGGGAACAGGGCATACTTCTGGAAAATGGTGTTCACCTCCCGCTTATGGGGGGGCAGCTGGGTGATGTTTTCGCCATAAAAAAAGACCTCGCCAGCGTCCGGCTTAATAAAGCCGCCGATAGTGCGCAGCACGGTGGTTTTCCCACAGCCGGAGGGACCCAGCAGGGTGATAAACTCCCCGTTGCGGATGTCCAAGTCAAACCCGGACAGCACCTGCTCGCCATCGTAAGACACAGCGATGTTCTTCAGCGAAATGATAGTGTTGTTCATAGAACAGTGCATCTCCTTTGCGGTCAGCGGTGACGCCGGGCAGAGCCCCTCCACACCCCGTATCCCTGCCGCCTTTTCTTGGCCGCGAGGCAGGGCCTGACGGGCTTATCCCACGCAGCGCGCGGCCTTGCGCGGCTACGTGAATTGGGTCCAGCGTCACGCTGGAATTAGTTGCGTGTCTTTCGTTATTCACAACATAACCCAGCCCGGACGGGCATTCCGCCGCCTCCCGCAAAGGATGAAAGGATTTCCCCAGCGCCTGTTCAGCATCTGCTCGCACACAGCTTGCTTACATCTTTTCTGCCATAACACCCAACTTTCGCCTGCCGCCATAAATGGTCTGACTGGCGGCGCTCAATTTGGGGCTCTGGGGAAAATTTGATAGTGCAATCTGTGTACGTCCATATACGAAACAGGCTCTTAGGAACATCCGGAGCAGCGGATAACCGGGCCGCTTTTATGGCCGCGCACCTCCTGCAAGCGCGGCCTTTTACAGATGCAAACGCAATGAGATAACTATACGAAAAAAAGGGAGATTTGTCAAGAGCGATTTTGGGCAGGCAGGGAAAATCCAGGGCAATCTGCCTTATAGCAGCGCTCTCTCCCTTTTCCAAAAAGAAATCGGGCCGGCTATTTCTAGCCGACCCAATTCGAGGTAAAATATGAAAGGACGAAAACCCTTATACTCGATACATTGTTGTCCGCGACGGTATATTCCGCCGGGCTCTGCGGTTCTTCAGCCGCTCCTGCCGGGCCCGCTCTGCCCGCTTTGACCGGACATACCCTGCGTAAATCGCCAGCAGCAGCGCCATCAGTGACAGGAATCCTGCCGCGCTGGCAATCCAGGACACCCCCACACCCGCCATTTCCGGCGCGGAGAGGGCCTCTGGCTCTGCCTGCTGTGCCTGAAGCTGCTGTATGTACTGCTCGGCTGCCGCGTCAGGTGTCACCCGGGTGGAGGCACTGAGCAGCCCCACCAAAACAAACGTCACCACCAGCACCAGCAAAAATGTCATCACTTTTCCGAATCTCACTCGGCCCATTTCAGCCTCCCCTGCCGCCAGGCTCCGCCCGGTGCGCGGCAGTTTTTTTCAGAAACATTATGTCGATTGGAAATTACATTTTGATTTCAACTGTTACAATTTGGTTACATTATAGCGCGTCTCGCCTGAGAATGCAAGGGCTTTTTGAAATATTCACAATAAGTTCATATTTCCCCTTTGAGAATTCCCTGTGAACCGGCCAGCAAGCCCTGCCGCTATGCGTCCCCCATCACCAGCCGTGCCCGCAATAGACCTTTCCCTTGGCCAGGGCACGAATCCGGGCCATGCTCTCCCGGGCGGCAGCCCTATCCTCCCAGCACCAGGATGCCCCCAGCGGGCCCAGAGATTGGGCAGCGTCCCCGGCAAAAAGCCCACCGCCCGCCAAAAGCACTCCCATAGAGCCAGCCGTGTGACCAGGCAAAGCAATAACCCGGCCAGACACGCCGTAAGGGCTCAAATCCAGCCCCTCCTCTAAAAACAAATCTGGGTGGATGGGCTCAATAAACTGGCTGCAGATGGCCCGGTTGCTCAGCGCCGCATAGATACGCCCCCAGGGGCCCTGGCCCTGAACCGGGCGCTTCTCTCCCTGAGAGAGCAAATCCCCATCAGCCCGGGCAATCGCCACAGGGCACCCCAAAGCCTGAGAGAGGAACGCCGCGTTCTGGCAGTGGTCATAGTGGCCGTGAGTTAGGAGAATCAGCCGCACACGGGCCCCTTTGCAGGCAGCAAGCACTTTCTCCCGATAGGGGGCGGCAGCAGTGTCAATAAGCACGCTGCCCTGCCGGGAGCCCACCAGGTAGGCATTGGCAAACCCACAGCGCAGGACGGTTATCTGGTCTTTCATGGTCTCTCCCCCCAAAAACACACAAAACGGGCAGGAGAATTCCCCCGCCCGTTCCGGTTGTTGATATCATTGCAGAATTACTTCTGCGGGAGCTGAATTACTTCAACGGGAGTTGAATTTACTTCAACTCCACCTCAGCACCAGCCTCAGTCAGCTTGGTCTTCAGAGCCTCGGCGTCGTCCTTGGAAACGCCTTCCTTCACGGTCTTGGGAGCCTCGTCAACCAGAGCCTTGGCCTCCTTCAGGCCCAGGCCAGTGGCCTCCTTCACAACCTTGATGACGTTAATCTTGTTGGCGCCAGCGGACTTCAGTACCACGTCAAACTCGGTCTTCTCCTCAGCAGCAGGAGCAGCAGCGGCAGGAGCAGCCACGGCAACAGCAGCGGGAGCTGCGGCGGACACGCCGAACTCCTCCTCCAGAGCCTTAACCAGCTCGGAGAGCTCGAGAACGGTAAGAGCCTTTACTTCTTCAATCAGGTTGGTTACTTTCTCAGACATGATGATATCCTCCAAATTATTTGATTATTTTTGGTGTATAATAATGTGCATCACAGAATTTTTGCAGGCTTGTCCAAATCTGCCAAGATATACTTATGCAGACTGCTTCTCTGCAATGGCGTTGAGGGCAATAACCAGGCTGCGCAGTGCACCGCTGCACACATTGGCCATACCCTGGATGGGGCCGTTCAAGCCGCCAAGCACCTGGGCAAGCAGGACCTCCTTGGGAGGCAGCGCGGCCAGGGCCTCAATTCCCGCGGCGTCCACCGCGGCTCCGTCGATAAAGCCTGCCTTCACCTTAAAAGCGGCGGTGGGGTTGGCCTTCACATAATCGGAGAAGATTTTGGGAGCGTCAGTATATCCCTTGTCGCTGTAGGCGATGGCAGTTGCACCGTTCAGGTGCTCGTCCAGGCCATCAATGCCCGCGTCCTGGAGAGCGCGGGACAGCATGGTATTCTTCACGACCTTGTACTCACAGCCAGCCTCACGCAGCTGCTTGCGGAGCTTGGTGTCCTTGTCCACGCTGATGCCGGTGTAGTCCACCAGCACGCCCACGTTGGCGCCCTTAAAGGCTTCCACCAGCTGCTCGACCTGCTGTTTCTTCTGCTCAAGAATTTTCTCGCTGGGCAAATCAATTCACCTCCAATAGGTTGGGATAGGACCTGTTTTCATAACCGTGTTCAACGGTTGTGAATACAGGTTCTTGTCCAAATCAAAAAGCGCCCTTCCGGGGAAAGGCCGGGAGAGGCGCTGGAATGCAAGCAAATGAATGGGGAAATTCCCCGCTTCCACACGCTTATCTTCCCTCGGCAGGCTGGTTTCCCGTTTGAGTCCGGCAAGCCGGACGCCTGCTGTCTTTGGTTGGACAGCTTCCTTATTATAGCACAGCGGGCGGGGGCTGTCAAGCCTTATTTCCCCATCATTTCCTTTGCCTGCTTTCCGGTCATATGCTCTATTTTCATTTCCAGCACGCAAAGCCTGGCCTCGCTGCCCTCTATTTCCCGGGCCCTGGCTGAGTCATCGACCTGGGGACTGTACCGGGCGGCCAGCCGGTCAACAGCTGTCAGGGCCTCCTCCCCTTCCAGCACCCGGATTACCCCAAAGGCAATCACGCTGCGGAAGTGGGTGGTAAACCGCTCCGGCACCACCTGGTCCTGGTCAATGACGCAGAAGGAGGCCTTGGGACACTGGGCAATGGCGTCCAGCTTGTGGCCGCTTTTGGCACAGTGGAAGATAAGCCGCTCCCCGTCCAGGACGTAGCTGAGGGGCACCGCGTAGGGGTAGCCCTCAGCTCCTGCCAGGGCCAGGACCCCGGAAGTGCCCCGCTCCAGAACGGCCTGGCAGGCCTCTGGGGTGAGCTGTTGGTTTTTGCGGCGCATGGGTCTAAACATAGAGGTCACTCCAATCTTTTTCTCGGGTTTCTCATTCTCTTACAGTGCTCTTACGGTTTCCCCCGCTATTGCGTATTGCTCTATGGCATGTTATCATAAAAAGGGGGTTATATAATGGATTCATCAAATGCGCGCTTTATCACATATATGTTTACCGACCTGTTCGGCTTCTGTTATTTTGTGCTGCCTGTTGTCCTGGCTTTTGCCGCTCAGCTGCTGCTGTGCTTCCGGGCTAAAAGGGTTCCGCTGAAGCTGCTTCCCGCCGCTTTTGGGGGCTTGATACTGGCGGCAGTTTACGGAATGTTCCTGATTTTCGGCGAAAACCTGCTCTACCTCTACCCCCTGGGTATCGGGGGGCTGATTCTGTTGGGCAGCACCTGTGGCTGGGTGGTTTACGCTGCTGTGCAAACGGCCCGCTGCCTCACAAAAAAGACGCCTCGAACCTGAGGCGTCTCTCTTTATGAATATAGTAAAGGCGTCTGAAAAGAAGATACTCTTCTTTTGCTTTTCGTTAATTATAAAAACTCAGACAAACTTTGCCGGGTTAATCTTAATCCCAGGACCCATGGTGGCGCTCAGCACACAGGAGCGCACATACTGGCCCTTCGCCGCGGCGGGCTTGGCCTTCACGATAGCATCCATCAGGGTGTTGAAGTTCTCGGTCAGCTTCTCCGCGCCAAAGGAAATCTTTCCAATGGGGCAGTGGATGATGTTGGTCTTGTCCAGACGGTACTCAATCTTACCGGCCTTAGCCTCCTGCACAGCACGGCCGATGTCCGGGGTCACGGTGCCGGCCTTGGGGTTGGGCATCAAGCCCCGGGGGCCCAGTACTTTACCCAGACGGCCCACCAGGCCCATCATGTCAGGAGAGGTGACCACCACGTCAAAGTCCATCCAGCCCTCGGACTGAATCTTCTGGACCATCTCTTCCGCGCCTACAAAATCAGCGCCAGCGGCCTGGGCGGCCTCAATGTTGTCGCCCTTGCAGATGGCCAGCACCCGCACGTTCTTGCCAGTGCCGTTGGGCAGCACAATGGCGCCGCGAACCTGCTGGTCAGCGTGGCGGCCGTCAACGCCCAGCTTTACATGGAGCTCTACAGTCTCGTCAAACTTGCTGACACCGGTCTTCACACAAAGGTCCAGGGCCTCTGCGGTATCATACAGCTTCTGCCTGTCGATGAGCTTTGCGCTCTCTCTGTACTTCTTGCCGTGTTTCATTGCAGTTTCCCCCTTTCCTTAGTCAATCACTTCAATGCCCATGCTGCGGGCCGTGCCGGCAATCATGCTCATGGCGGCCTCCAGGGACCCGGCGTTCAGGTCAGGCATCTTGGTTTCTGCGATTTTCTGAATCTGCTCTTTGGTGATTTTGGCGACCTTCTTCTTGTTGGGCTCGCCGGAGGCCGTCTCAATGCCCACAGCCTTCTTAATCAGCACTGCGGCAGGCGGGGTCTTGGTGATAAAGGTGAAGGAGCGGTCCGCGTATACAGTGATAACCACGGGGATAATCAGGCCCACGTCGTTCTTGGTCCGCTCATTAAACTCTTTGGTAAAAGCCATGATGTTCACGCCGTGCTGGCCCAGCGCAGGGCCGACAGGCGGGGCCGGTGTTGCTTTACCGGCAGGGATTTGGAGCTTAATAAAGCCCGTTACCTTTTGTGCCATTTTGCATTACCTCCAAATATTGTGGTGATAGCGGTACGGGCAGGAAAATTTTACCCGTGCCTCCCACGGAGAAGCCCGGCTGATAAGGCCCGGCCTCACTCGCTTCGTACATTCCCGTTCTCATCCATTACGATAGCTGGACACTCTATGGCCATTTTGTGCCAAAATGGCCATGAAGGGCAATGGTGATTATGGCCTCCGGCGCCCAGGGACTCTACCCCTGGGCCGCGCAAACGTTACCAACCTCGCAAGAGCCTGTTCGTTTTGCGCTCGACCGGCAGGCCCGTAAAACCGTCTCAGGATAATCACCCAATGGGCTCGGCCTGGTCCAGCTCCAGCTCCACCGGGGTATCCCGGCCGAACATGGACACTGTGACCCGCACCCGGTTCTTCTCCGGCTCCATTTCCTCTACCACGCCGATGAAGCCTTCCAAGGGCCCGTCGATGATATTCACCGAGTCGCCCACCTGATAGCTGACTTCCACCTGGCGCTGTTCCACCCCAAGCCTGGCCACCTCCGCGTCGGTCAGGGGCACGGGCTTGGAAGAGGGGCCCACAAAGCCTGTACAGCCCCGGATATTCCGCACAGCGTACCAGCTCTCGTCGGTCATCACCATCTTCACGATGACATAGCCGGGGAAAATCTTGCGCTCTACCTCTTTGCGCTTGCCCTCCTCGGTGATTTCAGTCACCTGCTCGGTGGGCACGCGGATTTCCTGGATGAGCTCCTGCATCTGGCGGTTCTCCACCGTCTTCTCCAGGTTTGAGGCAACTTTGTTTTCATATCCCGAATAGGTATGCACCACATACCATTTCGCGTCTTCCGCCATCAGCTCTCCTCCCAATCTTGCCCGCCGGGGCAGTTCTGGGGCCGGGACCCTGTCCTCAGCCCGCCACGTTCATCACCAGGCCCAGCAGGCTCATAAAGGCAGTGTCCAGCAAAAAGACGAACAGCCCCAGGACAATGATGGTCACCAGCACCACGCCGGTGTTCTTAAACACATTCTTGGGCGCGGGCCATACAATCTTTTTAATCTCGCCCTTGCAGTCCTTTACAAACTTTGCTGTCCTTTTGCCAAAAGCGGCCAAGGCGTTGGGCTTTTTGGTGTTCTTCTCGTTATCCGCCATTGTTGCCCGCTCCTTACTTGGTTTCCCTGTGCAGGGTGTGCTTCCGGCAGAACCGGCAGTACTTGTTCATTTCCAGCCTGTCCGGGTCGTTCTTCTTGTTCTTTTTGGTCAGGTAGTTGCGCTGCTTGCACTCTGTGCAGGCCAGCACGATTTTGACACGCATTCTTCAGCACCTCCATAATTTTGTGCGTCCGGCGCGGGGCGCAGAACGCCCTGGATGTTTTGCCTAAGGCGCGCAGCCGCAGACCACAGGCCGCCTTGCCTCCCTCAAAAAAGAAAGCGCAAAAAAAGAAGCCTCTTTTTCGAGGTGTTTTCAGTATACCACACCCCCCGGGCCCTGTCAAGCCGCTCCACGATTTTTCTTGCGTACCCGGCTGGCTGTGCCCGGCGCTCAGCTCAGCCGGGCCTCTACCTTTTTGCCCCGGCTCTTCTTTTTCTTCTCTGGCTTGATATTTTTGCCGATAAGCCTGCGGGAGAAGCCGCTGACCTTCTTCAAGTCCCCCTCAAACCGCCCGTGCAGCACCTGGAAGCTCTCTTTTGACAGGCCGTTGCAGAACACATAAGTGACAATGGAGCGCAAATCCATGTCCCCGTTCTTATACATATCCTCCAGCAGCTCGCAGAGCTTGCCCACCGGCTCGCTGTCCGGGTATTTCTGCACCAAATCCTCCACCCGGGGGATAACATGGGCCCGCAGGAAGGTGATAAAGCGCACCTGGCCGTAAGTGATTTTCTCCTGGTTCAGCTCCTCCCGCACCTCGGGGAAAAGGCTGGCCAGGCGGTTGATAAAGAACAGGGGGTCCACTGTGCGGTTCTCGCCCTTGCCGGCCTTTTTCCGCTGCTGCTGCACCACAGCCACCCGCTTGGGGCCGCGGACCACCTCAAGAAAGTCGTTGACAATGCTCTCCGCGTCAGCCCGCTCCCCGGCCTTCATGTCAAAAAGCCAGGCAGAGAGTTCCCGCCAGTCCCCGGGCTTGCCGGAACTGGTCAGGGTGGTGGAGCGCAGCACAAAGCTCTGGCGCTTGACCGCGTAGAGAAGGCTGTAAGCCACCTCGTCCGCGGCGAAGATAACAGCGCGGCCAGCCTGGTCCTCCAGGGGTTCCGGCTCCTTGAAGCCCTGCTGGGTCAGCTCGGCGGAGAGGGCGGATTGGATAAGGTCAAAGGGGATAAAGTCCAAAGGTATCAGCTCCAGTTTAGTTTATCGGTTTATTGTAGCACGTTTTGGCGAAAATGTCCAGGCCCAGTTTGCAGGGGAGCAGAACACCGCCCAGAGCCCGCTTCGCCCGCTATCCTCCCACAGTTCCCAAACTTTTTTGAGCATTTTGCCAATACCCCCTTGCTTTTTGCCTGAGGATAGTTTATAATGTTTTTATAAACCGTTTATAAAGGCATAGGGGCGTGTTGTAAATGAAGGCTAAGGACTTAGCGAAAAAACTGGGGGTCTCTCCTGCCACCATCTCGCTGGTGCTGAACAACAAACCTGGCATCAGCGATTCCCTGCGCAAATCACTGCTGGAAAAAATCCAGGAGCTGGGGCATGAGGAAATGCTCTGCGACGCCTGCCGGGCTGGGTCCGGCCCGGCCCCCAAGCCCCCTGAAAAACCAGAGAGCGCCTGCGCCTGCAAGGTCATTGCCTATCTGGTCCCCGGGGACTTTTTCACTGACCGGAATGACCCTTACGATTTCTTCTCCGGCGTGCTGGAGGGCGTGGAGGCCGAGGCCTGGGAGAATGACTGCTGCCTGGTCATGGTCCATATGAATAGAAATAAGGAGGTTAGCCTGGCGGAAAAGCTCCTGCGCGCCGGCAATGTCATTGGCGCTATTGTGCACCCCTGCCGCCTGACCGAGGAACTGGGCCGGGCTGTGCAGGAGGCGGGCCTCCCCTTTGTCTTTATGGACGCGGGGGGCTTGTACAGCAAGTCTACCAATTTCTGCTGGGAGCCCAGCAGCGTGTGCATCAGCAACCGGCAGGGCATGTACCGCATGGTAAAATATCTAAAGGAAATGGGCCATACCAAGTTGGGCTATGCCTACAGCGGCTGGGGCGGGCAGGTGCGCAAAGACCGGCGCTTCTGGTATGAGCAGGCCCTAAAGGACTTCGGCCTGGCCAACCGCCCGGACTTCTCCTTCAGCGCCAGGACCGGCGAGGACCTCTACGACTATCAGGCTTTGGCAGAGCAGTTCCAGAACGCCAAGGAGCTGCCCACTGCCCTGGTCTGCGAAAACGACAGGCAGGCCTGGCGGGCTGTCAAGGCCCTGAAGCAGGTGGGCCTGCGGGTGCCGGAAGATATCTCTGTGGTTGGTTTTGACGACCAGCCTGTCTGCACAAAAATCACCCCCCACCTGACCACCATACGCAATTCCCCCCAGCTGATGGGCCGGGAATGCGTGCTGACGCTGCAGAACCTTATCCGCCTGCGGGCCCTGGGTGAGCCGGACCCCTGGCTGCGCCTGGAGCTGCCCGCCCGGCTGATAGAGCGGGACAGCGTGCGGGATTTGCGCAAATCCTTCGGTTAATTTGGCCAGATAGCTGTTCACCTGTGCAAAAATATTGTCCCAACAGAAAATATTAACTTTTTTGTAATCACTCAGACCTTGACAGCGCCAGTTTGTGGAGGTATAATTCTTCATGGCTTCAGGGCCCGCGGCTTTCATTCCTGTTTTGCCCGTGCCCTGGGGAAACCAAAATTTTTATTTGAGAAAGGTGATTAACATGAAGAAGAATCTCCTCCGGCTCCTTGCCGCGGTCATGGCTGTTGCCATGGTCCTGTCCCTTGCCGCCTGCGGCGGTGACTCTAAGGATAAGAACAGCAGCAGCGAGCCCAGCAGCTCCGAGAGCAGCGCTTCCAGCGAGAACACCAGCAGCGCAGAGGATTCCTCCGCCGCAGACAGCTCTAAGGAAGAGAGCTCCTCTGAGACAAGCAGTGCCGTCACTACTAACGGCAAGTACGAGTCCATTCAGGCTTTCCTGGATGACCCCACTGTCAAGGCCCAGCTGGACAGCATGATTGAGAGCCTGACCGCAGGCGACGACAGCATGGATGTATCTGTTGCCGCTGACGGCGACACCCTGGTTTACACTTTCGTTTTTGTTGGCCAGACCCTTGCTGAGGACGAGATTACTGTTATGCACGATGCCCTGGAGAGCGCCATGGCCACTCAGGCTGCAACCTTTGAGAACATCGCTGGTTCTCTGAACGACGCAATCGAGGTCAGCGACCCCAAGGTGCTGGTTGTTTATGAGGCCGAGGACGGCACTGAGATTTTCTCTCAGGAATTCAGCCCCAGCAAGTAATCGGGGAGTACATGATGAAAAGAAAGACGGG
>CAJTXF010000013.1:32656-57005 GCA_910580045.1 uncultured Eubacteriales bacterium
CCGTCTTTCTTTTTTGGGCTGCCCAGAGCCTGGCTGCTGGGCTTCAGCCGTAATATCTTTCATACAGCGCCTCCGGCACCCCGAACAGCTCCCGCACACCCTCCGGCCTGAGCACCTCCTCCGCCTTCCCCATGCGAAACACCGCCCTCTCCCGGATACACACCGCGTATCCCGCCACCCGTGCCGCCAGCTCCGGCTCGTGCATAGAGATAACCACCCCCATCTTCCGCTCCTCTGTCAGCTGCCGCAGAAGCTGGAAAAACGTGGCTTTATGGTAGATGTCCAGAAAAGCCGTGGGCTCGTCCAGCAAAAGCACCTCCGGCTCTTGGCACACTGCCCGGGCCAGCATCACCCGCTGGCGCTGGCCGTCGCTGATTTCCGTAAAGGAGGCCCCGGCAAAGGCCTCCATCTCCACCAGGGCCATGGATTCCTCCACCACCCTGCTGTCTTTGGCAGACAGCCTGCCGAAATAGCCGGTATAGGGATAGCGGCCTGTTTCCACCACTTCCCGGCAGGTCATGCGCTCTGGGCGGATGGGCTCTGTCAGCAGCAGGGCCAGCTTTTGGCTGAGCTCTTTAGGCGGGAAGCTCCCCAGCTCCCGCCCGCAGACGCGGATTTGCCCGCCCCAGCTTTTCAGCTGGCCGGAGAGGGTTTTCAGGATAGTGGACTTGCCAGAGCCGTTGGGGCCAATCAGGGCCACAATCTCCCCAGCCCCCACCCGGAAGCTGACGTGGCGGATAAGGGGCCCGTCATAGCCCACAGCCAAATCAAGGGCCTCCAAAGGGTAATCTGCCATTTATATCTCCCCTCTCTTTCTGCTGATGAGCATCCCGATAACAACAGGAGCCCCGAAAATGGCGGTCACAGTGCTGATGGACAGCTCTGTGGGGGCAAAGGCCGTGCGGGCCAGCATGTCGCACAGCAGGCAGAAGCAGGCCCCGCACAGAAAGCTGCCGGGAATCATCCTGCCGGGCTTCGAGGTACCGGTGAGCACCCGGACAATATGGGGCGCGGCAATGCCCACAAAGGAAACAGGCCCCGCGAACGCGGCCACGCAGGCTGACAGCAGGCCGGACAAAAGCACCAGCAGCACCCGCAGAAGCCCCACATTGATTCCCAGGCTCTGGGCGTAGCCCTCCCCCAGACGGTAGGCGGAGAGGGGCTTCACCAGCAGGACAGAGCCCAGCACCCCCACTGCCACCGCAAGGGACACAGCAGCCACATTCTCCATGGTAGAGCCGGAAAAGCTGCCCATGGACCAGCCCCGCAGGTTGACGATGTCCGCGTCATCCGCGAAAGTCACCATAAAGTCCGTGACGGCAGTGCAGATATAGCCAATCATCACCCCGCAGACCACCAGCATGGACATGCGCTGGACCCGCCGGGAAACCAGCAGCACCAGCCCTAAGGTCAGCAGAGAGCCCAGAAAGGCGGCGAAAATCATGGTCAGCGAGCTGACAGCCCAGCCGCCCCCTGCCAGGAAAATCATCACCAGCGCCACTGCCAGCTTGGCCCCGGAGGAGACCCCCAGCACAAAGGGCCCGGCAATGGGATTATGGAAAAAGGTCTGGAGCAGATAGCCGGAAAGGCCCAGGGCTCCGCCCAGAAGCAGGGCGGAGAGGGCCCGGGGAACGCGGATGGCCCAGAGGACCCGCAGGGTGGTGGAATCGCCTTGGCCCAGGAGAGCGCGGAGGGTTTGAGAGGGGGAGAGGTTGGCGCTGCCCGCAAAAAGGTTGAGGGCCAAAGCCAGGAGGAGCAGGAGGGAGAAAAGTGAGATGACCAGGGGAAAACGGGAGCGCACGAAGGGCAGCCTCCTTTCAGATGATAGTTATGGTAAAAAAGTGACAGCCAGGCCTGACGGCCCGGGGCAGGCGCTATCGTCAAGCAGGGGCGTGGGAGCGGAGACCGGGGTCAAGGGGCGTAGAGTTGGCTTTGGCCAACTCTTGGCCCCTTGCGGGGGTGCGAGGGTGAGCGTCTGCCAGTGGCAGACAAGCTGCGAACCGACCGAGCCGGCAGGCGAGACCAAGGGCCAGACCTTTGGGACTCCTGACGTTGGCTTTGCCAAGCCGCCCCAAACCCCTGCCAGGGGGCAAGCCCTCCTGGACCCCGGTCTCCGCCTTTTGCTTCTCCTTGGCGAAAGGTGCTGCCCGGGCTGTCAGGCTTTCCGCTTTAGTCTGTGCTTTCTGTCAGCTCCTCACTCACCCGCCGGGCCAGCTCCGGCAGCTTCCCCTCCAGATACGGCCCCGGACACATGGTCTCCCCATCAAACATCTTATGGGTCGTCAGGCTTCCATCCTCCCCGCCTGTATATGTCAGCTCCTTTATCCCGTTCCTCCTGCATATATCCACACAGAGCTCCACCAGCGTCTCAAAGGCCTCGTCACTTACGTGCCACTGTCCCCCAATCTCATCATTGGCCACCTCTATGGTCACCGCCTGGTTGTCGTTGCCCCCATGGGCCGAGGTCCAGGCTCGGTTGGCCTCCTCTACGTACAGGGCCACCCGCCCGCTGCTGTCAATGCCATAGTTGGCTGAGGCCTGCCTGTCCCAGTTCCCGAAGGCTTCTCCCAGCTCCTCCAGGCTCATATCATCCGCCATGTGGTGCACCGTGATGCGCTGGATGGAATCAGCCCGGGGAAAATCCCCGTTGGGGGAGAGATAGACATACTCTGCCAGCGGGCTGTTGCGGGCAATGATTTCCGCGCTCTCCTCCTCAGTAAGGGGCCTTCCCACGTTCTCCGGCAGCCGGGAGCTGAAGCCCAGGCACAGGGTGAGCACCAGCGCGCTCAGCAGGCAGAAGCCCCCTAACAGGAGCCAGACAGCAGTGTGTTTGTTTTTCATGTTCATCCTCCCTTACAGGCCCAGCCAATACAGCAGGTGGAGGGCGCACAGTCCGCCGCACAGGGCGAACGCGCTCTTTAGCGCCAGGCCGCTCAGCTTCTTCCCCCGCTGGCCGGGCCGGGACACGGTGAGGAACAGAAAGCCCGTCACGCCCAGATAAAAGAAGCTGGTATCCATCAGGTTGTGGACGCAGAAGGCCGTGCCCTCTGCCCGCTCTGCCGGGCTGTGGCCCCTGCGGAAGAACCGGACTGCCATGAAAATCAGCATGGCGGCAGTGAGCCAGCCCGTCTCCACAGCCATATGCAGAGGCACATTGTGGATGTGCCAGGTGCTGAAATACTTGCCCCCATCCTGCATGTCCAGGCCCCGCCACTGATAGGGCCCCACGCCAAAGAAAGGGTTTGCGGTGAGATATTGGGCGCCGCTGGCCATCATCTCCAGCCGTTCCGGAAAAGTCGCCGCCGCGCTGGGCCGGATAAGCACCACCACTGCCGCTGCCGCCAGGCCCAAGGCTGTAACAAGCAGGGACATCTTGGGCAAATCGGCGAAAAAACCTATGACCCTGGGCCAGAAAAAGCTCAGGGCGCAGAGGTATCCCGCGGGGAGCAGGGCTGTCCAAGATACGCTGGTATGGGCGGCAGTCAGATAGAGCAGAAGACCAGTGCCCATGCCCAGCACGGCCCGGGCCAAGACCTGGCACAGCTCCCCCAGAGCCGCGCGAAAAGCAGAGAGCCGCCGCTTCTCCCAGAAAAAGGCCAGCGTGCCCAGAGCCATGGCCAGAAAGCTGCCCAGGGAGAGGGTGAGGGCCAGGGCCGCCAGAATCAGGGGCTCTATGTGCCGGAGAAGCCTCCAGGTTCGGGAATGGGGCTTCTGGTCCAGGACCGCGAACCAGGCCAGGACCAGGAACATCCCCATGGCGTTAGGGTTCCCCAAAAACCCGCCAAGCCGCCCCGCGCCGCCGTATACCAGGGCGCTGCCAACAAACTGGATTAGCCCAGCCGCAGCCACCGCGGCGGCCGTCAGCAGGCAGAGCCGCCGCAGAAGGAGCAAATCCTCCCGGGAGAGGGAGGCCATCAGCAGGTAGAGAATGGGGATGATAAGCTGCACAGCCCCAAAGCCGGTGGAGATACTGCCAGTGGAGACCATCGCGGAGGCCATGCAGCCCAGCTGGTAGAGGCCCATAAACAGCAGGAGCCAGGGGTCAGCCCGGGCAGAGGACTGGGAGAGCCCAGCAGCGCAGAGAAGAAGCCCCAAAGCGCTGACAGCCAGGCCGTCCCCCACGCCCACGCGGATAAGGACAATCAGGGCCAGGATGGGACAGAAGGCCATGTAGTGCTCAGTAAGATAGGAGAGTTTTTGTTTGAGGGGAATGGGGAGCACCTCCCTTAGGTTTTTATAGCAACAGCTCCAAACTGCTTTGCAGTTCCGGCTCTGCTGAAATGTCCTGCGGACATTATAACATAAATCCGCTTGGAGAAGACCGGTGCTTTCGCGTAGCGAAAGAGAAGCGCTTTGCGCTTCAGGGCTTCTCCGGATGTCCGCTTGCGGACATTATAGCACAAGGAAGCGGCCTGCCGCAACACCGGACAGGGGGCGCGGAGAAAATTTTGCCCCCCTTTCCCTTGGACTTGGGGCTTTATTTCTACAAAAAACTGTGGTATAATACCCCTGATTGGAGGGACAGATTATGGTTACCAGAGTCTTTGCAGAAAAAATGCCCGGCTTTAACATTGAGGCCCAAGGCCTTCTCGCTGACCTGCGGGAAAATCTTGGCATCGCCAGCCTGCGGGAGGTCCGCATCCTCAACCGCTATGACGTGGAGGGCCTGACCCCTGAGCAGTTCGCCCTGGCCAGGGACACCATCCTCTCAGAGCCCAATGTGGACGCTGTCTACCCTGCCGCTTTCCGCCTGCCTGAGGAGTATATCACCTTTGCTATGGAGTACCTCCCCGGCCAGTACGACCAGCGGGCTGACTCCGCCGCCCAGTGCGTGCAGCTGCTCACCCAGGGGGAGCGGCCCGCTGTGGCCAGCGCCAAGGTCATTGGCCTGCTGGGGGACCTCTCCCCCGCTGATGTGGAGAAGGTCAAGACCTATCTCATTAACCCAGTGGAGAGCCGGGAGGCCTCTATGGATTTGCCCCACAGCCTGGGGCTGAATTCCCCCGAGCCCGCGGACGTGGCCCGGGTCACTGGCTTTACCGGCTGGGGGGAAGAGGAGATGAAGTCCTATTACAATAATATGGGCTTTGCCATGACCCTCTCAGATTTGTGCTTCTGCCGGGACTATTTCCGGGACCAGGAGCGCCGGGACCCCACTGTCACAGAGCTGCGGGTCATTGACACCTATTGGAGCGACCACTGCCGCCACACCACCTTCCTCACCCGCCTGCACACCATTGATGTGGAAGAGGGCCCCCTGAAAGCCGCGGCAGAGCAGGCGCTGAAAGAGTACCTGTCCCTGCGGGACGAGCTGTACGGCCCCCAGACCGCAAGGCCGGTCTCCTTGATGGACATGGCCACCATTGGCGGCAAGTACCTGCGGAAAAAGGGCCTCTGCCCGGATTTGGACGTGAGCGATGAAATCAACGCCTGCTCCATTGAGGCCCCTGTTACCGTTGACGGCAAAACCGAGACCTGGCTTATCCAGTTCAAAAACGAGACCCACAACCATCCCACGGAGATTGAACCCTTTGGCGGGGCAGCCACCTGCCTGGGCGGGGCCATCCGGGACCCCCTCTCCGGCCGGGCCTATGTATACCAGGCCATGCGGGTCACTGGCTCCGGGGACCCCACCCTCCCCTTTGAGAAGACCCTCCCCGGCAAGCTGCCCAGCCGGAAGATTACCACCGGGGCCGCGGCAGGCTATTCCAGCTACGGCAACCAGGTGGGCCTGGCCACTGGCCAGGTCACGGAGCTGTACGATTCGGGCTATGTGGCCAAGCGCCTGGAAATCGGCGCGGTGATTGGGGCCTCCCCCAAGTCCAATGTGCGCCGGGAAGAGCCTGCCCCTGGAGACATTGTGGTGCTGCTGGGCGGGGCCACAGGCCGGGACGGCATTGGCGGGGCCACAGGCTCCAGCGTGGCCCACACCAAAAAGTCTGTGGAGGTCTGCGGGGCCCAGGTCCAGAAGGGCAACCCGCCCACAGAGCGGAAGATTCAGCGGCTGTTCCGCAATGCTGCCGCGGCCCGGCTCATCAAGCGCTGCAATGACTTCGGCGCGGGCGGAGTCTGCGTGGCCATCGGCGAGCTGGCCCCTGGCCTGGATATTGACTTGGACAAGGTGCCCAAAAAGTACGAGGGCCTGGACGGCACAGAGCTGGCCATCTCTGAGAGCCAGGAGCGCATGGCCGTGGTGCTGGCCCCAGAGGACAAGGAGGCTTTCTGCGCCCTGGCGGCAGAGGAAAACCTGGACGCCCAGGTGGTGGCTGTGGTCACTGAGGAGCCCCGGCTGAACATGACCTGGCGGGGAGACATGGTGGTGGATTTGTCCCGGGCCTTCCTGGACACCAACGGGGTCACCCAGAACGCGGACGCCAGAATCACCTCTCCCCAGGGTGACTGCTATCTCACCAGCCTGCCGGAGGCCTTGCAGGGCAAGACCGGCACAGAGGCCCTGCTTGCCAACATGGCCCGGCTGGAGGTCTGCGGCCAGAAGGGCCTCTGTGAGCGCTTCGACTCTGTGATTGGCGCGGGCACGGTGCTGATGCCCTTTGGCGGCCTGTACCAGCTGACCCCCGAGGAGGCCATGGTGGCCAAAGTGCCCTTGCTCTCCGGCGAGACTGACGATGCCTCTGCCATGGCCTATGGCTTTATCCCCGGGGTATCCCGGTGGTCCCCCTTTATGGGCGCGGCCTACGCGGTGGTGGAGAGCCTCAGCAAGCTCCTGGCCATTGGCGCGGACCCCCTGAAAGCCCGTCTCACCTTCCAGGAGTACTTCCCCCGGCTCCATGAGGAGCCAGCCCGGTGGGGCCAGCCTGCCGCTGCCCTGCTGGGGGCTCTCAGTGCCCAGATTGGCATGGGGCTGCCTGCCATTGGCGGCAAGGACAGCATGTCCGGCTCTTTTGAAGATTTGGACGTGCCCCCCACACTGGTCAGCTTTGCTGTGTCCATGACCAAGGCCAGCCGCACCCTGTCCGCCTGCGTGAAGCACTCGGGCCGGAAGCTGCTGCTGCTGCCCATCCCCACCACAGAAGACGGGATGCCCCACTGGGAGAAGCTCCGGGAGCTGTACCGCCAAGTTCTGGCCCACATCCACTGCGGAGACATTACTGCCGCCGGGGTAGTCCGGGAGGGCGGCGCGGCGGCCTGCGTGCTGCGCATGTGCTTTGGCAACAAGCTGGGCTTTAAGTTTGCCCAGGGCCTCTCCCCTCAGACCCTGTACGCCCCCTTGGAAGGCGCTTTGGTGGTGGCTGTCTCAGCAGAGGCGGAAATCTCCTGCGGAACCCTGCTGGGCTATACTACCTGCGGCGGTCAGGTAGAGCTGGACGGGGAAAAGATTGCCATAGACAAGCTCATTGACGCCTGGATGGGCACCCTGGAAAAGGTATTCCCCAACAAGGCCGCTCCCGCCCCCCTGCCCGCTGACGTGCCCCTGTTCACCCAGCGGAACGCCGCTGCCCCGGCCATTAAGACCGCCCGGCCCCGGGTGGTCATCCCCGCCTTCCCGGGCACCAACAGCGAGGTGGACTCTGCCCGGGCCTTTGAGAAGGCAGGGGCCCAGGCGGAAATCTTTGTGGTGCGCAACCTGACCCCTGGGGACATTGAGGACACCATCCGCCGCCTGGAGCAGGCTATCCGCCGCAGCCAGATGATTATGCTTCCCGGGGGCTTCTCCGGCGGCGACGAGCCGGAGGGCTCCGGCAAATTCATTGCCACCACCTTCCGCAACCCTCTGATTGCGGATGCGGTGACCCACCTGCTGGAGCAGCGGGACGGGCTGATTCTGGGCATCTGCAACGGGTTCCAGGCCCTTATCAAGCTGGGCCTTGTACCCTACGGCAAAATTACCGAGCCCAGCAAGACCGCGCCCACCCTGACCTTCAACTCCCTGGGCCGCCACGCCTCCCGCTTGGTTTACACCAGGGTGACCAGCGTGAAGTCCCCCTGGCTCCGGGGGGTGAACGCCGGAGATGTGCACACCATTGCCATCTCCCACGGCGAGGGCCGGTTTGTGGCTGATGACGCCGCGCTGCAGGCGCTTATCGCGGGCGGCCAGATTGCCACTCAGTATGTGGATTCGGACAACGCTGTCAGCGGGGATATCCAGTGGAACCCCAACGGCTCTGTCTGCAGCATTGAGGGCATCACCAGCCCGGACGGGCGGGTACTGGGCAAGATGGGCCATGACGAGCGCTGGAGCAAGGGCCTGTTCAAGAACGTGCCTGGCCACAAGGACCAGCGGCTGTTCCAGTCCGGGGTGGAGTACTTCCGGTAAGGACAGTCTCCTGATATACCTGATATGACTCTGATAAAATAGAAAAACCGGCTGGGCAGATTTTGCCCAGCCGGTTTTTTGCTGGCCAGCGCTAGAGTCTGTTTGAAAACCGGAGAAATGCTGGATTTTTGACCAGAAATGAGTGGGTTCAAGGAAAAAACCGCAAGAAACGCTTCCGCCTTTCCAGGATTTTTGACGCTGAAGCCACCATTTCTGGGCAAAACAGACAGTGTTTCGGAGTTTTCAAACAGACTCTAGAGCATTCAGCCCACCAGCCAGCCCAAATCCAGCTCCACCCGCGCAAGCTCCACATCAGGCTTGATTCGCTCCCCGTGGAAGTCGCTGCCCCCAGTCACCTGCAGGCCATACCGCCGGGCCAGGTCCAGATACCGCGCCTGCTGCTCTGGGGTATGCTTGGGGTAAAAGCACTCCAAGGCGTCCAGGCCATATCCCGCCAGCCGGATTACCAGCTGCTCCAAATCCTCCGGCCCGTCCTGGCCCAGCAGAATCTGATAGGGATGGGCCAGAGAGGCCTTCCCTCCCGCCGCTTTGATGGCCTTTACGCACTGCTCCGCGCTGGGCTTGTTCCGATCAAACCGCTGGAACGCCGGGGTGTCCAGGTAGCGCTCAAAGGCCTCCCGGTTATTGCTGACATATCCCTGCTGGACCAGCGCCTGGGCAAAATGGGGCCGCCCTATGACCCCGCCCTTTGCCAGGCCCTCCACCAAAGCCAAATCCACCTCCACCCCCTGCTCCCTGAGGAACTGGCAGATTTTATACTTGCGCTGGTCCCGCCGCTTTTTCAAGCCCGCGGTCATCTCCTCCAAAGCAGGCGCGCCCGCAGGAAACCCGTACCCCAGGATATGAAGATTCCGATAGTCCTCTGAGCTGAATTCCACGCCCCGGAGGACCTGAAGCCCCAGCGCCTCCCCTGCCTGCAGGGCCTCTTCCAGGCCGTCTGTGTTGTCATGGTCCGTAAGGGCCATCACCTGGATGCCCCGGGCTTTTGCCAGCCTTACCAGCTCCCTGGGCGTATACTGGCCGTCTGAGGCAGTGCTGTGGGTGTGCAGGTCACAGACACAGATTGTCCCTCTTTTTTCCTCAGTCCCCTTCATCACCGCTTCCTCCTGTTCCTACAAACCTCTGTGATTATCCTATGTCCCATCCCTGGCAGGGCTTCCCGCCGGGATTCGCAAGGCCGACACAGCAAAATCAGGCCATGCCCAGCCCCGAGCTCTGAAAGCACAACAGAGCGCTGCCCTGCCCGGCCCTCAGCCAGGCGGGAGACTGCGCCCTGTTTTTTATGCCAATCCAGCTATAGGTTTGCCAAAGTTTCCATCTGCCGCTGCAGCTCGCCCACCACTTCCTGGCTGGCGGCCATCCCTTCCGTGATACCGGCCATGTCCCCAACCAGCCGCTGGGTGCTGCCCGCCGCGCCGTTCACGCCCTCCGCCGCGCCGTCAATAGCGTTGGAAATATTGGAGATAGAGCCCGCAATCTCATCCATTGCTGCCCGCAGCCGCTCTACCCGGCTGTTGAACGCCTCAATGCTGTCCTCCACATAGCTGGCGTCGTCCCGATACTGCTGCCCTGAGAGGGCAGCCCGCTGGAACTGCTCCAGTACGGTATGGCGCAAATATTCCACCAGCTCCTGGGCGCTGCCGGAGAGGTAGTCCACCGCGCTGGTGACCACCGCGTTCACCCGCTGAATATTGCCCGCGGTCTCTGCGCAGGAATCCGCCAGGGCGCGAATCTCCTGGGCCACCACCGCGAAGCCTCTTCCTGCCTCCCCGGCCCGGGCGGCCTCAATAGAGGCATTCACAGCAATCAAGTCTGTGGAGGAGGAGATGGACAGGATATCCTTGGTCAGGGTCCGAATCTCCCCCACGCTTCTGCTCTCCTCAATGGCTGTGTTCAGCTGGGACAGAATCTCCTCTGTCCGCCCGCGAATCGACTCAACGCTCTCCCGGGCAGCGCTCTCCACCTCCTCGGCACGGTCCCGCATCTCCACCGAATAGGCGGTGATGGCCGCGCACTCCTCCGCCATATCCTGGGCGTCGCCCCGGGTCCCGGCAGTATTGCCGCTGATGGAGGCCGCGCTGCTGGCCACCTCCTCCAGTGCGGCGGAGAGCTGGGAGGTCAGGCTGGAAAGGGCCTGCACACTGCCGCTGGAGCTGTGTATCCGGCCCCGCACCTGGCCCACCACGCCCCCAAGGCGCTGAGAGCTGTCCTGCAGGGTGCCCACAGCCTGGCGGATAGGCGCAATCACATATTTCCTCACAATGCGGAACGCCCCAATCACCAGCAGCACCCCGGCCCCCAGGGTGCAGGCGCTGATAAGCAGGGAGGTCAGGTACACCACAAACAGCTGGTCCTGGGCTGTGCCTGCCCGGGCGTTGGCTGAGGCGTACATCTGCTCAATATGCTCCTCCGCCGCGCTGCCATAGGCAGCCACATCCCCATTGGCCATGGCGTAAGCCTCCTGGGTCCTGCTGTCCGCGCTGGCGCACACCAGCCTGACCAGGGCGTGCTGGAACGCCTCGTAATCCTCCAAAAGGGCCTGATAGTCCCCCTGCTCCTCCTGGGGGACAAAGTCCTCATACGCGGCCAGCTTCTGATCCAGCTCAGCCTCTTTGTCCTTTATCTCCTGCACCAGCTGTATCATGGTGCTGTGGTCAGCGGCCACAATATGGGACAGGGCCAGCCGGTGTATTTCCAATATAGAGCGGCGAATCTCCTCCAGCCGGGTCTCACTGGCCATATACTTGTCTACGATTGTCCCTGCGCTGGCGTTCACATTGTTGATGCTGAATACCGCCAACAGGTTGGAAAGCAGCGTAATCAGGCCCAGCAGGACGATGGGCAGAATCAGCCGCCGCTGCAGTGTCAGCTTGCCTTTCATGCAATTCCCCTCCGAAATGTTTTTTCTTCCCCCTTTCGGGGCAGCTTTACCGGGCGCATACGCCCTCTACCAGCCTATCCAGCTGCTCCTGCAGAGAGGCGCCATCCGGATTGCCCTGGGCCAGGTTCCCGGCAAATTCTGTCACTGGGTCCCAGAACTTCCCGCCCACCCGCTGCAGGTGGGAAAACTCTGACTGGGCCAGCAGGGCCGCAATGGCCGGGGAATCCTGCACCTCCTGAGAGTTGGCGGCCTGCAGGTTGGACGGCCCCTGGCCCCGCACCGCGAAACGGCGGGCCTGGCTGCTCTCGCTGGTAATCCACTCTGCCAGCCGCGCGGCCCACTCCTGCTCTTGGGAATAGGCGTTGACGCCAATCAGCTTGCACCCGGAAAAGGAGGCCATCTGTATCTCCTGCCCCGCGCAGGCAAAGGCAGGCAGCTTGGCGGCCCCGGCGTTCTCGCCCCAGGCCTCCTCAATGGCCAGCGCGTTCCAAACCCCGCTGACCCCTGCCGATACAGAGCCGTCCTGCACCCCGGCCAGGAACTCAGTGTCTGTCCGGCTGGCAAAGCCTGGGCTTTCCGCAATAGCCAGCATGGCCTGGGCCACATCCACCCCGCGGATTGGCCCCTCGGTGCTGTTCCAAGTGCAGCTGTTTGTGATGCCGTCATCATTCAGGCCCACCTCCAGGCCTGTGCTGCCGAAAAAGGCGTAAACATACCAGGCTGAGCTCCAGTCCATGGTCACCAGGCTTCCCTTCTGGGCCGCCTTCTCCACCATGGCGTTCAGGCTCTGGATGTCCTCCTCTGTAAAGATTGCCTTGTTATAGTAGAGGAAATAGCCGTTGTCCGCTGTCAGGGGGTAGGCGTAAAGTTTGCCGTCCACACTGGCCGCCTCCACCGCGGCGGGAAGATTGGCCTGGCGGATGCTCTCCGCATCCTCAATGGGGTTCAGCGCCCCGGCAGCGGCCAGGGCCGCCAGCTGGTCATCCGCAAAGGCGAACACATCCGCGCCCCCCTCCAAGTCCCCCAGCAGAACGTCCTTGCAGCTGGACTCACTTTGAGGCTGATATGTAATCTGAAACTCTGCCTGGCCCGCGTACTGCTTTTGGAAGGAGGCAAACAGCTCCTCCAGCAGCGCCTCGTCCTCCTCCGCGCCCCACACAGTCAGTGCCACTGTCCGGGACGCAGGCTCCTGCTCCAAAGGCGCAGGCTCCTGGCTGCCGCAGGCTGCCAGCAGGAAGAGCATTGCCCCTGCCAGCAAAAGGAAACACTTCTGAACCATATACATCATGCCTTTCCATAGCTTCTAAGAGCCCGCGCCGCTTAAAACTTTCACAGCGCCCCCACAGGTATGGGCCCCACAAACGGTATTGGGTATATTACACCATAAAATTGGGGGAGTTTGGCACGCTCTTGCCAAACTCCAGTACACAGCCACGAAACCTTAAGGTTTGCAGACGGCGCGTGCTGTGTACATTATACCATATCTCCGTTTTTTCTGGCAACCCTTTTTTGCCCGGAGAATGGCATCCCTGTTCTGCTGATGCCGGAAAGCTCTTTTCAGCCAAAAAGAGAGGCGCTTTTGCTCTTGCAGTTTGCCGCGGCCAGTGTTATAATGGGCCTACAGACTCTAGGGCTTTCCGCGGCCGCGCTGGAAGCCCCCGCGAAAAATAATCTGCATGGAGGTTCGTTATGTCTCAAATGATGGACGCCCTGGTCAAGCCCACCGCGGGCCCGGGGCTGGAGCTGCGTCAGGTCCCTGTGCCCCAGCCTGGGCCGGGGCAGGTACTGATTAAGGTGCACAAAACCGCCATCTGCGGCACGGACGTGCATATCTACAACTGGGACCCCTGGGCCCGGGAGCACATCAAGCCCCCCATGGTCATTGGCCATGAGTATGTGGGCGAGGTGGCTGCTCTGGGCGCTGGGGTGGAGGGGCTTGCCATTGGCCAGCGGGTCAGCGGCGAGGGGCACATCACCTGCGGCCGCTGCCGCAACTGCCACACCGGCAATATCCAGTGGTGCAAGGACACCCAGGGCGTAGGCGTGGATAGGGACGGGGCTTTTGCCGAATACGTCTGCATCCCCCAGAGCAATGTGATTCTCATTGACGAGAGCCTGCCTGAGGAGGTAGTGGCTTTCTTTGACGCCTTTGGCAACGCCACCCATACGGCCCTGATGTGGGACCTGGTGGGGGAGGACGTGCTTATCACCGGCGCGGGGCCCATTGGCATCATTGCTGCCGGCATCTGCAAGTTTGCCGGGGCCCGCCGGGTGGTCATCACAGACGTGAACGAGTACCGCCTGGATTTGGCCCGGAAGATGGGGGCTGACGCGGCTGTCAATGTAAGCCGGGAGGATTTGCCCGCTGTTATGAGCAAGCAGGGCCTGGTTGAGGGCTTTGACATTGGCCTGGAAATGAGCGGGAACGGGGCTGCCCTGACCCAGATGATTTCTGTCATGCGCAACGGGGGCAAGATAAGCCTTCTTGGCATCTCCAACCAGCCTGTGCCCATGGACATGAACGGCATTATCGGCAAGGGCCTGACCATGCAGGGCATCTATGGCCGGAAAATGGACAACTGGCACCAAATGAGCTACATGGTCCAGGGCGGGCTGGATTTGAGCCCAGTCATCACCCACCGGTTCCACTATACACAGTTTGAAGAGGGCTTCGCGGCCATGAATTCCGGGCAGTCCGGCAAAGTGATTCTGGATTGGACAAAGGAGGCTGACTGATATGAAACAGGCAATGGAGAAATTCAAAAAAGAGCTGGAAAGCATCAAAGAGGCTGGCACCTGGAAGTCAGAGCGGGTCATCACCACCCCCCAGCGCTCCCGAATCGACACCACCCAGGCCAAGGCTGTGGTGAATATGTGCGCCAACAACTATCTGGGCCTGTCCAATGACCCTGATTTGATTGCCGCCGCCAAAGAAAGTTATGACAAATACGGCTTTGGCCTGTCCTCTGTGCGGTTTATCTGCGGCACCCAGACCGTCCATAAGGATTTGGAAAAAGCAGTGTCTGAGTTCTTCGGCATGGAGGATACCATCCTCTACTCTTCCTGCTTTGACGCCAACGGCGGCCTGTTTGAGACCCTGCTGGGCCCAGAGGACGCCATTATCTCTGACGAGCTGAACCATGCCTCCATTATCGACGGGGTGCGCCTGTGCAAGGCCAAGCGCTTCCGCTATAAGAACAACGACATGACTGATTTGCGGGTCCAGCTGGAGGCTGCCAAGGCCGCCGGGGCCCAGGTGATGCTTATTGCCACAGACGGGGTTTTCTCCATGGACGGGTACATTGCCAACCTCCAGGGCATCTGCGATTTGGCCGAGGAGTTCGGGGCCCTGGTCATGGTGGATGACAGCCACGCCGCGGGCTTTATGGGAGACAAGGGCCGGGGCACCCCAGAGTTCTGCGGGGTTCAGGGCCGGGTAGACATCCTTACCGGCACCTTCGGCAAGGCCCTGGGCGGGGCCAGCGGCGGCTATACCGCTGCCAGCGCTGACATTGTGGCCCTGCTGCGCCAGCGCAGCCGCCCCTACCTGTTCTCCAACACCCTGGCCCCGGCTGTGGCAGCCGCCAGCCTCCGGACCTTCCAGAAGCTCACTGCCTCTACTGAGCTGCGGGACCGGGTCCACGAGAACACCGCCTATTTCCGCCAGGGCCTCAGCAAGCTGGGCTTTGACTTGCTGCCCGGCAGCACGCCCATTGTGCCTGTGATGCTCTACGACGCCAAGCTGGCCGGAGAGTTCGCGGCCCGGATGCTGGAAAAGGGCGTATACGTGGTGGGCTTCAGCTATCCTGTGGTGCCCCAGGGCAAGGCCCGCATACGCACCCAGGTCTCTGCCGGGCACTCCAAGGAGGACTTGGACTTTGCGGTGGAGTGCTTTGCTGCTGTGAAGAAAGAGATGGGGCTGTAAGGCCTCTCCAGAAAACCGCTGAAGGGCCCCTTTCCAGGGGCCCTTTCTTGAAAGGCGTGCCCCCTCCCCGCCCTCTTGGGGGATGGGCGCACCCTGCAGGCAACCTGTAAAAAGCAAAATGGAGGGAAACCCATGCATTACAGAACACTGGGCCGCACCGGCCTTTCCGTCAGCGAGATTGGCCTGGGCAGCGAGGCCTTTGTGGAGCACACCGGGGAGGAGGGCGCTGCCCTGCTCAGCGCTGCCATAGACGCTGGCATCAACTACTTCGATTTATACAATCCCGAACCCCAAGTGCGGGACGTGTTCGGCCTGACCATGGAGGGCCGCCGGGAAAAGTTCATCCTCCAGGCCCATCTGTGCTCGGCCTGGATTGGGGGCCAGTACAAGCGCACCAGGAATATGGATGAAGTCAAGGCCTCTTTTGCAGATTTGTTCACCCGGCTGAAAACCAGCTACGTGGATGTGGGCATGATTCACTATGTGGACCAGCAGGCAGATTTTGAAGAGGTCTTCACCGGGCCAATCATCCAGTTCGCCAAAGAGCAGAAGGCTGCCGGAAAAATCCGCCATCTGGGCATGAGCACCCACAACCCCAGAACCGCCATCCAGGCAGTGAAGTCCGGGCTGATTGATGTAATCATGTTCAGCGTGAACCCTGCCTATGACATTATCCCTCCCAGCGAGGATATCAATGTGCTGTTCGACAAGGCCACCTATGAGGCCCCGGACGTGCTGTCCAGCACAGACCCAGAGCGCCAGGAGCTGTACAGCCTGTGCGAGAGCCAGGGCGTGGCCCTGACCGTGATGAAGCCCTATGGAGGCGGGGCCCTGCTCAGCCAGGAGGCTTCTCCCTTTGGCGCGGCCATGAGCGTGGTGCAGTGCCTGCACTACTGTCTGACCCGGCCCGGGGTAGCTACAGTGCTGTCCGGGGCCCGCAGCCAGGAGGAGCTGGCCCAGGCCGTGGCCTACTGCACAGCCACTGAGGAGGAAAAGGACTATGCCAAGCTGCTGAGCAGCTGCCCGGCCCATCCCTTTACAGATAAGTGCATGTACTGCGGCCACTGCGCGCCCTGCACGGCAGGGATTGACATTGCCGCCGTGAACAAGTTCGCGGATTTGTGTGAGGCCCAGCACACAGTGCCTGAAACTGTGCGGGAGCACTATCATGCCCTGGGGGCAAAGGCAGGGGCATGCGTGGCCTGCGGCCAGTGTGAGCCCCGGTGCCCCTTTGGGGTAAAAATCGTGGAGCATATGAAGCGGGCCCAGGAGATTTTCGGGGCATAAGCCCGGAAAATCCCGGAGCCTGACAGCATAGATTCCACAGTCAGCCCGCTGTTCCCCATGTTTTTCTCCAAACCGCAAAAACTGGCACAGAACTTCTACTTTTTGGCACGACAAACCGGAAGTTCTGTGCTATAATTGTCACAGAAACCAGCCTTCAGGCGGAAAGGATGAACGACTATGGACAAAACTGTAAAGGTCGCGATGGTGGGCGTGGGCGCCATCAGCGGCATTTATCTGCAGAACATTACCACTGTGTTCCGGGAGCTGGACTTGGTGGGCGTCTGCGATTTGATTCCTGAGCGGGCCGAAAAGGGCGCTGCCTATGTGCGGGAGCAGCGGGAGAAGGGCGCCCCAGTTCGGGTGCCAAAAATCTACAAGGATATGTATGAGGCCATGGATGACCCGGAGGTAGAGGTCATCCTGAACCTGACCCGGCCCTATGAGCACTTTGAGGTGACCAAGCAGGCCCTGCTCCACGGCAAGCATGTGTACAGCGAGAAGCCCTTGGGCGTGGACATGGACGAGGCCAGCCAGCTTATCGCCCTGGCGGAGGAGAAAAACCTGCGCCTGGGCGGGGCGCCGGACACCTTTATGGGCGCGGGCATCCAGACTGCCCGCAGGCTGATTGACAGCGGGTATATCGGGGATTTGGTGGGGGCCAGCTGCGCCATGGTCTGCCACGGCCACGAGACCTGGCACCCGGACCCGGAGTTCTACTATAAGCGGGGCGGCGGCCCCATGCTGGACATGGGTCCCTATTACATCACAGCCCTGGTGCAGCTGCTGGGCCAGGCCAAGGGCCTGATGGGCATGACCAAGCGCTCCTTCCCCCAGCGGCTTATTACCTCCGCGCCCCACCGGGGGGAGACCATCCATGTGGACGTGGACACCTGGCTCTCCGGCAATATTGAGTTCACCAGCGGGGCCATTGCCCAGGTGTTCACCACCTTTGACGTGCACTATACTGCCCAGGCCCGGTTTGAAATCTACGGCACCAAGGGCAGCCTGATGGTCCCGGACCCCAACACCTTCGGCGGCCCGGTGCTCCTGCTGCGGCCTGAGGACGCGGCGGCAGAGGCAGCGGCTCCCAAGGCTGACCCGGGCCTTGCCCGCCGCGGGGTGCCTGACTTCTACCGGGGCTGGAAGGAAGTGCCCCTGCTCTATGATTACGCGGAGAACAGCCGGGGCCTGGGCCTGGCAGACATGGCCAAGGCCATCCGCACCGGCCGGGACCACCGGGCCAACTATCAGCAGCAGCGCCATGTGCTGGAGCTGATGACCGGGTTCAGCAAGTCCTGCGAGAGCGGGGCCTATGTACCCATGCAGAGCAAATACACCCCCACTGCCCCCATGGAGAACAACCCCATGCACGGCATTTTGGACGACTGATAAGGAGGATACCAATATGAAAGCAGCATACACAGGCTGGACCTGGATTCAGGGCCGGGATTCTGAGACCGCAAAAAAACAGCTGGAGCAGAGCTTTAAGGAGTGCAAATTCCTGGGCTATGACACAGTGGAGAACTTCGCCTTCATCCGGGACTACTACAAGGACGACCCGGCTGAGCTGAAAAACCTGGCCAGCGCCTGCGGCGTGGAGCTGGTCAACCTGTACGGCCACTTTAACTTCGACGTGGAGGCCTCTCTGAAAACAGCTATGGAGCAGGTGGATTTCCTGGCAGCTGTGGGCGGCAAATGGTACAACTGCCAGAACGGCGGCTTTGGTGACGATGGCCCCAGCGAGCGGCCCACCAACCCGGAGATGCTGGACAAAACCTGTGAGATTGCCAACCGCCTGGGCGAGTACGCCAAGGGCAAGGGCGTAACCGTGTGCTTCCACCCCCACTACGGCACCTGCGTGTTCAGCCAGAGCGACATTGACTATTTTGCCTCCCACACAAACCCGGAGTTTGTGTCCTTCTGCTTTGACACAGCCCACACCACCCTGGCCGGCATTGACCCGGCAGACCTGATTCGCCAGTATGGGGCGCGCATTGCCTACATGCACCTGAAGGACGTGGACACCCACGCCCTGAAAACCGCCCAGGGCCCGGCGAAAATGGGCACCTTCCGGGCATTGGGCCACGGCACCGTGGACTTCCCCGGGGTGAAGGCGGCCCTGGAGGAAGTGGGGTATGACGGGGTGCTCTGCGTGGAGCTGGACCGGCCCGAGGTGTGCAACTTCCACTCTGCCGAGGTATCCCGCATCTACCTGCGGGACGTGCTGGGGCTGTAAGCGTCTAAAGGCAGACCATGGCCCAGACACCCTATTTCGAGCAGCGGAGCGACCACTTTATGCTGTCCAGCCAGCCGGGCTTTGACTTCCCCGCCCACCTTCACGGGCAGCTGGAGCTGCTCTATGTGCGGGCGGGGCAGATGCGGGTGGCTGTGGGCGGGAGCCAGGCCCTGGTGCCTGCCGGCGGGCTGGCTGTCATCTTCCCGGACCAGGTACACTGGTACCAGCAGGCCGGAGAGGCCAGCGCCATCACCATGATTATTTGCGGCACTGGCTATGCGGGAGGCTTTTTGGACACCCTGACCCGCCGCCATCCAGAGGAGCCCATTCTCCCGCCGGAGAGGCTGCACCCGGATGTGTCCTATGCAGTGGGAGCATTAGAGCAGGAGTACGCCTGCGCCGGGGCGGAGAGCCTGGTCCTGGGGCCGCTGATTCAGCTGATACTGGGCCGGGTGACGCCTCTGCTCAGCCTGCGGAAAAACACTGCCGCGGATGCCAAGAATCTGAGCCACCGCATCGCGGCCTATATTCACGAGCACTGCCAGGAGCCCCTGACCCTGGACTCTGTGGCCGGGGAGGCGGGCATCAGCCGGTGCTATCTGTCCCGGGTATTCCCGGAGAAGATGGGCCAGAACTTCTCCGCCTATCTGGCCAGCATCCGGCTGGCCAGGGCCCGGGCCCTGCTGGCAGAGACCCGCCTGCCTGTGGCTGAGGTGGCGGCGGAATCCGGGTTTGAGAGCCCCCGCACCTTTTACCGGGTGTTCCGCCAGCACTATGGGATGACGCCCATGGCTTACCGGCAGCAGGGCGGGGAGGCTGCCTCCCCACCGCCCCGGCAGAGAGTAGAGAAATCCAAATAATCAAGGCCCTGAGAATCCGCTCTCAGGGCCTTGATTGTTCTTATGTCACGCGGCCTTGGATGCCCGCCGCTTAGGAAGGGGGAAGAACAAAACCCCCTGGCCCAGCAGGACGCTCCACAAGAAGTTCCCGCCCAGCATCTGCTCGTACAGGACTGCCCAGAACAGGTGCATGTCCTGGGGGAATCCCACGGAATGGGACAAGCCCATATAGACAGCGGCAGCCACGCCGTTCAGGGCCAGGCAGAGGGCAGCACAGCCCAGAACCAACGCGAAGCCCAGCACCTGCCGGTTACCGGAGTTGGCCAGCACCGCCCTGCTCCTGTGCCGGAGCCAAAGGCAGAGCCCCACTGTCAGGGCCAGCCGGACACCCCTGGCAGCCAGGTACCCAAAGGGGATGCCCGTGGCCCCGGCCCGCATATCCCGCTCAATCACCAAGCAGAAAACCGGTGCAGTCAGCAGAAACAAGAGCAGAATCAGAGAGAAGGCTTTCAGGGCCAGCAGAGAGAGGGATTCTTTTGAGAGCAGTTTCATGGCAAGGACTCCTTTCGTTTATGATATGTGTTAGGGCGTGTTCACATAAGCGTTCGCACGAATCTTTTTGGTGGATTTCTGCCATCTTCCGCGTTAAAAATTTTTGAAGTACGCCAGTACGTCTGCAAATTTTTGCCTTGAATCTGGCAGAAATCCCCTCAAAAATCTTCATACTCAACTTATGTGAACGCGCCCTAGTATTTGTTATGCCGGACAAAAAGAGCCGCCCTGGGTCTGGTCCCGGAGGCGGCTCTTTTTTCTGGCAAACCTCTGATATTGAGTTCTCAGCATAAGGGATTTTGAATCAGCAAGGAATGGAAAGGAGAGCCCTTCTATGGAGCGTGAATACATCCGCCGCAAAAATAATGGGCCCATTCGCAGACCCAGCCGCCACAACCGCCCTCCCTGGCTCCTCTGGGGCATGATAGCCCTGGTGGTTCTGGCCCTGGTACTCTTTCTTATCATTCGGGCTGTGGGGGGCAGGAATGGCTCTCAGGAGGGGGAAGACGCTTCATCCGCCTTGGCCACGCCAATTCCAGAGCAGCTTCAGCAAGATACCCAGCAGCCACCCGCGGAGCCTACCCCTACCCCGGAGGCCGCTCTGCCCCAACAGTCTGCCCCGGACTCTGCTCCCACGGACATGGGCAGCTTTATGGTGGCGAATGGCAGCGGCTACGCCTACTATGAATTCTCCACTGAGACCACCAACAGTTATATCTCAGCTGTAACCTCTTTGGCCAGCAATTTGGAGGGCTCAGCCCAGGTATACAGCCTGGTGGCCCCAACTGCCATGGACATCCTTCTGCCGGAAAGCTATCTTTCGGAGTATCAGGTGGACAGCGCGGACCAGCGCAAGGCCATTGACAGCTATATCATTCCCTCTATCAATGCCATCAATCCCAATGTGAAGACTGTTCCCCTCTATACAGCCCTGCGCCAGCACTGTAATGAGAACATCTATTTTGGCACGGATTCCACCTGGACTCAGCTGGGCGGGTATTATGCCTATGGGGAGTTCTGCAGGGCCAAGGGCATCCAGGCCCTGGGTCTGGAGCAGTTTGAGAAGAAAACCTATGAGGGATTTATGGGCGGATTTGCCAGCTCAGCTGGCGAGGACAGCTTCTATTCTGACACAGTGGAGGCCTATCTGCCGGGGGGGAACACCAGCCTGAGCTTTACCAGCGCAGATGGAGAGGTCTCGGAGGGATGGCAGGTTATCTCGGATGGGGATGGATACAGCAGTTCCCTGCTCTATCTGATTTTTGCCGCGGGCGACCAGCCCTATAAGGTACTGACCAACGCTGACATTACAGACGGTTCCTCGTGTCTGGTGGTGCAGGATTCCTTCGGAAACTTCTTTATCCCCTTTCTCACCCAGCACTATCAGAATGTATATGTGGTGGATTACCGCTCCTACTCTGGCAGCATACCGGAGCTGGCCAGGGAGAAGGGCGCCTCAGACGTAATTGTGCTGAGCAATGTGATTGCCACCAGCAGCTCCTCTGCGGTGGAGGGGCTTCGGAGCCTGCTCTGACAGAATTCACCTATAAAGCTCTTGTCTTTCTTGGCAATCTGTGGTACTGTGTTTCAAACAGCTGGGGAAGCATCCCAGGGGTCATACATTTTTTGGGAGGGTGAACGTGAAAAACTACACTCAAGTTTACGTAAAGGACAGTTTGGAAGCAGCGAAGCAGTACTGTGACGCTTTTGGGGCAGAGATTACCTTAGAGATGAAAAACCCCGCTGGGACAGCCTATGAACACTGTGAGCTGTCTGTGGGCGGAGAAGGCTTCCTGGCCCTGGCGGAGGCCCAGAACCCCTGCGATGTGGCTTTTCTCCACAAGATGAAGTGGGAGACCATGACCTTCAACGTGTTCGAGATGGGCACCCGGGAGGCGGTTTCCCATGCCTTTGATGTGCTCAGTGAGGGGGGCGTGGTGCTTCATCCCCTTGGCTCGCTGCCCTGGAATGAGTACAACGCCACTGTTATTGACAAATATGGAGTCTGCTGGTGGATTGCCATCTGAGCCAACCCTCACACAAAAAAGGACAGCGTTTCCGCTGTCCTTTTTTGCTGCTATTTTCTCGCCAGGGTCAGGAAGTGAGGACTGAGCCCCAGTAGGGAGGACTGGCCTTCCGTGAGCCGCAGGATTTCCAACAGACGCTCCCGGGCGGCTGGGTCCTCCCACTTTTTGTTGAGGTCAGGCGTAAACCAAATGCAGCCCTCCACGGCCAGGGAAGTTTCTGGGGTGAAGCCGCTGTCAGAAATCTCCTGGGCCAGGGCTTCAGGGGTATGGAAGTAGGCCTGGGCAATCATGTTTGGGTACTTTCCGGGCCTGTGGTGCTCCCCGGTGGTGAGCTCCCGGCGGAGCATATCCAGGTAGACTTCATCATCAATCAGCTCATTACTGGTGCGGTAGGTGGACAAGGCCCAGGTTGCTGAGCTAAACTTAGAAATCCCCGCTGCAATCAGCAGCCCGCCAGGACGGAGAACCCTTTTCGCCTCTGCCAGAGCTCGGAGGCGGCTCTCCCGCTCCAAAAGGTGGTACAGGGGGCCCATCAGGAGCAGAACGTCGCAGGAGGCGTCCTGGGCGGGCAGGGAGCGGGCGTCAGCGGCAAAGGCAGGGTAAGGACAGGTCTGGTGCTGTTTGGCGTAAGCAACGGCACTGGGGGCCAGCTCAAAGAGGGTCACATCACAGCCTAGCTCTGCCAGCCAGTTGGAATAGTAGCCCACGCCGCCACCCACATCGCAGACAGCCATGCCGGGCTCTATATAGCGTGCCAGAATCTCCTTGGTGCGGGCAGCTTCAATGATGCCCAGGCCCCGTTCCAGGCGGTTGATTTCCGCACCGTTCTCGTAAAATTCTTTCACTTCATTTATATTTTCATGGCTCATAAGGTATACGCTCCTCAAATTTGGATTGGGAAACGCAATCAAACGACCTCTGTCGCAGTAATACGAAAGCCGTTCCTCTCGTACAATCTGACGGCACTCTGGTTCCAATCAGCCACGTGAAGGGTGATTGGCTGAGTTCCACGCTGTTGCATACAGGCCACTGCGAACTGCAGCAGTCCATGACCATATCCTTTCTTTTGGCAATCCTTCCGGACAAAGAGGTCATCAATTTCGTTTCCGTATATGGCAACCGAGCCTGCCAGCTCCCCGTCCGTCTCCAGGAGGAAGATGTTCTCCGCCTTGGAGAGCAGCGCCGCCCTGTCTGAGCAGCAGTGGATAGGGGACAGGTGCAGGGCCCGGCGCATATCAGAAAAGCAATCGTTATAAGCGTCACGGTATGCGGGATAGTCAGCATCAGAGTAGTTGCGCAGGCACAGATTGGGCGCGGGAAGGGCAGGGCCGCTGTATTCCATTGTATGGGCCAGGATGATGTGCTCCCGCACTAGCTCCCACAATTCAAACGGCTCCTGTTCTCTCCGCCTGACTGCAACAAAGCGGCAGCCCGCATTCTCTGCTGCCAGCTTATCCTTCTCCTCATCTCCAAACAGCACCAATTCGCGAACAGGGATATGGAAATGCTCTGCAATCACTTCCAGGCCCCGGGGGTTGGGCTTCCGGTACCCGCATACGGCGGAGGAGACGTACAGGTCAAGATAGGGGAGCAGCTCCTGGACATCCCGCTGAAAAAGCTCGTCTGGCATTCCGCTGGGCAAATCGGTCAAGGCCGCTATATGGATACCCACTTCCCTGAGTTTGGAAAGGCAGGGGATGGTATCCGGGAAAATTTTGCTGGTTAAATGCAAGGATTGGAAGAAGACCTGGATACATTCGGAAACCGGCGGGCGATTCTCCCAATGGCTGACGGCTTTTTCAAAGAGCCAATCCGGCTGTACCTCTTTTTCACGCGCTGTGATTCTGAGATTCCAGCTCCGCAATATGTCAACAGAGCCTGCAATATCTGTAGTCGTGGCACCGCAACAGAAGTGGCTATTGACGGTTTGCATGCCCTGCTCATAAAACGCAGTCCAGTTTTCCGGCATACCGATGTACTCCATCAGCGTTCCGCCCAAATCAAATACCGCAGTGCGCACACTCCTACCCCCAGGCAAAATCAAATATAAAAAAACAGCCCACCCATATGGATGGACTGTATTATCAACTAAATCATCAGTACCCTGAAAACTGAATAAAGGAGAAAGCGGAAGGAAATCGAATAAGGGTTGGGAACCAACTTGGTCAAGCCCTCGGCCTATTAGTACTGCCAAGCTGAACATGTTACCATGCTTACACACGCAGCCTATCAACCTCATAGTCTATGAGGGGCCTTACTAGCTTGCGCTATGGGATATCTAATCTTGGAGGCGGCTTCACGCTTAG
>CAJTXF010000014.1:0-21592 GCA_910580045.1 uncultured Eubacteriales bacterium
CGGTCGGTTCGCAGCTTGTGTGCCACTGGCACACGCTCACCCCCTGGACCGCGCAATCCGCTCCTTTGTCTGTGCTTGGCGAAAGCGCCTGCCCCGAGCCGTCAGCTCTATCCTTTTTTCTGCTTCGTTTACCCAAACACCTTTTCATCATTCCGCACCCGCAAAAAAGCTGTCAGCACCAATCCCCCTGCGCACAGCCCGGCCATCCCTAAATACAGCGTCCCAACGCCCCACTGCTCTGACACATACCCTCCCGCGTTCTGCAGCAATATTCCCGCCAGATTGTTCACCGCCGCCACCACTGACAGCCCTGTGGTGGTCAGCTCCACCGGCACAATGCCGCGCACCATTTTCAGCGACAGCATCATATACAGCGTGGAGGTCACGGCCTTCATCAGCACCATTACCGTCACCACCACCCCCGCGCTTTCCGCCAGGCCATAGACCAGATACTGCCCGACAGCCAGCACAAAACAGGCCCCGGTCAGGGTTTTGCCCGAGAGCCTGTCCATGAATTTGTGGGAGAAAAGAATCATGGGTATTTCCGTCAGCGTGCTGAAAAACAGCACCGTGCCCACTGCCCCTGCCGGGACCCCCAGCCTGCTCAGCAGCAGGGGGGAGAAGTTGATATTCACCCCTGAGCACCCGGCGAACAGGAAACCTGCCCCCAGGAACAGGAAGAACTGGGGGCTCTTTCCCAGCTCCCGCAGCCGGGGCTTCTTCCCGGCTGTGGCGGAGGTCTTTTGCGGGGGCGGGCTTACCTGCGCCCCCCACAGGCCCAGCAGGCACAGCCCGCAGGAGCCGGCAGTCAGGGCAAAGGGCGCCCAGCTGGGAAGCCGCTCGATTGCCAATCCCGCGGCCTGGGCCCCCATGGCGTAGCCGATGGTGCCCCACACCCGCAGAAGGCCATAGCGGTACCTGCTGCTGCCTGCCACCCGCTCACACACCGGGGTGACGCTGTTTACCAGGGCGTTCACCATGCCCCCCAGCAGGAACAGCAGCCCCACGCTCCGGCAGGCGGAAAAGGCCATGGCCAGCAGGGCAATCAGGCAGAGGGTGACAGTGAGCACCTGCTTCTGGCTTTTGCTCCGGTCATGGAGCCAGCCGCTTATCGGGGTGATTGCCAGGGAGAAGATGCCTCCCGCCGAGAGTACCAGCGAGACCTCCCTGTCCCCCAGCCCCAGGCCCGCCAGGTACACTGCCAGCACTGAGCCGAACACAGAGAACACAGCGTAGTAGCCCACATAGAAAATCACATAGCTGAGATAGCTGTTTTTATAGCGGGAAAGCATAAAGCACCGCTCCTTATACGCAGATAAAGCCCACAACCAGGATAAGCATCATGCCCGCCCGGATAAGGTGGTGGGCCGGGTGGAGCTTTCCCGTCCGCTTCCCATTGCACACCGCCGCCAGGCAGACCATCGACCCGCCCAGGAGCATGATGAGCCAGTCCAGCCCCCCGCCCAGCAGGCAGTCTATGGCGGCGGCCAGCACCCCCAAAGAGCCCCCCAGCATCAGGAGGGCCGGGATGGGGCCGGTCTTTTTCACCAGCTGGCTCACGGCGGCAATGCCGTGCAAAATGCCGAACAGGGCGGCAAATCCGCACACTGCCAGAGCCAGGGCAATATGGACGGTATGCTCTGTAACAAGACCCGATAGGCTCATTTATTCTTCCTCCCTTTCATTCTCTGCCGCACCCGGCGGGGATACACCGGGCTTTGGGCATTGGCAATCACATGGTCCACCAGGTGGAGCATGGCCAGCATGAACACAATGGCAAAGATAAGCAGGGGCAGCAGGGCCACCAGCATGGGCAGGCTCAGCCCTGTTAGGGCGAAGAACCAGCCAAAGCACAAAAACGCTGTCAGGAACACAGCGAGAAGCCCCCAGAACAGCACCCCCCGCAGGGTGTTGAAGGGCGCGCTCACCTTAAAGAGCATAATGAACCCGGTCATGCCGGTCATAAGCACAGCCATGGTGGAGGTCTCGGCGCTGGTGAGGCCCAGGGGCCCGGCCAGGGCGCAGAGGGCCACAATATTGGCGGTCATGGTCAGGGCAGCTGGGATGCACATGCGAATCACATTGCTGATGAACTTGCCCCGCAGCCTGTCATTGTTGGGCTCCAGGGCCAGAATAAAGGAGGGCACGCCAATGGTCAGGGAGCTGATGAGGGTCTGCTGGATGGGCTCGAAGGGATAGGTATAGTTGATGAAGATGAACAGCACCCCAATCAGGGCGGAGAAGATGGTCTTCACCAAAAACAGGGAGCTGGAGCGCTGCAAATTGTTGATGGAGCGCCGCCCCTCCTGGACCACCACAGGCATGGAGGCAAAATTGCTGTCCAAAAGCACCAGGTTGGAGACAGTGCGGGCCGCGTCGCTGCCCGAGGCCATGGCAATGGAGCAGTCCGCCTCCTTCAGGGCCAGCACGTCATTGACCCCGTCCCCGGTCATGGCCACAGTGTGGCCGTCCTCCCGGAGGGCCTTCACAAAGCTGAGCTTCTGCTGGGGGGTCACCCGGCCGAACACCGCGTACTCCTTCACTGCCCGGCGGATGTCCTCCTCCGTACGCAGGGTGGCGGCGTCCACGTACTTGTCCGCGTTGTCCAGTCCTGCCTTGCGGGCGATGTTGGCCACAGTCACCGCGTTGTCACCGGAGATGACCTTCAAATCCACCCCCTGGTCCGCAAAGTACCGCAGAGTGCTGGGGGCCTCTTTGCGAATCTTATCGCTGATAAGCACCAGGCCCATGGGCACAGCCTGGCCCCCCAGCTCCTTGCCGTCAAAGGGCGCATCGCACCGGGCCAGCAGCAGCACCCGCTGGCCGTTTTTGGAGCAGGCCTCTGCCTGGGGCCGGATGGGGGCAAAGGCGTCCCCCAAAATAAACTCCCCCGCACCCATCACATAGCTGCCCCGGCCCGGGAAGTAGGCCCCGCTCCACTTCCGGGCAGAGGAGAAGGGCACCAGGTCCCCTGCCTGCCAGGGGCTCTGCTGGGGCAGGAAGCCCTTGACCGCCAGGAAGGTGGGGTTGTTGTCAGAGAGGCTGGAGACCAGCGCGCAGAGGGCTTCTTTCATCTGCTCCTCTGTCCAGCCGGAGAGGGGCTCCAGGCCATCCACCTGCATACTGCCCTCGGTGATGGTGCCGGTCTTGTCCAGGCACAGCACGTCCACCCGGGCCAGGGTCTCCACACAGTACATATCCTGAACCAAGGTCTTCCGGGCGGAGAGCTTGATTACGCTCACCGCGAAGGCCAGGCTGATAAGCAGCACCAGGCCCTCGGGAATCATGCCCACCATGGCCGCGGCAGTGCTGACCACTGAGTTCTGGAAGGTGTCGCCCAGCACAAAGTACTGCTTCCAGAACAGCAGGCCCCCCACAGGCAAAATGGCAAAACCAATGATTTTCACAATAAAGTCAATGGAGTTCATAATCTCCGAATTGCGCTTCTTCACTCCGCTGGCCTGGCCCGCAATCTGGCTGGCGTAGTTCTCGGCCCCCACGTGCTCCACCTGGGCCGAGCAGCTGCCGCTGACCACAAAGCTGCCGGAGAGCAGCGGGTCCCCCGGGTGCTTGAGGACAGGGTCCGCCTCCCCGGTGAGCAGGGACTCGTTCACCTCGCACTCTCCGGCGCAGACCGTGGCGTCCGCGCAGATTTGGTTCCCCGCCGCGCACAGGAGGATGTCATCCAGCACCACCTGCTCTACCGGCACCGCGGCGGTCTGCCCGCCCCGAATCACATGGGCCTTGGGGGCTGAAATCAGGGAGAGCTTGTCAATGGTATGCTTGGCCCGGATGCCCTGGAAGGAGCCAATCACAATATTGGAGAGGATGACCCCCATAAACAGGGCGCTGCGGGGAGAGCCCACCAGAATCACCGCCAGGGCCAGGGCAAAGTTCAACAGGTTGAAAAAGGTGAACACATTCTCCCAGATAATCTGCCCCTCGGTCTTGGACTTTACGCCCGAGTCCCCGTTATGCAGGCCCTCCCGAACCCGCTGCTCCACCTGGGCTGGGGAAAGGCCCTCCTGGGGGTCAGGGTAAAACCGCTGGACCTTCCGGGCTGTCTGGGAAGCGGGGGGCGCGGCCTGTTCTTTTCGCATCATACACTTTGCCTCGCTAACTTTGTTGATGGGCCAAAACAGGCCCTCAGCACTAAGTATACACCCATTGGCAGGCTTTTCCAAGGGCGGGAGCGGGAAAATTTCCCAAATATTTTTTTACGAATTTCTGACGGGCATTTTTGTAAGAACTGCTCAAAATCGCTAAAATTCCCAAAGGCCACCCCCCGGAAAGCCCAGAAGCCCCGGTATTTCGTGGAAAAACCCGATTTTTTCCGCAGCAAAGTCCCGGGGAGGGATTTGACAATATCACGAATAGCCGCTATAATACCGGGTATGAAGCAGTTGAAGAAAAAATGATATGACAGCCGAAAGGAAGTTTTTGTGATGGCACCCAGGGTGAAGAAAGAGGATATGCTGATTATCAACCGCCGTACCGGCAAAGCCTTGCAGTGCGCGGGCACGGAGAACGGCGACGTGGCCGTGCAGGCAGAGGTGAACGGCAGCGACGCCCAGCTGTGGAGCCCTGTGGGCACAGGGCGCACTTTTAAGCTGCGCAACAAGCTCAGCGGCAAGGTTCTGGACGTGGTGGGCGGCGGCACAGAGGCCGGGGCCCGGGCACAGATTTGGGACGACGTGGCTGACGGCCACAGCCAGGTGTGGCAGTGGCTCAAGGTGACGGCGACCTATCGGAAGCTGATGAACACCCAGTCCGGCAAGGTACTGGACATTGTGGATATGCGGGAGGATGACGGCGCCCCTGCCCAGATTTGGGATGATGTGGACGGCGCGGGCCAGCAGTGGAAGTTGGTGGAATCCTCCACAGCCCCGGCAGAGGAGGAGGCTCCCCAGGAGGAGGCTCCCCAGGAGGAGGCTCCCCAGGAGGAGGCCCCCAAGAAGCGTCCCAGCCGCAAGGCCAAGGCTGCTGCTGAGACCCCCGCCCCGGCGGAGGAAGCCTCCAAAGAGGAAGCTCCGGCTCCCAAAAAGCGGGCCGGGCGCGCGGCCAAGGCAGCCCCGGCAGAGGAGAAGCCCGCGCCCAAGCGGCGGGGCCGCAAGTCCAAAGAGCAGGCATAAACAGGCAAGAATAAAGCAGACAGCCGCTGTATGCGGGTGTCTGCTTTTTATTCCCCTTCCCTACTCCTCGCCGGAAGTCCGGCGGGGCTGGGGCGGGATGTCCTCCTGATAGGCTCTGAGCCTGGTCCACTCCTTGGTCTCGTCATTGCGCTGGACCGCGCTCTGGTGGGTGCGGAGCAGGCGGCAGATTTGATACACATCCACCCAAATCTCCCCGTTCCCCTCCTTCTGGCTCTCGTCAAAGATGATTTGCAGGCCGTAGTGGAGATGGCTCTGCTCAATCCCGTTCACATTCTCCTTGGCGCTGTACCCGGTGCGGCCCACATAGCCAATCACGTCCCCGGCCATCACTGTGTCCCCCACAGAAAGCCCCTGGGCAAAGGGCCTATCCTTGCGCAGATGGGCATAATAGTGGTAGCGCAGGCCGTCAAAGCTGCGGATGCCCACCCGCCAGCCTCCATACTGGTTCCAGCCCAGGTTCTCCACCACGCCGCTCTCCACCGCAATAACCGGGGTGCCTACCGCGGCCATCATGTCATGGCCCAGGTGGCGGCGGCGGTAGCCGTACTCCCGGCTGGCCCCAAAGTCGTCATAGTCGCTGTAAGGGAAGGTCTCGGCAATGGGCGAGTAGGCCCGCAGGCCGTAGCGGGACTCAAAGCCCTCCTCCCCTTCCAGGCGGTACTCCCCCACAAACCCGCCCAGCACCGCGCCGTATGCCTCCTGATAATAGGGGAACGAGGGAAGCTGGGCCAAATCCTCCCCACTTTTCACCATTTCAGCGGCCTTCTCCATGTCCGTGGGCCGGTAGCGGGAGAAATCGCCGCCATACTTCGCGGCCAGATAGGCCAGCAAATCCACCCAGCTGAGGGGCGTCTCCTCCCCAGCGTGAGAGGCGGTGTCCAAATCCAGGGCGGCCTGGAGCACGCTGGCCGGGACATCAAAGTCCACCCACTTGATAAAGTCCCGCTTTTCCTGGGCGGCTTGGGCCCAGCCCCGGCCCAGCACCGGCAAAAGCAGGCCCAGAACCAGGGTCAGGCCCAGAACCAGGGCGCCGGAGCGGCGTCTGAGCCGAACGCTTACAAACATGGGAATGCCTCCTATTGCTGATATTGCTAAGGAAGTACTGATTAAATCTGGTGCGCATATCGTGCAGTGAATTTTTTCGTCAGAGTGCATAGCTTGAGTGCGGCCAATCTGGCGATTGGCAAACGAAAGCTGTGCACTATGAGGGAAAAAGCGCAAGCGAGATGCGTGCTAAGCCGCCAGGCGTGATTTAATCAGTGGTTCCCTGATTTTGCTGAGAACCTGCACCCATCCGCTGTGAATGCAGGCCCTGAATTGCGGATGTATCGTAAACGCACACTAACTATACCTGACAGCTTGGGGCAGGGGTCTGCCCCCTCCCCCTAAACCTATGCGCTGCCCCTCAAGAACTAGAACCCTCCTCCCCTGGACGAATATGGACTCCACGTTTTTTACAAATAGCGTGAAAAAAGATTTTATATGTCCAAATGGGGTGGATTTGCCGGCAGAACTATGCTATAATCAGGGTGACAAGGCCCTGCGCGGGCCTTTGTGGGCCGATTTGGAAAACCCATAACCGAAATGGAGGGTATGTAAAATCATGGAAGAGAAAACACAATCCCTGTTCGACCTGGAAAATCAGGTGGCGCCCCTGGGCATTATCACCCTGGAGGGGGCGGAAGAGCTGTCTGAAAAAATCGACGCGCACCTGGTCCGCTGGGCCAAAAGAGCCGGTATGGACGTGGATACCTTCCGGCTCCGGAGCAACTGCCCCCGCTTTAACTCCGGCGACGCCAAAGGCATTATTGAGCAGACCGTGCGGGGCTATGACCTTTTCGTGGTGGTGGATGTGGGCAATTACAGCCCCACCTATCCCTATTTTGGCATGGAAAACCATATGTCTCCTGACGACCACTTCCAAAACCTGAAGCGCGTCATCCAGGCCAGCAGCGGCAAGCCCCACCGCATTAACGTGATTATGCCCACCCTGTACGGAGGCCGCCAGCACCGCCGCAATTACCGGGAGTCCCTGGACGGGGCCTTTGCCCTGCAGGAGCTGCACAACATGGGCGTGCAGAACATCCTCACCTTTGACGCCCACGACCCCAGGGTCCAGAACGCCGTGCCCCTGATGGGCTTTGACAACCTGATGCCCTCCTATCAGGTGCTCAAGGGGATGTTCCGCAGCTTCCCGGATTTGGTCATTGACAGGGACGAGTTTATGGTCATCAGCCCGGACGAGGGCGCTTTGGACAGGAACATGTTCTACGCCTCTGTGATGGGGGTGGAGATGGGCATGTTCTATAAGCGCCGGGACTACTCCCGGATGGTGGACGGCCGCAACCCCATTGTGGCCCACGAGTATCTGGGCACAGACGTGAAGGGCAAGGACGTGTTCGTGGCGGATGATATCATCTCCTCCGGCGAGTCCATGCTGGACATTGCTGTCAACGTGAAGAAGCGGGGGGCCAGGCGGTTCTTTGCCTTTGCCACCTTCGCCATTTTCGCCAAGGGCCTGGACGCCTTTGACAAGGCCTATAAGGAGGGGATGCTGGACGGGGTGTTCGGCACCAACCTGACCTACCGCACCGAGGAGCTGAAGAACCGGCCCTGGTTCTATGAGGTGGATATGTCCAAGTATATTGCCTACTACGTCTCGGCGCTGAACCATGATATGGCCATCAGCCGCCTGATTGACCCCCACGCCAAGATTACCGCCCTGCTGGAAAAGTGCCATGAGGAACGGCGGAAAAACTCCCCCGAGCAGCTGAGCTTCTAAAAAGCAGCGCGGGCAGCGCCACACTCTCACGCATAGGATGTGATAGGATATGGCAGGCACAATGCTTCCGCCCTCCCGTATGCGCGGGGCAGGCGAGCCCGCCTTTGCCCCGCGGCTGGCCCTTCCGGCGGAAATTGCGGCAGGCCCCCGGCAGAACAGGGAGCTGCCTTGGGGCGGGGAGCTTGCCCCTGCGGGCACAGAGGGCTTTAGCCAGGCGAGCTGCCCGGAAATCCTGGAAAAGGTGGAGCGGCTGCTGTATCCCCAAAATCAACCATGAGGTGAGCGCCAGTGTTTGACAGACTGAAAGAAGATATCGACGCGGTCATGCAGCGGGACCCGGCGGCCCGCTCCCGGCTGGAGGTGTACTTCCTCTACGCGGGGTTCAAGGCTGTGCGGGCCTACCGCCGGGCCAACTGGTTCCAGCGCCGGGGCATGAAGTTCATTGCCCGGGCCATTTCCCAGCGGGCCCGGCGCAGGACCGGCATTGAGATACACCCCGGGGCCACCATTGGCCGGGGGCTGTTCATTGACCACGGCATGGGTGTGGTCATTGGCGAGACCACGGAAATCGGCGACAATTGCACCCTCTACCAAAACGTGACCCTGGGGGGCACAGGGAAGGACCAGGGCAAGCGCCATCCCACCTTGGGGGACAATGTGCTGGTGGGGGCAGGCGCCAAAGTGCTGGGCCCCTTCACAGTGGGGGACAATGCCCGGGTGGCCGCGGGGGCGGTGGTGCTGGACGCGGTGCCGCCCAATGCTACGGCAGTGGGTGTTCCGGCGCGGGTGGTCCGGATTGACGGGCAGAAGGTGGCGGACGCGCCGCCCAGCAGGAAGCTGGACCAGATTCACGTGGCGGACCCGGTGAGTATGGAGCTCTGCCGGTTGCGGGGCGAACTGGAGCGGCTGGGCAAGCGGGTTCAGGAGATGGAAAAAGGGAAGGGGCAGTAAGGAGTAAACCTAACGGCTCGAGGCAGGAGCTTTCGCCAAACGCAGGCAAAGGAGCGGATTGCGCAGTCCAGGGGGTGAGCGTGTGCCAGTGGCACACAAGCTGCGAACCGACCGAGCCGGCAGGCAAGACCCGTAGGCCCCTGGTGGGGTGTGGGGCAGCGCCCCATGACCTTGCCCTTGACCTTAGAGGGCGGCGCTCACAAAGAAACCTGTATGGCAGTACGTCCGGCGGCAAGCTCAGGTTAGTCAGTGGCAGTGACCAGCGCCGCCAAAGATGCCAATCGCGCGATTCTGTCGAGTTAGGAGCCCAATGGGCTCCTAACTCACAGAGAGCCGCAGGCCGGCTGCAGAAGCGTTGGGCCCTAGAGCATCCCTGTACCCTCCCGCTCCCTGACGTCATAGCACCATATGGCGGCGTTTTCCGGAAATGTTTCGGGCCCAGCGCCCAGTAGTACAGTCCGCCCTCTCCGCTAAATTGGGAAACGTCCCGTTTCCCAATTTAGCGGAATCTACTGCTCGTCCGCTCTGGCGGCGCTTGCCTGTGCCACTGTCGGGCTTGACTTCGCCGACTGATGTACTGCCTCGTAGGTTTCTTGGTGAGCGCCGCCCATGCTTTGCCCCGCTCTTGATTTGAGCGCTTGTACAGTTTCGCTGCGGTCAAGACCTTGGGGGCTTTGCCCCCAAACCCCTACCACCTTTTGAAAAAGGTGGACGAAAACTTCCGTGCCGTTCCCTCAACCCTGCTGCTCCTTATCCTCACCTATCTCCTGACTTACCCCTTTACCTAAAAATCACTCAGAAAGGCAGATACTATGCAGCTGACAAACACCCTCACCATGAAAAAAGAGGACATCATCCCCCATCAGCCCGGCATTATCAAAATGTACACCTGCGGCCCCACTGTCTACGGCTACGCCCACATTGGCAACCTCCGCTCGTACCTTATGGAGGATGTTCTGGAAAAGGCCCTCCGCTATGAGGGTTTCCAAGTCCAGCGGGCCATGAACATCACCGACGTGGGCCATCTCACCTCTGACGCGGACACCGGCGAGGATAAAATGCTCAAGGGCGCCAAGCGGGAGCACAAGTCTGTTTTGGAGCTGGCTGATTTCTATACCCAGGCCTTCTTCCAGGACTGCCAAAAGCTCAACATCCGCCGCCCGGACATTGTGGTTCCGGCCACGGGCTGCATCAGCGATTTTATTGAGATGGTCTCCGCCCTGCTGGACAAGGGCTTTGCCTACCTCTCCGGCGGAAACGTATATTTTGACACCTCCAAGCTGGAGAATTACTATGTCTTCGGCAACCAGAACGCCGAGGATTTGGCCGTGGGCGTGCGGGAAGGGGTGGAGTCTGACACCAACAAGCGCAGCAAAACTGATTTTGTCCTCTGGTTCACCAAGTCCAAGTTCGAGGACCAGGAGCTGAAATGGGACAGCCCCTGGGGGTTGGGCTATCCCGGCTGGCATATTGAGTGCTCCGCTATCAGCGTGAAAAACCTGGGGGAATATCTGGACATCCACTGCGGCGGCATTGACAACGCCTTCCCCCACCACACCAATGAAATCGCCCAGAGCGAGGCCTATCTGGGCCACCCCTGGTGCAAGTACTGGTTCCACATCCTGCACCTGAATGATGTGGGCGGAAAAATCAGCAAGTCCAAGGGCGCGAAGCTGACTGTCTCCCTGCTGGAGGAAAAGGGCTATGACCCCTTGTGCTACCGGCTGTTCTGCCTGCAGTCCCATTACCGCAAGCCGCTGGTGTTCTCCTTTGAGAGCCTGGACAACGCGGCCCACGCCTATGGCAAGCTGACGGCCCGGATTTCCGCCCTTGCAAAAGAGGGAGAGCCTGACACCAGCGCCGCCAAGCCCTGGCAGGAGAAATACCTGGCGGCCCTGTGCAATGACGTGAACACCTCCCAGGCCCTGACTGTGCTGTATGATATGCTCAAATCCGATTTGGACGACGCCACCAAGCGCTTTTTAGTGGCTGACTTTGACCAGGTGCTCTCTCTGGATTTGCTGGACGCGGCGGAGCGGCTGGGCGCTGCCCAGAGCCCGGCAGTGCCGGAGGAGCTGGCCCGGGAGATTGAGGCCCTTATCGAGAAGCGCGCCCAGGCCCGCAAGGCAAAGGACTGGGCCGCGGCAGACGCCATCCGGGATGAGCTTGCCGCCCGCCGGGTGGTGCTCAAGGACACCCCCAATGGGGTGGAATGGCACATTGAGGGGTAGCTGGATGGGAAATACACTGTATATGGCCTATGGAAGCAACCTGAACCGGGCCCAGATGGCACAGCGCTGCCCAGCGGCCAAGCCGGTGGGGCCGGGGGTTTTGGAAAATTACCGGCTGGTTTTCCGGGCAGGGGGCCAGGGCGTTTATCTGACTGTGGAGCCCTGCCCTGGAGAATCCGTGCCTGTGGGCCTGTGGGAGGTTACCCCCCAGGACGAGGCTGCCCTGGACGAGTACGAGGGGTACCCGGAGCTGTACCGCCGGGCCCTGCTCCCGGTGCTGGGGCAGGAGGGCGTTCAGCAGGCGCTTATCTATATCATGCACGAGACATATCCGCTGGCCGCGCCCGGAGAGGCCTATGTTGACGCCTGCCGGGAGGGCTGTGAAGACTTTGGCCTGGACACAGGGCCGCTGCTGCGGGCAGTGGCCTTGGCCAGGCAGGGACAGGAGGTTCCCCATGAGTAAATGGCATATTTCCGGCTTTGCCGACGAAATGAGCCCGGAGCTGGGCATCCAGCTTCGGGAGCTGAACCGGCTGGGCGTGGGCTATATGGAGCCCCGCACAGTGGACGGCTGCAATATTTCCGATTTGAGCCAGGAGCAGCTGGCCCAGATGAAATCCGCCCTGGCCGCGGCTGGGGTGAAGGTGTCCTCCATTGGCTCGCCGCTGGGGAAGATTTCCGTGGAGGAAGACCTTGGCCCCCACATGGAGAAGCTCAAGCGCACCTTGGAGATTCAGAAGGAGCTGGACGCCCCCTATGTGCGGATGTTCAGCTTCTACATACCCAATGGCCGGGAGCCCGGGGAGTTCCGGGGCCAGGTGCTGGACAGGCTGGGCCAAATGGCAGAGGAGGCCGCCAAATGGGACGGAATCCTTCTCCACGAAAACGAGAAGGGCATTTACGGGGACACGGCCCCCCGCTGCTTGGATTTGATGGAGCAGCTGGGCAGCCCCCACTTCCGGGCAGTGTTTGACTTTGCCAACTTTGTGGAGGTGGGCCAGGACACGTCAGAGGCTTTCCGGCTTATGAGGCCCTATATCCGGTACATCCATATTAAAGATGCAGAGACCCTGCCTGAGGGCAAAAAGCGCATTGTGCCCGCCGGGCAGGGAGAGGGCCATGTGGCGGAGATTCTCCAGGAGCTGCACACCGGGGGCTGGGAGGGCTTCCTCTCCCTGGAGCCCCACCTGGTGGACTTCTCCGGCCTGGCGGCATTGGAGCAGGACCCCCAGAAGCGGGAGGCCAAGCTGGAGCCTGTGGAGGCCTGGGAGCTGGCCCTCTCCTCCCTGCGGGATATTCTCACCCAGATTGGGGTACAGGAGGCGTAGAAAATGGATTCACTGAAATGCGCTGTCATTGGCTGCGGGGGCATTGCCCAGGTACACGCCGGGGTGCTGGCAAGGCAGGAGAGCGCGGAGCTTCTGGCCTTTGCGGACATCCGCCCAGAGCGGGCACAGGCTTTGGCGGAGAAATACGGCGGCAACGCCTATGACAGCATAGAGGCCCTGCTGGATAAGGAGCAGCCCCAGGTGCTCCACCTGTGCACCCCCCACTATCTCCACACGCCCATGGCGAAAATGGCGGCAGAGCGGGGCATCCATGTGTTTACCGAAAAGCCCCCGGTCATCTCCCAGGCCCAGTGGGAGGAGTTCCGGAAGCTGGGGGAGCAAATCCGGGTAGGCGTGTGCTTCCAGAACCGGTATAACCCCAGCGTGGCCTACTGCCAGGAGCTGCTGGAAAGCGGGAAAGCCGGGAAAATCCTGGGGGCCAGGGGCTTTGTCACCTGGCGCAGGGAGGCCCCCTATTACACGGAGAGCGGCTGGCGGGGCAGCCTTGCCACTGAGGGTGGCGGGGCCCTTATCAACCAGTCTATCCACACCCTGGACTTGATGGGGGTGTTCCTGGGCAAGGGGAAAGTCCTGGGCGCCAGCCTGGCCAACCGGCACCTGGCCGGGGTCATTGAGGTGGAGGACACCCTGGAGGCTGCCATGGACTACAGCGGGGCCAGGGGGCTGTTCTATGCCACCACCGCCTACTGCACAGACGCGCCCATCCTGCTGGAGCTGGTCTGCGAGAACATGACCCTCCGCATTGAGGGGGAGGAAGTGACTGTCAAAACCCCAGAGGGCGTGGAGCGCCGGGACTTTGCCCAAGAGGGGGCTGCCCTGGGCAAGAGCTACTGGGGCGCCAGCCACGGCAGGTGCATTGCAGACTTCTACCAGTGTGTGCAGCGGGGAGAGCGGTTCCGCAATGATATCGAAGGTGTGGCGGAGACCGTGGAACTGATGCTGGACATCTACCAGGAGGCCCGGAAATAAAAAAACCGGCCCAGGAGCACTTGGCTTCTGGGCCGGTTTTTTCCCTTTCAGGCTGCTATAGTAAACGCGTTTGAGAATCGGTATATACCGATTCTCAAACTGGCGGCAAAACCGCCAGTTCAAAAGAAGAAAATCTTCATTTCACCACCTGGTACACGCAGACAGTGTGCAGCACACTGCCTGCCAGCACAAACAGGTGAAATACTGAGTGCATATAAGGCACCCGCTTCCCCATGCCATACAGGATTGCGCCCACAGTGTAGAGCACGCCCCCAATCAGCAGGCACCAGAACCCCACTGGGCCCGCGTTTTGCCGCAGGGTGCCCATGGCCAGCACCACCACCCAGCCCATGGCCAGGTAGCACACCATGGAGAAGATTTTGAACCGCTCCACGCTTACCGCGTTCAGCACCACGCCCAGCACAGCCGCGGCCCATACCACCCCGAACATTGCCCAGCCCTGGGCCCCTCCCAGGCACACCAGGGTGATGGGGGTGTAGGTCCCGGCAATCAGCAGGAAAATGGTGCAGTGGTCCAGAGAGCGGAACACCAGCTTGGCCCGGTTCAGCCCCAGTCCGTGGTAGATGGCAGAGACAGCATACAGGGCAATCATGGCCCCCCCATACACCCCCACGCTGGCCAGGGTCAGGGGGTCCCGGCGGCAGGTTATCAGCAGGAGCACCAGCGCTCCCACAGCCAGCAGGGCCGAGGCCCCGTGGGACACGCTGGAGAAGATTTCCTCCCCCAAAGAGTATCTGGGCAGGCCCATGGCCTCACACCGGTCCCGGCGGGCCTGTGCAGAGCATATAGTTTTCATCTTGAGTGTATTTTCCATATTCCAGCGCTCCTTTCGGCTCAGAAAGTTTATTATATAGTTTTCAAAACTGTTTATAAGGATATTATATACCATGCACTCTGAAAACGCAAGGGGTTTTGAAAATTTTATGGGGAGCTCTCCTGCCCCTGATTCTTCCCCCGCAGCGCAGAAAAATGCCTGGCCCGGGGTGTTTTTCGTGTTCCCCCGCCCGTGGGACAGGGGAACACAGATGATTGTCTCTGTGATTTGGACAATCCCCCTTTCCCCCCTTGACAAATCCCTCCAAAGGGAGTATGATAAAGTCGAAAAATGAAATTCAGCAGGCAAGAGCTTGCTGAAGGGGAGCCGTACATTGGCTGAGAGGAGCAAAAAGCTGGCACAACTGGCACAGCTTGAGAGCTTAAACCCTAAGAACCTGATGCGGATAATGCCGACGGAGGAAGCATTTCATTTTCTTTGCACAGCAGCAAAAGGCCGCTGGGCCGCTTTTTGGCGAACCCGGCAGCTGTTTGCTCTGCTGAAAAGAATGCTTTCGCGCTGCCTGGATTTTCCCGGGCAGCGCTTTTCATTTTTCAAAAAAATATTTTTTGAAAGGGAAGAAGCATATGAACAACCAAATCCAACGCCCCAAGCCCGCTGTGCGGGCCAATGTCCAGAACCTGGCCCTGGCAGGGCTGCTGATTGCCCTGGGCACCATCTTATCCTTTTTGAAGCTATTCGACTTGCCCTACGGGGGCTCAGTCACCATCTGCGGCATGCTGCCTGTGATGGTGTTCGCCTACCGGGCGGGGCCCAAGTGGGGGCTGGGGGCCGGGCTGGCGTTCAGCGTGCTGCAGCTGCTGTTCGGCCTGGACGCCTTGAAGGGGGTCAGCGGGGCCACAGTGGCGGGCTCCATTTTCCTGGACTATCTGCTGGCCTTTACGGTGCTGGGGCTGGCGGGCCTGTTCCGGGGCAGGCTGAAAAGCCACCCCGCCGCTTTCACCTTGGGATGTCTGGTGGCCGGGCTGCTGCGGTACCTGTGCTCGTTTTTGTCCGGGTGGATTCTGTGGAGCGAGTACGCGGACGCGGCCTTCTCCCCCTTGCTGGCAGGTATGAGCGGCCAACAGCTGGCCTGTTTCTACTCCCTGGTGTACAATGGGGGCTATATGATTCCGGAGATTCTTATCACCTGCCTGGCAGGGTTTTTGGTGATGAAGTTCGCGGGAAAGCAGATTTTGAAGGGTACGGAGGATTCGTTAGGCAGGGGCTAGTCGTCCTTTTTCCGGATGGGCAGCCAGAATTTCCACTCCGGCAGAAGCTGTTCTGAGCCTTGGCCAGTGAACCACTGCTGGGGGAATATATGCTCCTCCAAGTAAATCCGGCCCTCAAAGTCCAATTCATACTCCCCCATGTCCACCATGCAGGCGTAGACCGTCTGGGAGGCGTTTTTCATGGAGAGGCCAATGTCAATCGCGCCGTCGTCGGAATACTCGTTCAGCACCACATCCCCCACAAGAAACACACCCTGCGGCGCATCCACCACCTGGGCCCCCAGAAATGTATCCCCCTCTCCCTCACCGCTGTGCAGGAGCATCATGGCCCAGTAGGGATGGGGCCCTTCCTCTGAATTGGCCGGGTGGTGCCCTATGGGCGCGTATCCAATATACCGCCTTGCGGCATAGTCCTTCAGCGACTGGATTGCCCACCGGCGCATCTGGCTCCAGGCCTGGGTCTCCGGCTCCTCACAGTCCGCGTAAAACCCAACGGCCCTGCAATGGCTCAGCTCCTCCATGCGCACCAGGGGCCTCTCTCCCAGCAGAGTATTGCCCTCCCGTATTTTGATTTCCATCCGGATGGGCGGGAATTCCCTGGTGGGCCCGCCCTTTCTGGCCTGGGTAGGCGCTATGCCGTGAAAAGCCCGGAAGGTCCTGGCAAAGCCCTCTGGGGATTCATAGCCGTACTTTGCCGCCACGTCAATGATTTTCATATCCGTGCCTTTAATGTCCCCAGCGGCCAGGGCCATTCTCCGGCAGCGCACATATTCCCCTATAGTCATGTCGCTCATAAAGGCAAACATCCGCTGAAACCTGGTCAGGGAAGAGCAGGCAATCCGGGCAGCTGTGGGGTAGTCTATGGTCCCCGCAAGGTTTTCTTCTATATAGTCCAGCGCGGCGTTCATTTTTTCCAGCCATTCCATGGTACAGCACTCCTTTGCATTTGTCAGAGGGTCCGCCTCAAGGGCGTCAACGATACATACAGTATACCATATTCCTGCCTGGATTTCCGTGCAAAAAAAGCACACTGCCGCAAGAGTTTCCAGAATCCCTGGTAGGTAATTGAACATGAAGCTGAGCCAAGCAGTCCGCCATTGGCAATGCGCTCAGCTGTGCCTATGGCTTCATCAAGCCGCGGATTCTCCACGAAATCTGCCAGGGTCTGGACATAGATTAGCTGACGTTCTTCTCCTCCCCGCTGTTCGAGGAGGGAAAGCAGCCCGATGAAAAAATAACGCGCCCCACCCTTGACATTCCTCTAAGAATAGTGTAGAATAAACCAACCTCTCCATTTGCGCAGAGCCGTGTACGTTGCACGGATTACCGGCGCAGTACGCCTTGGGGGCCGTTCTCCGTGTCTGAACGGCGCCCAGGTGTGCTGTGCCTTTTTCACGCCCGGGACAGGCCCTCTCCGGGGCCTGTCCCGCTGAGACCATCCCACATATTAAATGAGGTAGTACATGAAGAAAAAGAACTCGACTAAAAAAACCAGCATCCTCCGCTTTTACCCCTACACCAAGGGGCTGCGGGGCTCCTTCCTCCTGGCCGCCGCCACGGTAATCCTGTCCTCCCTGGCCAACTATATGACTCCTCAGGTCATCCGGGTCACAGTGGACTCTGTTATCAACGACGAGCCCTTCCGGCTGCCGGGCTTTCTGACCGGCTGGCTCCAGGCCATTGGGGGCCGGGACTTTCTCCGGGAACATATCATCATCTGTGCAGGGGCTGCCCTGCTGTTCGCTGTCATCGCGGGGGTGACCAACTATCTCTCCCGCACAAGCCTGGCCAAGGCCAGTGAAAGTACAATCAAGCGGGTGCGGGACACCCTGTTCGGCCATATCCAGCGGCTGCCCTATGCCTGGCACAACTCCCACCAGACCGGGGACATTATCCAGCGGTGTACCCAGGATGTGGAGCTTATCCGCAACTTCGTCAACGACCAGCTGATGACCGTGGTGCGCACAGTGCTGGCCATTGCCATCTCCCTCACCCTGATGTTCATGATGAACGTGCAGCTCTCCCTGCTGGTGCTGGCCTTCATCCCCATTGTGATGGGCTTCTCTATGGTGTTCTTCATTTTGGTGGGCAAGAAATTTGAGCGCGCGGACGAGACCGAGGGCCAGCTCACCGCCCTGGTGCAGGAGAACCTGACCGGCGTGCGGGTGGTCCGGGCCTTTGGCCGGGAGCGCTTTGAAATCGAGCGGTTCGGCAAAAAGAACCAGGAGTTCGCGGACCTGTGGAGCAGGCTGGGGCAGATTTTGGGGGTGAACTGGGGCCTGGGCGAACTGTTCGCGGGCCTGCAGGCCCTGGCCGTGATAGTGGCAGGGGTCTTCTTCGTAGAGAGGGGCGCCATCACCCAGGGGGAGTTCCTGGCCTTTACCGCCTATAACTCCATGCTGGCCTGGCCTGTGGCCCAGCTGGGCCGCATCCTCAGCGAGCTGAGCAAGACCTCCATCAGCGCCACCCGCATCTTTGACATTCTGGACACCCAGGAGGAGCAGGACTGCGCCGCGCCCACCACGCCTCCCCTGGACGGGGATGTGGTGTTTGACCACGTGAGCTTTGGCTACAGCCAGGGTGTGGACGTGGTGGAGGACGTGAGCTTCACTGTCAAGGCCGGAACCACCTTCGGCATTCTGGGGGCCACAGGCAGCGGCAAGTCCACCTTGATGTACCTGCTGGATAGGCTCTACGAGCTGCCCCAGGGCCAGGGCACCATCTCCATTGGCGGGGTGGACATCCGGCAGATGAAGCTGGAGCACCTGCGCCGGGGCGTGGGCATGGTGCTCCAGGAGCCCTTCCTGTTCTCCAAGACCTTCCGGGAGAGCATTGCCGACGGGGCTGGCCGCCAGGATTTGGACACGGTCCGGCGCTATGCCCGGATGGCGGTGATTGATGACGCCATTGAGAACTTTGCCCAGGGCTATGAGACCCCCATCGGCGAGCGGGGCGTGACCATCTCCGGCGGGCAGAAGCAGCGGGTGGCCATTGCCCGGATGCTCATGCAGGACACGCCCATCAAGGTGTTTGACGACTCCCTCTCCGCAGTGGATATGGAGACAGACGCGAAAATCCGCCAATCCATCCAGGAGAACGTCCGGGGCACCACTATCCTGATTGCCCACCGCATCACCACCCTGATGAACGCGGACCAGATTCTGGTGCTGGACAAGGGCCGGGTGGCCCAGCTGGGCACCCATCAGGAGCTTATCGCCCAGGACGGGATTTATAAAAAGATTTATGAGATGCAGAAGTCGTAAGGAGGAACTGGTATGTACCGTGAAATGACGGTGGCTGATACCGCTAAGGTACTTCCCCTGTATATAGACTACTATAATATCTGCGAAGGAGGCTGTTGGACGGCTGAAACCGCAGGAAAGCGTATCCGCCAGGTGTTGAGCATGAATGGCGGTTGGGGACTGCTGCTTGAAGAGGACGTCCCGGTTGGGTTCGCCATGGGTTATTTCAAACAGTATGACGACCTGTGTGCCTTCACTCTGGAGGAAATCGTGATTGAGCGGGGCCGCCAGGGAAAAGGCTTTGGCTCCGCCCTGCTGTCAGAGGTAGAGAACCGGGTCCGCTCCCTGGGAGCGGCAGGAGTAGAACTGAGCGCCGTGAATGATGAGGCCCACCATAGGTTTTATGGCCGGGCCGGTTATGGCGATGCGAAGAATTTCGTGCTGAAAGTGAAGTGGTTCTGTTAGCCAGGCCAACCCTCTGTTAAATTGTGTGTAAGGAGAATTCCATGGATATAGAAAAAAATCAGTTAAAACCCAAACAGCGCTTCCAGTCCTTCCGGGTGTGGGCCAAGATGCTGCCCTATATCAAGCCCTACAAGGGCCTGATGGCCATTCTGTTCACGGCCATGCTGGCGGACGCCGCCGCCTCCGTAGCCTATACCCTGCTGGCAGGGTACGTGGTGGACCGGTTCGTCAGCCCGGGCATCCATCAGGGCATTGCCCTGTTCGCCCTGGGATACCTGGGGCTGGTGCTGGTGAAGACCCTGTCCCAGCTTATCCTGGGCAGCACGGCCATCCGCATGGAGATGTATGTGGGCCGGGACATGAAACGGGATTTGTTCACCCACCTGCAGACCCTGAGCTTTTCCTACTACAACCAGACCCCTGTGGGCACCATCGTGGCCCGGGCCCTCAACGACCCCGGCCGCATCGCGGAGAGCATCCCCTGGATGACCGTAGACGGCGTCTATTGCAGCGTGTACATTCTGGCCTGCCTGGGGGCCATGCTGGTCATCAACTGGCGGCTGGGCCTGCTGGTGCTGTCCGTGGTGCCCTTTATCGCGGCGTTTACCTACTTCTTTGAGAAGCGCATCCTCAAGGTGAACCGCCAGGTGCGCAAAATCAACGCCGAGATTACCCGCCACTATAACGAGGGCATCTCCGGCGCGAAGACCTCCAAGACCCTTGCGATTGAGGACAAGAACCTGCAGAGTTTCCAGGAGGTCTCGGGCAATATGCGCCGCACCAGCATCCGGGCCGTGGCTTTGGACGCGACCTATGTGCCGGTGGTCAGCTTCCTGACCGCCTTGGCCGTGTCCTTTGTGATTGCCGGGGGCGGGCACTCGGCCATGCTGGGGGGCATCAGCATCGGCGAGCTGACCATCTTCGTCACCTTTGCCCTGCAGATTGCGGACCCGGTCGGGGCCCTGGCCTATCAGGCCACCCGGTTCGTGTCCATGCAGGCCAATATCGAGCGGGTCACAGAGCTTCTGGAGCTGGAGCCCCAAATCCAGGACAGCCCGGCAGTGGTGGAGAAGTACGGCACCAGCATGGAGCCCAAGCGGGAGAACTGGGAGCCTATCCAGGGGGACATTACCTTTGAGGACGTGACCTTCCAGTATCCGGACGGCCACGAGAACGTGCTGGAGCACTTTAACTTACAGGTCCCCGCAGGCTCTACAGTGGCCATTGTGGGCGAGACCGGGGCCGGAAAGTCCACCCTGGTGAACCTGGCCTGCCGGTTCTTTCAGCCCACCGGGGGCCGCATTCTCATTGACGGCAGGGACTACCGGGAGCGGAGTATGCTGTGGCTGCACAGCAATATCGGCTATGTGCTGCAGACTCCCCACCTGTTCTCCGGCACGGTGAAGGAGAACATCCGGTATGGCCGCCTGGACGCCACGGACGAGGAGATTATCGCCGCGGCCAAGCTGGTCAATGCCCACGAGTTCATTACGCGCATGGAAAAGGGCTATGACAGCGACGTGGGCGAAGGGGGCGGCCAGCTCTCCACTGGCGAGAAACAGCTGGTGAGCTTTGCCCGGGCCGTGCTGGCAGACCCCCGCATCTTTGTGCTGGACGAGGCCACTGCCTCCATTGACACCCGGACAGAGGCATTGATTCAGGAGGCCATCTCCACCCTGCTGGCAGGCCGGACCTCCTTCCTGATTGCCCACCGGCTCTCCACCATCCGCAAGGCGGACATGATTCTGGTGGTGCGGGACGGGAAAATCATCCAGCGGGGCGCCCATGAGGAGCTGATGGAGCAAGGGGGCTACTACGCGGATTTGTACAACAAGCAGTTTGAGACCGAGCGCACACAGGCTGCTTTCCAGCAGGGCGGATAAAAGCCGCCTGCCCTTTGCCCCAGAGGTTGGAAAAAATTTCCAGCCCCTGGGGCAATATTTTTCCCCTGCCCGGGAATCCTAGACACGCAAGCCTTTTTTGGGCCTGTAAATCTGAAAACACTGAGGTAACGCGTCATGAAAAACAAACTGGAATGCTCTGTCACGTCCTGCCGCCATAATGTGAACAGCCTCTGCGATTTGCCCAGCATCAAGGTGGAGGGCCCCGGCGCCTCCTGCAGCGACCAGACCTGCTGCGAGTCCTATGAGGAGCGCAGCGGCTCTGCCTCCAACTCTGTGGGCTCCTATGCCTCCCCGGACACCTCCATTGACTGCAAAGCCCAGAACTGCACCTATAACCACAACTGCAAGTGTGAGGCTGAGTGTGTGTGCGTGGGCTGCTGCTGCCAGGATGTGACCAGCAAAAGCGGCACAGAGTGCTGCACCTTCCGCCAGGGCTGAGGCCTTTGGCTTCCTGAAATTCCTCACGGAGCGGGGGGGGG
>CAJTXF010000014.1:21602-44624 GCA_910580045.1 uncultured Eubacteriales bacterium
CGGAGCGCCGGGTCCCGCGGGACCCGGCGTCTTTCTTTTTGTGAAATTTGCTGGTAGAAATTCTGGCCCGGCCTGTGGTATAATGTTCGCGGAAACATTGGGAAAGGGTGTTTGGAATGTATGGCGCGATTTTGGGGGACATTGCGGGCTCCCGTTTCGAGTTTACCCGTCCGGAGCGCTTTGACTGGCGCACCCAGGAGCTTTTCAGCGGGATGAGCACCTATACGGACGACACAGTCCTGACCATTGCCACAAAATACGCTGTGCTCACCGGCGTGCCCTATTTCCGGGCCTACCGGCAGTTCGGCAGGCGGTATATGCAGGCTGGCTATGGCCCCATGTTCAAGAGCTGGCTTCATGCCCAGTCAGAGCGGGGGTACCACAGCTATGGCAACGGCTCTGCCATGCGGGTGAGCTATATTGGCTGGCACTACCGCACCCTGGAGGAGGTGGAGCGCCAGGCCGCGGAGAGCTCCAAATGCACCCATGACCACCCAGAGGGCATTAAGGCGGCCATGGCCACTGCCGCCGCTGTGTACCTGGCCCGCACAGGGGCAAGCAAGGCGGAGATTGCATATTATATCCATAAAAAATACCGGTACGCCATCCTGCGCCCCCTGGTGCTGTACCGGCCCTTCGGCAAATTTGACGTGACCGCCATGGGCACCATGCCCCTGGCTCTGCGCTGTTTTTTAGAGTCAGAGGACTGGGAGAGCTGCATCCGGAATGTATACAGCGTGCGCTGCGACACAGACACTGTGGCCTGTATCGCAGGGGGCATTGCGGATGCTTTTTACGGCGGGACCGGCCAGGACGAGGACGCGCTGCTGCGCCGGTTTTTGATTCGGCCCAACCAGGTGGGGGCCTTTGACACCTATCTGTATGACTGGGCGGTGAAAACGCCCCAGCGCTATGCCCAGGAGCAGCTGGAGGCCGAGGAGGAGAAAGGAGCAGGCGATGATACTACAGACATACCAATCTAAGCTGGTGCTGCGGATACTGAAATCCGGGGACACCTACCGGGCCAAGCCCAACCTGACCCTGCGGGGGGAGTATGACGCGCTGATTGACATGCTGGGCCTGCACTGCGAGTGCCCGGTGTTCGCGGTCATCAAGGGAAAAAAACAGAACACAGGGGGCAAGGTCTCCGGCTCTGTGCGGCTGACCCTGGAGGTGCCGGACGAGTGCGTCCACCTGACCGAGTACAGCGTTTGGGCAGACTTTATCTATGCCTATAAATTCAGCAAGCCCGGGAACTATAAGGCCCTGCGCCCGGACTGCGAAGAAATCACGGTGCGGCGGTATAATGAGCTGATGGAGGATTTGAAGACCCAGCGCAAGCCCTCCCAGTATCAGTGCGCCCAGGTGGTGCTGGAGCGCATTGAGCCCGGCTGGCTGAAGAGTGTGAAGGTCTTTGGCAAGTCCGGCCTGTTCGGGCGGCTGCTCAGGCGCTGATATTTCAGCCGGATATAATGGAGAAAAGCAGATGACCAATATAGATTTTCTGGTATCCGGGTGCAATACCCACTGCCAACATTGCTATGTGAACGGCGGCCCGGGCCCGCTGATGCCGGTGGAAGACGCGCTGCTGTGCATAGAGCGGCTGGATTTGCTGGCCTCCCGTCTGCCGGGTGAGGTCAGCTTTACCCTGGACCACGAGCCCATGAACCACCCGGATATTGACAGGATTCTCCAGGCAGCAGCCCAAACCCAGTGGATTCAGAATTTTCATCATGGCATGACAACTGGTGTGGGGCTGATGCGCCGCCAGGATAGGCATGCAGTGCTCCAGTCTTATTTGAAATGGGGCTATTCTGAGTTCGGCATTACCATTCACGGGAGCAAAGCCCATCATGATGAAATTACCCAGCGGCCGGGGGCCTATGATGCTGCTGTGAGTGCCGCTGACTTTCTAAAGGCAGAGGGCGCTGAGCTGAACATATCCCTGATGCTGAACCGGTTTTTCCCTGAAGATGCGGAGAGCATCACTGGGCTTTTGAAGCGGCTCCAGCCAAGCTATATTTATTTCGCAATCCCCATCTACACGCCTCACCGCAATATGGGGCGTTTTGAGCCCTACCGGGCCGCAGTGGAGGATATCAAAAACCTGCAGGGGTATCTGGCCCAATGGGGGCAGGATGAATCCAAAATTTTGTCCCTGGGAGAGCAGAGCACCCCCATCGCGGCTGCAGAACAGCTGCGCTCTGGCGCTGGATTGCCGGAGCTGTTCGCAAAAGAGCAGGATGAATTGTATCTGTCCCTGCACCAGGACTGTATGCTGTATGTGGGGAACTCCGGGGCGGAGACCCAGTGCCTGGGAGATTTGCGGAGCATTGATATAGAATCAGCTGCTAAGACCATTGCCTCTTTGCCCGGAAACCGTGATTACGGGGCATTCTATCAAGAGGACGTGCTGCCTGCCAGCCAAGCCCTGACAGCCGCGTTGACAAAACTGCCCCCAAACCTGGTCTATGGCGACATTGAGAGCGTCTTCTATCGCGGGTTAGATGAGCTGAATATTCCAACCAGGCTTATACCCACACAGCAGCCCAAAAGCCTGTAAAGGCCATTTTCACATCTCCCCCGTCCCGACCCCAGGAGCCAGCCCGCTTTTTGTTGGGGCGCTGCACAAAAGCTCGCAAAAAAGCAGAAAGGCACTTGACGAACGGGCCGAGCTGTGGTATAATGACCTAGTGACAAGGGCGGTGCCGGTATGCGCGGGTGTAGTTCAGTGGTAGAACCCCAGCCTTCCAAGCTGGTCGTGTGGGTTCGATTCCCATCACCCGCTCCAAGGATGTGGGCTGGGGCAACCAAGGACCCTGGCCCGGATACGCGCCAATAGCTCAGCTGGATAGAGCAACTGCCTTCTAAGCAGTAGGCCAGGGGTTCAAGTCCCTTTTGGCGCGCCAGCGAGGTGCTCTCGCGGGCAGGCGGTTGGGTTTTGTCCGCGAGGGAACGTCTCTCTCAAATCTTTATATGGTGGATGTAGCTTAGTTGGTTAAAGCGCCAGATTGTGGCTCTGGAGACCGTGGGTTCGAGTCCCATCTTCCACCCCACCTGAGTACGGAGTTTAATTCTTGTGATTAGGCTCCGTACTCCTATACTGGGCTGTCGCCAAGCGGTAAGGCAACGGACTTTGACTCCGTCACCCGTGAGTTCGAATCTCGCCAGCCCAGCCAGGGTTATACATCCTAAAAGATGCCGCGCGAAATCTCCCCGGAAACCCCGGGGAGGTTTCGCGTTCAAGAGGCCAAAAGGGCCCGTCACAGCGCGACCTGGAAAAAGTAGAGGCAGAACACCCACCCCACTGGAGGACACAAGGCCATAAACAAGGATGCTTTCTGGGGCTCATGGAAGAAGCCTAAGACGCCCAGAGGCATAACCAGGAACCATGAAAGCCGCCCCATCTCTGGAGCGGCTTTCCCGGTTTGCTGTTTTCCTATCTTACTTCACTCTCTGTATTGCTTCTCAAGGCTGCTGTCTCATTGGTAGACATGGTACAGGAATGTCATAATCTGCGCCCGGGTGCAGGGCTTGTTGGGGCTAAAGGTAGTGGCGCTTGTTCCACTGGTGATGCCCTCCTCCTTTGCCCAGCTGATGGCCTTCTGGAACACGCTGTTATCCGGCATGTCGGCAAAACTGGCAATCTGGCTGGGCTCAGGCCGGCCAGCGGCTGTCCACAAAAACACCATCGCCTGACCCCGGGTGCAGCTGCTTTTTGAGCCAAACTTGTTCCCGCCGGTTCCTGCTGTGATTTTCTTCTCCACCGCCCAGCTAATGGCCTTTTGGAATGCGGTGTTCTTGGGCATGTCGTCAAACTCAGCCATTCCACTGGGCTCTGTTCTCCCGTTTGCGGCCCACAAGAAGGTCATAATCTGCTCACGGGTGCAGGTATTGCCGGGGGAGAATGTGGTGGAGGAGGTACCGCCGGTAATCCCCTGGGCTACTGCCCAGGCCACTGCATGGTAAAAATAGTCCGTGGGCTTCACGTCGCTGAACTGCAGGGCAGCAGGCGGGATGGGCTCCTGGTCTTCCAGGGGGACATCATAAACTCCGTCGCCGTCAGGGTCTGTCATAATCACAAGCTCCTCGTTCTCGTCTGTGACCAGGACATTCCCTTCGCTGGCAGTAAAGTTCGCCTGCTTTGCGTCTTCCTCCTGGTCATAGGCAGTGACAGCGGTGTCTCTCAGGTCGTCCCCCCAAATCTCCAGGCCATTGTCTGTCAGCTTCAGGAGCAGATGGCCGGCGTCAGGGCTGGCAACCTCAAAATTGTGCCAAGTGGGGGAGTTGTTGGCGGTAAGCGACGCATAGACTGGGGCAGAGCCGGAGACGTTCAAATCCACCGTGCCGGAGGGGGTGAAGCTGGCTCTGCCGGCGCCCTGGACCCCGGCGCTGAGGTAGAAATCGTCTGTCTCAAAAGAGCAGGCGAAGTCCTCCTCCGCGGCAATACTGTACTCTGCGCCCTCGGGCAGAACAATGGTGTAGCTGCCGTCCCCATCGCCATTGCTGGGGAACAGAATCATCGCGCCGGTGTCAGACACAGTGGTGGTGCCGCCGAACAGGCTGTCTTTGATTTCCACCTCCTGGCCGTCAATGGTGAGGGTGAGGTTTTGGGCGCTGGTGCGGAGGTAGCCGGGGGTGGAGGGGGAAGCGCCGCGGCCTTTGCTGGTGTAATTGCACAACCCCGTGCGGTAGTCTATCGCATTGATGAAGTTGTCATCAGCCAGCAAGCCGGTCAATTGGGCACAATTATCTGTCCGAGTAGGGGTAAAAATACCAAGGCTGATACCCTTATCTGTGCTCAAAGCCCAGATAGCGTCAAATTGATCATCAGCGCCCCATCCAGGGATAGCCCACACAGTATCATTATAATACAAGGCGAAATCATAATCTTTCTGCTTGTCTCCAGAATATGCCGGGTCGTAGGTCAGCACCCGGTGGTAGAAAATGTAATACTGGCCATTAAGGTACATGGGAAATATACCGTCTTCCACCGCGTAGCCAGTTACGGTGTGTCCGACAGTGCTATACGCCAAAGAACCGTTTTCACCCGGTACCCGGTGGCGCATATCAAAACTAATCACAACCCCGCGTCCGTCTGCCTCGGCCTCTCGGACTGTCTTGTCCAGCATAATCAGCTGTTCCATCTGGCGTTCGCACTGAGTGATGGCCCTGCTTTTATCCTGCACCGCTTTCAGATTTTGCTGCATGTGATAGAAGTTTATCAATGACTGGGTCATCCTGCTGATATGGATTGAGGTTTTTCCCTCCTCAATAGAGAACAGGGTGCCGGAAGAACCAGGCAGCATACTTGGAACAATACAATGGTTCATAGCTGCGGCAACGGTAACCGCCATACCGTAACAGGAACCGTTCCACCACTCATAATAGCCATCAGGCGCGATGCCGTCAATATTGAAATTGGTCTTCTTCTTGAAAACCTCTGCCTTAGCAGAGCTGGTGGCCAGGCTTTTCTTATCTGAGCGGGAAACAAATTGAAGTAATTTGTTATAGTTGGAACGAGTGATAAAATACCCTTTATTCGCCTCTGCATCAGGCCAATCAGGCGCATTGTTCGTGAAATTCCAAGTGTTATCTATATCCAGTTTATTTATCGCCTTGTCCTCTTGGTAAACCCATCGGGGATAGATGCTAACCTGTCTATCCATCTTGTCTGTTTTACTTATATCAAACGCATAAAAATGCTTGACAGCGGCATTGACCCAGTCGCTTTCCAGAGCCTCGGCGCCGGTTTTGTAGTAAATGGTGGCCTTATCCGGGAAAGCGGCCTCATCCAGAACCTCTGGCGGGTCACCCTCGAAAACAACGGAGAGCCACAAAGAGGCGGACCCAGCGCACAGCGCCCCCCGCCGGACAGAGCGAATATCCTTGCCCAAGAAAATCTCGCTGCATTGGGTAAGCAGATAGAAAGCCTCCGCCCCAATACTGGTCGGCCCGTCCTCCACAAGCACCTTCTTAATTTCCATTGCCGAGCCCATCCAGGGCGGAATGAGCTTTTCGGTAAAGCTGTAATCCTCCATCTCCCCCTCCCCTGCAATGGTGAGGGTGCCGTCCTTCACCCACCAGACCAGGTTGTCCCCGTCCGCGCCGCAGGTGCCGCTGGCCTCCGCGTCCGGCGGTATGGTGGGCTTCGCGCTGGGGGAGGGAGACGGGCTGGGGGTAACCGTGGGAGAGGGGCCAGTTTGCCCATAGTGAACAACAACATTAGCAGAGAGGAATTTGTCAGAATTTTTGACAAGGGTATCCCACTGGATCTGTGAGCCGCCAAAGTAGATATTTTTTAGAGATGGAGTCCCGGAAAAAGCCATTGCTTTTATTGTCTGCAAGGATGCAGGCAATGTGATGTCAGAAAGTTTTCTGCACTCCCGAAAGGTATATAACCATATAGTGGAAATCGGGCCGGATATGGTCACACTTTCAAGGTTGTCACAAGAGGCAAAAGCGCTTGCTCCTAATGTAGTAACTTTTGCAGGTATAGTGACAGTACTTAATGCATCGCAATGCTCAAAAGCACTTTCCCCAATCTCTGTTAGATTTTTGGGCAGAAAAACTGCATGCAATGACTGACAAGTGGAAAAGCTCCCATTACCTATTGAGGTAACACTGTTCGGTATAGATATCTCGGTCATTTCGGAACACCACTCAAATGCAAAGTCTCCAATCGCGGTTATCCCTTCTGTTATTACAACTTTTTTGATAACAACGCCAGATTCGCCCGAAAGATTATACCGCCAAGGTTTCCATGGGGCCTGCCGCTTACCAAAGGAGTTACTCCCATAGTTTTCTATGGCTCCCGTCCCGCTGATGGTCAGCGTCCCAGCGCTATCCAAAGACCAAGCCACATTGCTGCCCTCGGCCCCGCAGTCGCCGCTGGCAACAATCTCCGCCGCCCTCACCTCCGCTGGGGGCACTAAGGCCAGCACCATCAGCACAGCCAGCAGCAGGGACAGTACACGCTTTTTCATCTTTACTCCTCCTCGTTTTGGCCCGCGCCATGGGTACAGCCCTGTGGGCGCAGGGATATTTTCCTATATTATACAGGGTTTCTGTAGGAATTTCAAGGTGCAATTCCCCGGCCCGCCCAACAGCACATAATCCGCCTGGAGTCTGGCCATTCTAAACCTGTCGAGGTGATGAAATGGATTCTATTTGGACAAAAACAGCAGAGCTGCCCAAGTTCCCTCCCTTGGACAGAAGCCTGCATACAGATGTACTGATTATCGGCGGCGGGATGGCTGGCGTGCTGTGCGCCCATCAGCTGGAGCGGGCCGGGGTGGATTACGCTTTGGTGGAGGCGGAGCGCATTGGCAGCGGCATCACGAAAAACACCACTGCGAAAATAACCGCACAGCATGGTCTGATTTATGATAAGCTCATTCAGAAGTTTGGCCTTGAGACTGCCAAGCTCTATCTCCAGGCAAACCTGGAGGCGCTGGAGCAGTTCCGGACACTCTGCCGCGAGATTGACTGTGACTTTGAGGAGCAGGACTCTTTCGTCTACTCTCGGAACCACCGGCACAGGATAGAAGGGGAAGCCGCCGCGCTGAACCGCCTGGGATTCCCCGCCTCCTTTGAAACCCAGTTGCCCCTCCCCTTTCCCATAGCCGGAGCAGTGCGTTTTCCCCGGCAGGCACAGTTCCACCCTCTGAAGTTCCTGGGGGCAGCTGCCCAGGGGCTGCGGATTTTTGAGCACACCAAAGCCTTGGAGTTCCTGCCCGGAAAAGTGCTTACAACCGGGGGAACTGTCTTCCCAAAGAAAATTATCGTTGCCACCCACTTTCCCATCCTCAATAACCATGGCGGCTATTTTATCAAGCTGTACCAGCAGCGCGCATATGTGCTGGCCTTGGAGGGTGCGCCGGATGTAAAAGGAATGTACTTGGACGAGCAGGCAGGGGGCTTATCCCTGCGGAATCACCAGGGACTTTTGCTGTTAGGCGGCAACAGTCACCGCACCGGCAAGCCGGGCAGCTGGGAGGCTTTGGAGGCCTTTGCCCAGCAGAATTTTCCCCAGGCGCGGATTGCCGCCAAGTGGGCCACCCAGGACTGCATGAGCTTGGACAGTATGCCGTATATCGGACAGTATGCCAAAAGCACGCCTAACCTCTACGTTGCCACAGGGTTCAGCAAATGGGGGATGACCTCCTCCATGGCAGCCGCCGCTTTGCTGACCGGCTTGGTGTCCGGTAAGGAAAGCCGGTATTCCTATGTATTCCAGCCATCCCGAGGGATGCTCTGCCCACAGCTTGCCGTCAACGGATGGGAAGCTGTGGTTGGCCTGCTTACCCCCACTATCCCCCGCTGTCCGCATATGGGCTGCGCGCTGAAATACAATGCCGCTGAACACAGCTGGGACTGCCCCTGTCACGGCTCCCGGTTCGGGGAGGATGGGGCACTGATTGATAACCCTGCAACAGACGGCAAAAAGTGCATATAGAAAAAGCAAATCAAATGTAATATAATATCAGCCTGCCAGCAAAAGAAATCCTGCTGGTTTTCTATTTTGGCCAGCCGCTTCCCCGCGCCAGCCCCACTATCCATGCGGGGCATGCAAGCGCCTTTCCTAATTGCAGAGAGAAGGTACCGGCAGGCCCGCAGTTTCTTCTATATACGTCTGGATTTCCCCACAGGCAGCCTTGCTCCCAGCAGCAATCAAATCCAGCTCATCCATCCCCAGCTCTGCTTCAATATGTCTATTCGGCCTTGAGTTTGGACAATAAACACACCGTCTCCACATGTGTCGTCGCTATGATGGGAACACGTTGTTTCAACCTTGTCGGTAGGATGGGAACACAAACCGGCAGCCTGCTTTGCGGATTTGCTGTTCTTGCGGGGCGGCTTAAAGTTTGCTCCGTCCATGTGACTTTGGAAACCTGTCTTGTAAATGAATATCAGCTTGGCCGGGTCTTTGCGGCCTTCTTCATCATACCCCCCAACGATCACTTTTTCAACTATGCTTTCAAAAATATAGCGGTCAAATTCTTCCAGAACATTGTTTTGTTCCAGCGTTTTTCTGAACTCCGCAATGCGTTTTTTCATGGTGTTCTCGGTTTCCGCCGCTTCCTGCAAATCGCGGCGCTGGGCTTGAAGCTGTTCGATTTGGCCTGTCAGATCAAGATATTTGCTTTCATAAGTTTCCTTGTCCAGCACTTCTTCCAAACGCATATCGACCAGCTTCGCCCGCTTTGCTTCCAGCGCCCGGATATCCTTTTCAATTTTTACCAACTGCTTGCCAGCATTGTTTTCAGACAAGGTTTCAGAGCTTGTTTATGTAGCCCTCGTAATACCGCAAGACACGTTCCACGGCCTCGGTGTCCCCAGCGCGGGCAGCTTCGATCACTGGCAAAAGGAGAAGCGCCCGGCCCTTATTGGGATTTACCATTCGCGCTAACCTCCTTTCGGCATCAACGCCGCCAATTTGCTCCGCAGTTCATCCAGTGCTTTCCGCCTGCGCCGCTGGACGGCGTAACGGGACAGCTCCATGACAGTGCCGATTTTGCTATCTGACATTCCCAGGACACAATGCAGAATTAAAATACTCTGCTCCTGTTCCGTCAGCCGGCAAAGGCATCGGCCACAAGCTCGTTGTTGATATGCAGGTCATACCCATGCGACGAAAAAATGTAACTGTCGCTGGGGTAGTGATCTACCGTAGAGAGCTTGTCCATATCTGCCTGCGACAAGGCGCTGATCGACACCTGCCGGTCACGCTGGCGCTTTAAGCCACGCCGGTAGTTATGGGCCTCGTTCCGCAGTACCGACTTGCAAAAGGCGTCAAACCTGCACCGTTCGCCATAGTCGCGGGGGTTCGTTTCCATCTTCTCACCCCTTTCCGGTGGGGATGGTGGTGGTACTCTCCCTTTCCGCTAACAGAGCGTTCAGCAACACAGGTTTTGCGTGCAAAACCGCTTTCCGCAGAGAAAAAATCAAAGAAAATTTTCCGGGCCGCAGGAAACGACAAAAACCGCCCGGCAGGTCACAGACCCACCGGGCGGTTTGCGTTGTATAGTTTACTATATCTGCATCGTATAGTATAACTTCATGGCTGCAGTTCCCCCAGGTGGGGGACGGGCTTTTTTTGATAAATCAAGGGTTGTCAGATTGTGTCGAATGACTGTGCATTTCATAGCGGCTGCCTCCTGTCAGCCGCCGTATCTGTCCGCGTTACCGCGTCATTCTTTTGGGGGATAAAAGAACGGCGGCTTTGATTTGTAAGCCGTCGTTCGCAAATGGGCGTGATTATAGACTGCTGCACGACAGCTTTTTTTCTTTTGCCGTCGTGCGGCAGTTTTTCAAATATTGGCTACAAGTCAGTTTCCCAATCTGGTATTATTGCAAAAAATTGAGAACCAGGGCAAGGGCGACAATCCCCAGCATCATCAGCACCAGCGCAACGCTGATTACCGTGGACATAATATTGACGGCGCTCCGGCTCTCCTCGCTCTTTACGCAAATCACGGAGAACAGGAGGCCCGCCAGCGCAAGGACGATGTTGCAGATCGCCCAAACCATGCGTACACCATCCGGCAGGGTGATTTTCAGAAACACGGGGACAAGGGTTGCCAGCGGCAGCAGACTGACGATCAGCGCCGCCAGACTGAGCTTTTGAAGTTTTTTTGTGACTTCCATACGATTACCTCATTTCCTTTTTTCCAAATTGTGTGATTGACAGGGCAAGCAGAACAGCGAATACAGCGATTGCACAGGGCAGAAATGGCATCAACGCAAATGCGGCGTCAGAGGTTTCCGCTGTAAAATCGTGCAGAGAGCAGGACACCAGATAGCCGCTGTAACAGTAGGGATAAGCAATCCAGAGTGGCGTGTTGGCGACCAGAATACCGGGGATAACCAGCAGCAGGTTCAGCCCCACGGAAAGCAGAGGTTTTTCAAATAACACCGTGATTGCCCACATTGCCGCCAAACATGGGAGCATCGTCAGAAACAGCCCCACGCACCATTTCAGAAGATAGAGAACGGGCAATGTTTCTGTAATTCCCATTGTTGAAGTAGCCAGCATACCGGCAACTACGAACACCGCCAGAAAGACAACCATTTCCATGAATAGATAGAACATCAGGACACAAAACTTTGCCAGGGAAAGGGCTTTCCGGCTCACCGGCAGGGCCAGCATTTTCAAAATGCCATTGTTCTGCGTTTCCCTCCCCGCAATCATCACGCATACCACGATCATGCTGAACGGCAGCAGATAGTAGGCGTAGACCAGGGCGCTTTGAATGAACATAGCGGGCCATGCGTTGGTGTACTCCGGCGTGAAGTACCGGCTTAACGCCGCCACCCCGGAGGCCACTACCAGCAGCGGGGCAATAAAAATCAGCGGAACGATCTTTGAGCGTTTCACTTTCATAAACTCAATGCCGAGCAAATCCAAAAAGTTCATGCGGCTCCTCCTTTACTCATAGCGCAGATTTTTTGCCATCCACAGCCCAAGGCCAAGGAAAAGGAGCGTTTCGACCAGAGCAAACAGCACCACCAGCATATCGGGCTGTGCGCTCATAGCCACCGCAGGCTTAAACATCACAATGAACGGATGCACCATCAAGACCGCCGCGGCCGATGATGCCAGGGCCATCCCGCTTAAAAAACCGGCAACTCCCACACCAAGGGGAACCCACATATTTTCAAAGCGGGAGGAAATCAGCACCATAAAGGACAGCACCGGCATGGATGTGATGAATGAATAGGCCGTAAAGCAGAGCAGCGTTCCCATTTCAAATGTCCCCTGGGGCAGATCGCTCATTCCGATTTTCATTAGCGCCAGATTTTCCAGAGCCACCGCCACAAAGAGCATGACGGTCAAGATCAGGAATTTGCAGAGATACATCCCCGGTACGCTCATGGGAAGCATATACATCTTTTTGATTGCGCTGCCCTTAAACTCCATGTTGTAGACCATGCAGGAGGCGACAACGATACCAAACAGGTTCAGTATCATAATCATGCCGTAAAGCTGGGTCAGCAGTACGTCCATCGGGGCCAGCGGAAGATTGAGCAGCGTATCTTTTCGGACAAGGAAGTTGACAAAGGCATAGGCCGCGCCTAAAATACCTACAGCCAGCAGCACCGGGATCACCCCTGTCCGCTTCTCTTTCCGCAGTTCGATCACAAGCGCCCTCATAGCTTTGCCCTCTGCTTTCTGGCGGCGTTGTCCTGCTCTACGATGGAGAGGAACACATCTTCCAGGTTATCGGCGGACATTCCCGCCTGCCTTGCGCTGTGCCGCAGATCATCCAAGCTGCCCTCAAACAGCAGCCGCCCATGATTGAGGATACCGATGTCGTCCGCCATCAGCTCAATTTCCGACAGCATATGAGAGGAAATGAGGATGGTGCAGTCGTACAGATCAGGCAGGGATTTTACCAGATTGCGAATTTCATGGATGCCAGAGGGGTCAAGGCCGTTGGTCGGTTCATCCAGAATGAGGATAGGCGGACGGCCCAACAGCGCCCCGGCAAGGCCAAGCCGCTGTTTCATGCCAAGGGAATACTTCTTTGCGAGGCGATCTCCAAACTCGGACAGTCCCACCAGCTCCAAGGCGTCCTCCACGGTGTTTTGACCCAGGCCCAAAATCCGGCGTATCACATCCAGGTTTTCCCAGCCCGTCAGGTTGGCGTAGAACGAGGGGGCCTCAATAAATGAGCCGATCTCCCGCAGGATTTTCAGCCGGTCATTTGGAAAGTGTTTTCCATCAATGGTGAAGCTGCCCTTTGTGGGGGCAGTCAGCCCCAAGAGCATTTTCATGGTGGTGGATTTGCCCGCTCCGTTGGGGCCAAGAAAGCCGTAAATGCTGCCCCTGCGGACGTGAATAGAAACATTGTTGACGGAGGTAAAATTTTTGTATTTTTTCGTCAACTGCTCTGTGGCGATGATATAGTCCATAGACACATCTCCTTTCTGCCTCTAGGGTACAGCATCAACCTGACTTCTACATTCTCGTGTCCTTACTTTTAGCTTACTTTTCTGTGAAGGCGTTTACAGAGTAAATTTGCCGTGTTATAATTAGGTTGGTAAATCATCGTTTAACAGTTAAGAGGAGACTTTTTATGAGATTATTAGTAGTTGACATACAAAAAGGAATAACAGACGAGAGACTTTATAACTTCAATTGTTTTATTGAGAATACTATTCGGATCATTCATACAGCTAGAAAATACAAAATTGAAGTTATTTATTTTCAACATGATGATGGACCAGGGACGGGTTTTTCCACTGGAGACGAAGGGTTTGAGATTGCAACACAGGTTTTACCAATTAATGGAGAAAAAGTGTTTATAAAAGATATTAATAGCTGTTTTGGAAATAAGAAATTTGTGAATTATTTAAAAGAAGTCAATGAAGATACACTAATGATTGTTGGCTTGCAGACCAATTTTTGCATAGATGCAACTGTAAAGTCTGCATTTGAACGGGGCTATAAAGTCATTATTCCTAAAGATACAAATACAACATTTGATAACGAATACATGGATGGGGAAACTACTTACAAATATTACAATGACATGATGTGGCCTGAGAGATTTGCAAAATGTATTTCTTTAAATGAAGCCATAAATTTATTAAGTAATTTCTAAAGAGTCGGACAAATTGTATTTTATCGGGGAGACATCACGATGGACAATTCATTTTTACACAGCAAAAAGCTCCTGCTGGTCGATGACGAGCCGGAGCTTTTGAAAATGGTGTCAGCTATTTTAGCGGACGAGGGCTTTCAGCGCCTTGTGACCGCCGCCAATATGAAAGAGGGAATTGCCGCCGCTGAAACGGAAAAGCCTGATCTGGCGATTTTGGATGTGATGCTCCCGGACGGTGACGGCTTTTCCCTGATGGAGCAGATACGCGCATGGACGGATATTCCCGTGATTTTTCTGACGGCCCGTGACGAGGCGGCGGACAAGCTGGCAGGGCTGGGCCTTGGAGCGGACGATTATATCGCAAAACCCTTTCTGCCCCAGGAATTTCTGCTGCGGGTTTACGCCGTTCTGCGCCGGTGCTACAAAGAGGACGCAGCCGTTTTGAAGCTGGATAGCTGTACGGTAGATTTCAGCCGGGCCGAAGTGGATAAGGGCGGTGAGATACTTCCCTTGACAGCGATGGAGCATAGGCTGCTGGAAACTCTTGCGAAGAATGAGGGCCGCATTGTGACAGTGGACACGCTCTGCGAGGCCCTATGGGGCGACAATCCCTTTGGCTATGAAAACAGCTTGAACGCCCATGTGCGGCGCGTCCGGGAGAAAATCGAGGCAGACCCGTCAAAGCCGGTGTCCTTGCTGACAGTCAAAGGGCTGGGCTATAAGCTGCTGGCAAGGAAATAGCAGATGAAAGCATTTGGAAAATATATATCAAAGTATCTTCTTTCCTTTTTTGCCTTTGCGCTGGTTCTCCTGCTTGTCAACATTCTGGCGTTTGCTTTGACGTTCGGAGGTATCGTATTCAGGGAATACGGTTCGGCATCACCGGCAAATATGTTAGAGGCCGTGGCTGCTGATCTGTCGGCATCCGGCATATCAGAAGAAAGGCTGCAAGAGTTAAACCGCAATCAGATTTGGGCTATGCTATTGGATGCAAGCGGGCGTTGTATTTGGGAAGTGTCTTTACCAGAGGAAATACCGACACAGTACACCATTCAGGATGTGGCTGTGTTCTCAAAAGGCTATCTGCAAGACTATCCTGTTTTTGTGCGGAACACAGATAATGGCCTGCTGGTGTTGGGCTACCCAAAAGACAGCTTTATGAAGCTGACAGGAAACTATTTCCCAATACGGGCGATTAGGATTTTCCCGCTCTTTATAACCGGCATTTTGGCAATAGACATAGTGCTTCTGTTTTTGGTCTACTATCTCTCTAAAAGAAAAATCTCCAAAAATACAGAGCCGATTATGGCTTCTATCAAAACACTATCCACGGGAAAACCTGTTGATTTGTCCATTCGAGGCGAGTTGTCGGAAATTGCGGATAGCGTCAATCAAGCGTCCCAGGTGTTGAGCAGACAAAACCAGGCCCGCGCCAACTGGATTAGCGGCGTTTCCCATGATATACGCACACCACTCTCTATGATTATGGGATATGCCCAACGGATTGCCGGAGATCACGAGGCCAGTGGGAATATTCAGCAGGAGGCAGAAATCATCCGGGCGCAGAGTACAAAGATCAAAGACTTGGTACAGGACTTGAATTTGGTATCGCAGTTAGAATATGAAATGCAGCCGCTCCATAAGGAGCCTGTGCGCCTGTCTAAACTGCTGCGCTCTTATGCGGCGGATTTGCTCAATACTGGTATTCCTAAAAAATACTCATTTGGAGTGGAAATTTCAAAAAACTCCGAAACTGCTGTCATAGAATGTGACGCGCGGCTGATTTCACGGGCGATCAACAATCTGGTGCAGAACAGCATCAATCACAACCCGCAAGGCTGTACCATCAGTCTGCGTCTTGACTGTTCGGACAGCACCGTTTCCCTGACTGTCGCCGACGATGGCGTGGGTCTATCCCCCGAAAAGCTGCGGGAACTGAAAGAAAAGCCGCATTACATGGAGAGTACCGATGAACGGCTTGACTTGCGGCATGGGCTGGGGCTATTGTTGGTGAGGCAGATCGTGGAGGCGCATGGTGGAACAATGAAAATTGAAAGCGCGCCGCAGAGTGGATATAAGACGATTTTGACACTTCAAAAGCCATGTTCTTAAAGCCCCCACATTTTGTATGATTGTTTCTTAATAAGAACACTGTAAATACAAGGCTTTTCAAAGCCTACCAACCACAAAAAATAATATTTGATCTATCACATTACGCTAAAAGCCGTCCGGCATGAAAAAACGGGCGGCTTTTTTGAGTGGATAGACGGAAAGGAGGCAAAAAATAATTACAGAAATTTAACCCCGAAATCTATGCAACTTTCACAAAAAGGAGGTTAGTGAATGGCAGATGAAAAACTGAACACAGGCCCCGGCAGTGAAAAACTCCCGGAGGCTCCCGAGCCTGTTGCGACAGACCAGCCCCAGACCCCGGCTCCCGAACAGGCCGCCGCACCCACGCCCCAGCAGGAACAGGCCGGGCCTGCCCAGCCCGCTCCCGGCGATGTGGTGGTGTCCTTTGACAAGATCAATGAGCTGATGGGCGAAAAGCGGCAGGCGGCCCGGGCCCAGGTGGAAAAGGAGGCGGCGGGTAAAGACGGAAAGGAGGAACTTCCCGCCGCTGGCGGCGATAAGCCGAAAACGCCCCGGCGTGGCCGCCCGCCCAAAGAAGAAAAAGCGGGGCCCACTGGCAAGGAGGAAACAAAGCCACGCAAGGGCCGCCCGCCCAAGGAGGATAAAACGGCCCCCGGAAAGTCAAAGCCGCCTAAACGAGACAAAGTGTCCCGAAGTGACAGCAAAGCCCCGGATGCCCCAAAGGGCGCTCCCGTCCGGGAGGCCGCTGTCCCGGAGCCGCCTGCTCCCGAGCCCGCCGCCCCGCCCCGTCCCATTGACGAGGGAAAGCTGGTTTATTTGAAACTTTCCGAGCTCCATGCGTTCCATACTTTCCGGGATCACCCGTTCCAGGTAAAGGACGATGAAAAAATGGTCGAGCTAGTGGGGACGATCAAGGAGCATGGCGTTATGACTCCCGCCACCGTCCGCCCGGAAAAGGACGGCAACGGCTATGAGATTGTGGCGGGCCACCGCCGCCACCGTGGAAGTGAGCTGGCCGGGCTAAAGGAGCTCCCCTGTATCGTCCGCAGCATGACGGACATCGAGGCTGTCCGGGAAATGAAAAACAGCAACAAACAGCGTGGGGAGCCCCTGCCCAGCGAGCTTGCAAAACTTTTGGATCTGGAAGTGGAGGCCATCAAGCACCAGGGAGGCCGTCTGGACGGCGTGGCCGAGGGGGACATCGGAAAACGCTCCGTTGAGATTGTCGGAGAAAACAACGGCATGAACTATAAAAAAGTCATGCGCTATATCCGGCTGAACTCCCTTGTCCCGGAGCTCTTGAACAAGGTGGACGAGAAAGGGCTTGGCTTTATGCCCGCCGTGGAGCTGTCCTACATTAAACCGAAAAATCAAAGGCTTGTTGCCGTTTCCATTGACGGCGAGCAGTCCTCCCCCTCGGTAGCCCAGGCAAAACGGCTCCGGGAGCTGGATAAAGAGGGAAAGCTCAAAGGCGTTTGTAATAGCGTCTATCAAAGTACGGATAGAGAAGGAAGAAAAAGACCGCAAAAAACTTGAGGCAAAGCAGAAGGGGGCGCATTGAGTATGGCCAGCATACAGACAGGGGTAGAATTATATGACGGGTTTACCGGCCCTTTAATGTCCATTACCAATGCGCTTAGTCGGTGATGCGGCTGATCGTTCGCAATTCGGTGTTCTTCTGCTGCAAGGCGGCGTTCAGTGTGCCGATCTCGTAGGCGTCCAGCTTTTCCAGCCGGGCGGCGAGGAAATTCAGCTCGTTCACGCCGGAGGCCAGCACCAAATCGTAGGGGATAGCCAGGTGTCGGCCCTCCGGGGAGAAAAAGCCGCTGATGAAATAGTCCCAGGGATTATCCTGCGTGACGCCGATCTGCCCCATCGCCGCCCGCACCTGTTCCGCCGTGGCGGGCAAGTCCAGCCAGACGCCGGATTTGCCGTCCCGCTGGGTGGTGTGATTGCTCAACTGTATGGAAAATACTTCGCTCACTCGGTCGCTCCTTTCTGATCACAGCACAAGGCCCCATCCAATCGGACGGAGCCTTGCGTCTGAAAATATTATTGCTTTTTCCACTCCATGCGGAAATTGACGTACTTCCCGCCGGTATCGGCCAGAAGTACCGTGCCGTCGTAGGTCTTGCCGGTCTTGGGGGAGAACAGGCCCTTGATCTTCACCTTTGGGCGGCTGTTCGGCTTTCTTCTCCCGCTGGATGGAAGCGCAAACGGCCTGCGCTCCCGCACAGTCCGTCTTGACGCTCTCCGCCTCGGTGGGGTCATGGAAGCGGTCGCTTGCCGCCTCCATGCCGCCCCCGGCGATATGGACGATGTGATATTTCTCTTTCTGGAAGCCGGTGATCTTGGCGTCCCTGTCCGCCAGCATTTTCAGGGTGGGGGTCTGGACGCGGCCCACGGTCAGGGCCTTGTGGTACAGCACAGAGAAAAGCCGGGTGGCGTTAATGCCGATCAGCCAGTCCGCCTTGGCCCGGCACAGCGCCGATTGATGCAGGGGGTCATAATCCCGGCCCGGTTTCAGGTGGGCGAAGCCCTCCCGGATGGCGCTGTCCTCCATGCTGGAGATCCACAGCCGCTTCATGGGCTTGGTACAGCCCGCCAGGCGGTAGCCGTGCGGAAGATCAATTCGCCCTCCCGCCCGGCGTCTGTTGGATAGTTGGAATAGGTGACTTAGAAAATATCCATTATTCAAGGGTTTCCAGTGCCCCTATGAACTTGTAATGGATAGTAAGTCGTTGAATTTTCTGCCCGTCTATCTCTACGGGTTCAGAAACAAGAATTTTTTCTATAAGTTGGTTGATTATCTTAAAATTGAGTTCCGTTATTCCTGCATAACCGCTTATCTGCTCCGCAAAATGCTCAATGGAAGATAACTGTTCTTTGTCCGCTATGGCACTTTTTTCAAGTTCCTTTATCTTGGCTGTCAGTTCTTCCTGCTCGCTGTCATACCTTGCCGACAACATTTGGAAACGCTTTTCCGTTATCAGTTCCCTTGTCAAATCCTCATACAGTTTGGCATACAGGTTTTCTATTTCCGACACTCGCTGTTTACATTGCCTTAGTTCCTTTTTCTGCTGTTCCTTGTCCGCTGACAGTTGGAGATTAAGACGCTCCGCAATTTCCGTTACCATTGCTTTCCTGTCCGCCAGTGCCTGTCCTGCGTGCTTCTGAATGTCCGCAAGCACAACTTCGTGAACCGTCCTCGCCTCAATGGTGTGTGATGAACAGCCCTCTTTCCCAAACTTGCGGTATTTGGTACAGCAGTAGAAAGTCTTGTCCAGTACGTTGTTCCGCTTTCTTTTCTGCTCGACTTTGGCAAGCATGGCACTCCCACAATCAGCGCATTTTATAATCCCTCGGAAAATGTTGTCATATCCGCTTGAGCTTTCCCCGATAACGGGCGGTCTGCCGTCCAAAATCTTCTGTACGGTGTTCCAACGGTTCTGTTCAATGATTGGCTCATGTGTTCCATAGATGATTTCACGCTCCGCATACGGGATATACTGTCTTTTCTTGGAACGCATGGTCTTTGTCGGTCTTTCCGCTACGGTGAGGTTTCCTGCATAGACGGGATTGCGTAAAATCTTGCTGACATAGGCAGTATCCCAGTCATACATTTTTTCCTCGTCAGTGTACCGCTCAAACATTTCCTTTTTGTAGAAACTCGGCTTAATGACTTTTGCCTTGCGCAAGCGGTTACAGATAGTGTGAAGCCCCACACCCTCCTCGGCAATTGAGAAAATCAGTTCCACAACAGGGGCGGTCACTTCATCAATGACAAGGTGGTTATGGTCTTTCTCGTCTTTCTGATAACCGAACGGGGCGGTAGTAGCCATATACTTGCCCTGCATTCTCCTTGCATGGAGTGCGCTCTTGATTTTCCTTGACGTGTCCTTTGCGTACATTTCATTGATGATGTTGCGAAACGGCGTAATATCCATTTGTGCGTTGTCTATGGAGTCCACACCGTCATTGATTGCAATGTACCGCACGTTATGGTTGGGGAAAAACACCTCGATATATGTACCCGTTTCAAGATAATTCCTCCCCAAACGTGACAGGTCTTTTGTGATGAGCGTTGACACTTCCCCGTCCTGTATGTCCTCGATAAGCTGTCGGAAAGCGGGGCGGTCATAGTTCGTACCGCTGTAACCGTCATCAACGTAAAACTGGCAGTTGAGAAAACCGTTGCGCTTGGCATATTCTTTCAGCATGGTTTTCTGTGTGCTGATACTCATGCTCTCGTTGTTTGTGCCGTCGTCTTTGGAAAGCCTGCAATATAAAGCAGTGATTTTGTCGTTATTCAGTTTTGCCCTTTTCATTTTGTCCTCCTTGATGAAAAGGGACTTCCTCTTAACTCATATTATACTATATTCCCTTTTCCGTTTCCAGTGCTAATTTGCGTTGTTTGCCGCTATCTCCTTAACCTTTTTTGTTATCTGTTCCTCGGCTATCCGCTTGAATACTGTTTCCATTTTTTCAGTGCCTACATAGTGCCTTTCCACAATAATTTTTGTGGGTGGGTGCTGTCGGGTGGCTCTTTGCTGTGTATTGCTGTCTTTGCTCATAAATCTGCTCCTTTAAAATAAAATAGAGCGCATAGATTTTCCTATACGCTCTGACGCTGTGTTACTTATTCAGTTCTGATTGTGGGAAATGGTTGTTTAGATACACAGGAATTTGTATCAGCTTTGCAGATATTCAATCAGCTTATTTGCATATTCATCGCTATGCTCGTGTAAATACTGCCCATGTCCCATATGTTCAATCTCTATATCTACTATAGCAGGCAGATATTTCTTTAACAAAGTAACGCTCTTTCTTGGATATTGCTCATTTGAGCCTCTCCAGAACAAAATAACCCCCTTGTAATTTCTTATACTTTCAGGAATATGATACCTATACACAAATTCACACGCATTTTTTATAGTATTTGAGGTGATGCCCGTATAAAGCATTTCGATAATACTGTTGTTATCTTTTCCCATAACGGCGTCCATCATAAATTTAGGGATTGCTTTTCCGTTTTGAATCCGCTTGATTGCTTTGCAGAATATATATTCATATGGCTTTGTCAACAAGCCCATCTTTGTCAGAAACGCCGCATCCAAATGTGTTTTAGCGACATTAACATTGCCTCTTCCAATAATTTCAACAGCCATTGTTGCTCCCATAGAAAATCCAGACAGACAATACAAATTACCAGATAGATTATTTATTATGTAATTTTCTATCTCGTCGCAATTGTTTTTAAGACTGACAAGTTCATCTGTTCTTTCACTGTGACCATCCACTTCTGCCAATATCACATAATAATCTGCCAAATGTTTTAAAATTGGTTCATAGCAAAGCATTGCTGTGGAAGCCATTCCATGTATAAATAGTATTGACCTATTATTTTTATCGCCAAAACATAAAAAATTCATAACACTATCCTCCATCAATTCCGATTTTGTACCTTTAACAGAATACCACAATCAAACCCATATTTCTATTGAATTTCCATTAAATTTCTTCCTCCCTCCGCTTAGTCTTGTTTTGTTGTCTGCTATGCTGTCGGCTCTCGTTCTGAAGCTCCCTTTCAAGGTTCTTTCTGTTGTAGCTGATTACTTCCGCATAAGCTAATTCTGTGGCGGTTTTGGTCTGCTCCTTGCCGATACTGTCATATTCCGATTGCAAAGACTGTATCTCTGCTTTCCACTGTTTAGGCGTTATTACTCCCGAATTAGAACATAGGAAATCTGGCTATGTTGAAAGAAAGCGGAGACCTTATCAGGGCAATGTTGTAAGGATCGCATAAAAGAAGCTGTTGCCTGTTTCGTGACCTTACCCATACATAACACCTACATTCTGCCGACAGGGTAGTGGGGCGCATGGACAGACTTTGTGGGCAGATAAAAGCCGCACTTTGGCTTTTGTCTGAACGCAAAGTTCACTAAAGGGTAGCAAGCGCAGCTTGCGAAGGGGAATTGTCGTTTCCCCTTTTGGCTGTCGCAAGACAGACAACGCCCTCCGCAGGAGTCCATGCAAGTGAAACTTGCCCCTCGGAGAGCGCACATACCACCTCTGGTGGTATATCTGTGCGCACCCCGTAAACGGGGTGAATATGTTACCTCGGCTTTCCAGTGTCCTTGCCTTTGTCATTCCGTACCGCCCTCGCTTTCATTTTCGGCATTGGGGAGAGTGGATTGTGGGGGAGTGGTTTCTCGGCTTTCCGCTTTGATTTTAGAGATAATCTGCTGACACTCCCTTGTCTGCAATGCAACCGACAAGATACGGTTTAACTCGCCCTCGTCATAGCGGTAGCAGTCGGGGAAATACTTCACAATGATACCGCCCATGATGTACTTGTGGTGGTTCTCGGCTTTGCGTTTTTTCTCGTTCTGCTTTTTCTTCTCATTGGCTACACGCTGTTTCGCCTGTTCCAATGCCTGCAATGCTTTTTCTAAATTTCTGCTTGCGTCATTTTTGCTCTCAATCATCTTGATACCTCATTCTTTCTGTACTGTGTTGATTAGTTTTGGAAATAAAAAAGGTAGCTGATTGTCTGTTAAGATAATCGCTACCTAAAGGTAAACAATATTTAGTTTTCATATCATTTTTCTGTCTTGATTTTTCCCGACAAACTGGAATTTATTGAAATGTAATTCTCAAAAGACAAAAATCAAATCCTTGCCGTATGCTTTGCACAATTTCTACATAGACAGGTTTTTCAAAAACAATCTCAAATAATTTTTTGTTATATCCAGTAGTGCAGTGACACCATGTTAGATAGTGTCTACATGAGTTAAGCACGAATAGCAGCCCAAATAGCGATACAACGGACGTGTACCGCAGCGATAAAGGCATCAGAGGTCTTAGCATAACGAGTAGCAATACGAGCCTGTCCCCAATCTTGTGTAAACCTCCAAAGTGATGTAGAATAGGGACATCACATAGGAGGTTAAAAAAATGGGAAGAAAAGAACGTAGTCCAGAAGATCAAGCCCGTCGGGCAAAGATCCGGGAGTTACTGGAACTGAGCCAAGTGAGCAGTATGGATGATATCCAGAACCTGTTCAAAGAAACAATCGCAGAATTCATGGAGGACGGGCTGGATGCGGAGTTGTCCGAGGAGCTAGGGTACAGTAAGTACGACTACCGAAACAAGGAGACGGACAACAGCCGCAATGGACACAGCAGCAAAACATTGCGGACCAGTTTCGGAGAGGTGGATGTGAGTATTCCCCGGGACCGCAGGGGGGAATTCGAACCGCAGCTGTTAAAGAAGAACCAGACAAGTATCAGCCAGGACATAGAGGAGAAGATCCTGT
>CAJTXF010000015.1 GCA_910580045.1 uncultured Eubacteriales bacterium
GGACGGCGGGGAGGAGACCCCCACCCCTGAGCCCACTGAGGAGCCGCCGGTTTATGTGGACCCCGGCACCAACAACAATAACAATACCGGGGGAACTGCCAACAGCGGCAGCAGCGGGCCCAGAAATCCCGGCGGGACCATTGCCCAGCCCTCCTTCTCCCCCAGAAGCACTCCCCCGCCCATCCAGTCCTCCTCCAGCCAGGAGGAGGATCCGGCGGACAAGGAGCCCCGGTGGATTACCTTTGCCCGGGTCACCCAGCGCACCAACTCCATGTCCCGGGTGCTGTTCTACAGCGGCGCCAGCTGCATCGGCGCAGGGGCCCTGGGCCTGCTGGTGCTGGTGGTATTCATCATCCGCAACCGGCATATTGACGCCCGGAATGACCGGATTTTTGAGGAGATTGCCCAGGCAGAGACCCGCCAGCAGCCCAGCCCCGCGGGCCGCTCCCGGCAGCAGGAGGATACCGGGGAGGTCGAGTACGGTTATGAGGGCTATGACAGCAGCTATGACGGCTATGGCCCGGAGGGGGGAGGGCCCGGCGGCCAGGATGCCTGGGAGCAGGACGCCGGAGACGAGCGCGCCTGCTTCCGCCAGAGCCCCCAGGGCTATGACGTGCCCCCGCCCCGGGTGGACCGGCCGGAGCCTGAGTCCCTGACCGTGCCGGTAAACGGCAGCCTGTATACAGAGGAGTTTGAGATTCCCCAGCAGGCCCGGTATGTCCCGCCTCAGGAGCCGGTTCAGCCTGCTCCGCCAGTACAGCCGGTTCGGCCCCCCCAGGCCCCGCCTATGGCGTCCATGTATACAGAAGAGTTCAGCCTGCCGGATGAAATGGCCCAGCCAGCGCCGCCTCGGCCCCGGCCTGTGCAGGCGCCTCAGTCTGTGCAGCCGTCCCGGTCTGTGCAGCCGTCCAGGCCTGCTCAGCCGTCCAGGCCTGCTCAGCCGCCCAGGCCTGCTCAGCCCTCTCAGCCTGCTGTCTATGACACCACAGAGCTGCTGCGGGAGATTCTTCACAGCGAGGACGGGAACCGTTAAATTCGAAGAGCCAACCATACAAAAAGGAGGCCGGGTATCCCGGCCTCCTTTTTTGCGCTGTGAAGAAATTGGTATGGGCTCAGTCCAGCTGGAAGGTCTGCCCAGGGGCGGATATGTCCATCAGGCGGCTGGCCCAGGCCTTGTGGTTGGGGTCTGACTTGAACAGGGGCACCACTGAGTAATCCCCCCACATGTGCATGGGGAACACGTGCTCCGCGCCCCCTGCCTCAAAAAAGTACCGCATCCCCAAATCAAAATCCGCGTCCTGCCGGGGGTCCAGGGGCACAAAGGCTGTGTGGATGGCCCGGCCCTCCAAGAGCCGCAGCTCCTCCCGGTAGGCAGCTGTCATCTGGTCGTTCTGGTGGCGGGGAGCCCCGTCCCAAACCCAGCAGTTCAAATCCCCCGCGTGGTACAGGAGCTTCCCCTCCGCCTCCGCCAAAAAGGCCACGCCCTGGTCTGTGGAGCGGAGAGTGGCCAGCTTCAGGCCCTCCAGCTCATAGGTGCGCTGGGGGGACACGAACAGGGTGGAGCCGCGCAAATCCTCAGGCACCCGGCTCTCCCAGATGTCATCCGAGAGGATGAACCGGCGCTGGGCCCAGGCTTTGGTGGCCTCAAACACAGCCGGGGAGAAGTGGTCCCCATGGCTGTGGCTGGCGAACACGGTCAGGGGCTTATCCGTCACCTGGGGGATGTCCCCTTCATAGTAGTCAAACAGCAGGCAGCAGCCCTCCAGCTCCACAAAAAAGCTGCTGTGCAGGATAAATGTAACCTTCATGGCCTTACCAGCCCTGGGACTTCAGATACTCCCGGCTCATGGTGACAGCCTCCATGGGGGTGCGGCCATTGGACTGGTCCTGCTCCACCACCACCCACTGGGCGCCTGCGTCCAGAGAGGCCTGGAGGATGGAGGGGAAGTCCTGCATGCCGCTGCCCACAGGCCGGAACTCGAAGAAGCCGTGGCTCTCCTGCTCCTCCACGTCTGTGCCGATGAGCTGGTACATGTTCCCGGGCTTGCCTTCCTTATAAAAGTCCTTCAGGTGGACCACCGGGGCCCGGCCTGTGTACTTCCTCACATAAGCGGCAGGGTCCTCTCCGGCCACGTTCACCCAGCAGGTGTCCACCTCGGTCTGCAGCAAATCCGCCGGGATGGTGTCATAGATGTAATCCAGGGCATAGCGGCCGTCAGGCATTTTCACAAACTCAAAGTCATGGTTATGGTACAGGGTTTGGATGCCGTGGGCCTTGCACACCCTGCCGATTTCCTCAAACAGCTTCACGTTCTCCTGGAACTTGTCTGTGCCGGGGCGGTCCTCCTCCATCAGGTAGGGGATGGCGATAAACTTCACGCCAATCTCCTCATACTGGCTGACGACCCCCTCCATATCAGCCACCAAATCCCGGAAGGGCACATGGGCGGACAGGGCCACCAGACCGGCCGCCTCAATGGCGTCCTTGACTTCCTTGGGGGAGAGGCCGTACAGGCCGGCCAGCTCTACGCCGTCATAGCCAATCTCCTTGAGCTTTTTCATAGTACCGGCAAAATCCTTTTCCGCGTCCTCCCGGACAGAATAGACCTGCACAGCAACGGGCAAAGTTTTCATGGGAATAACCTCCTGCAATTCAATTATCAGGGCTTCTTCCTATATTCTAGCTCAAATGGGGAAAAAGGTCAAGCATAAGGCGGAAAAGTTTTGGGCGGGGAACGGGATGGCCCTATCGTTTTTTCCTGGTCAGGAACACCCCTGCCGCGGCGCCAATCAGCAGGATTGGCGCTGCCCGGACAAACACCCACTCAAACCCGTGGAGGACTGTGCCCGCAACGGCGGTTTCAGAATCTGAGAAATCCCAGGCCTGATAGGGGCTGCCCAGCAGAATCAGCAGAGCGAACGCCAGCACGATGCCAATACACAGGGCAGCCAGCAGCCAGTGAAGAAGCGCCCTGCGAAAGGCCTTTTTCCGGGCCAGCTGCTGGTTGATAATTTCCAGCTTCTGAGAGAGCGTGTCCAGCTGGTCCGGCTCCGGCAGGGAGACAGTCTCCCCGAGCAGTGTGCTCACAGGGGTTTCCAGGACCTCTGACAGGCTGACCAGCAGGTCGGCGTCCGGCACAGAGAGGCCCTGCTCCCACTTAGAGATGGTCTGGCGCACCACATTCAGCCTGGCGGCAAGCTCCTCTTGGGAGAGGCTCTTCGATTTTCGGATGGCTTTCAGGTTTTCGTTTAACATGGGGATACCCTCTTTCCTTTTGTGATGTCTTTATTCTACGCAAAAACAGCCGTTGCCGCAAGCAACGGGAAGTAACATTTGGGTTTTCGGGGGCGGACAGCACAGGTTAAGGGGGCTGAGGCCAGGGCTGCCCCCAGGAGAGCCTTCCCAAGGCAGGCAGGAGAGAGGGGCGGGGAAAAACCGGAAAAGAGAGGTTGAAAAACGTCCGCGCCTTTGGTAAAATAGAGGGGCGGCAGTTGGCACGACAAATTTGAGAGGTACTTTTATGGACAGAAACTACAAAGCCCTGGAATTGGATAAAATATTGGATATGGTGGCTGCAGAGACCACCTGCAGCGACGCGGCGGAGATGGTGCGGGCCATTCAGCCTGTGCACACCGCTGGGGAAGCCCGGCACCTGCTGGAGGAGACGGACGCGGCCTTTGTGCTGATGGCCAAGTTCGGCGGGCCCGGGTTCCACGGTTTGAAGAATGTGGCCAACCCCCTGCGCCGGGCCCAGGCCGGGGGCAGCCTGGGAATGCGGGAGCTGCTGGACGTGGCGGGGACCCTCCGCTCTATCCGGGCCCTGCAGAGCTGGCACGACAAGTCAGCGGGCATGAGGACTGCCCTCACTGACCGGTTCTCGGTGCTCTCCCCCAACAAGTATCTGGAGGAGAAAATCTTTACCAGCATTGTCAGCGAGGAGGAGATGGCTGACGCCGCCTCCCCGGCTTTGGCCAGCATCCGGCGGAAGATTCGGAACGCCTCTGCCCGGGCCCGGGACCAGCTGGACAAGCTGGTGCACTCCCAAAAGCACCAGAAGCATTTGCAGGAGAGCATCATCACCCAGCGGGGCGGCCGCTATGTGGTGCCGGTAAAGGCCGAGTACCGGGGCGAGGTGCCGGGCCTTGTGCACGACACCTCCGCCAGCGGGGCCACGGTGTTTATTGAGCCCATGAGCGTGGTGGAGGCCAACAACGAGATTCGGGTGCTGGAGTCTCAGGAGCTGGAGGAAATCAACCGGATTCTCCGGGAGCTCTCTGCCGAGGCCGGGGCCTTTGCGGACGGCATTATCCACAGCTATCAGGCGGCGGTAGAGCTGAACGTTATCTTTGCCAAGGCCCAGGTGGCCTACAGGATGAAAGCAGTCACCCCCCAGGTAGAGGAGGACGGAATCACGGTGCTTCACGCCGCCCGGCACCCGTTGATTGACAAGCAGAAGGTGGTGCCCACAGACATCACCCTGGGCAGGGATTTCGACACCTTGATTATCACTGGCCCCAACACCGGCGGCAAGACCGTGGCCCTGAAAACCATCGGCCTGCTGAGCCTGATGGCCATGTGCGGGCTGATGCTCCCAGCGGGGGCGGGAAGCCGGGTGTCAGTATACAGGCACATTCTGGCGGATATTGGGGACGAGCAGAGCATTGAGCAGAGCCTGTCCACCTTCTCGGCCCATATGACCAACATCATCCGCATTCTGGACGCGGCGGACGACCGGAGCCTGGTGCTGGTGGACGAGCTGGGCGCGGGCACGGACCCAGTGGAGGGCGCGGCCCTGGCCACTGCCATTATTGAGGAGCTGCGGGGCAAGGGGGTCAAGCTGGCCTGCACCACCCATTACGCGGAGCTGAAAGCCTATGCCCTGGAGACCCCGGGGGTGGAGAACGGCTGCTGTGAGTTCGACGTGGAGAGCCTGCGGCCCACCTACCGGCTGCTGATTGGCGTGCCGGGCAAGTCCAACGCCTTTGCCATCTCCCGCCGCCTGGGCCTGGAGGGCCGTATTGTAGATAGGGCCGGAGAGCTGGTCTCCAAGGAGAACACCGTGTTCGAGCAGGTGGTGGGCCGCCTGGAGGAGGACCGCCGGAAGCTGGAGGACGAGCTGAGCACAGCCAGAAAGGCTGCTGACCGGGCCCGGGAAAGTGTTCGGGAGGCCCAGGCCAAGCAGGCCGAAGCCGCCAACCAGGCCCGCCGGGAGCTGGAGCAGGCCCGTCAGGAGGCGGCGAACATTGTCCAGAAAACCCGCCGCCAGGCAGACGCCCTCTTAAACGAGCTGGACGAGCTGCGCCGTCAGCAGAACAAGGCCCTTTCCGCGGAGCAGAAGGCCCGCCTGCGAGGGGGCCTGCGGGATTTGGAGACTGCCGCTGACCCGGTCCATCAGCAGCGGGGCAACGAAAACTATGCCCTCCCCCGGCCCCTGCGGATGGGGGACAGCGTGGTCATTTTCGACATTGACAAGCAGGCCACTGTGCTGGAGGAGCCCCGGGACGGCCAGGTGCTGGTCCAGGCGGGCATTATCAAAACCCGGGTGGCGGTAGAGAATCTGCGGCTTGTGGAGCAGAAGCGGACAGCAAAGCCCAAGGGCCGCAGCGTGACCAAGGACGTGTCCGCCCCGGAGGGTGGTACCAGCCTGGATTTGCGGGGCATGAATGTGGATGAAGCGCTGATGGAGGTGGATGCCTTTCTGGACCGGGCGGCGCGGATGAGCCTGCCCCAGGTGACGATTATTCACGGAAAAGGCACAGGGGTGCTGCGGGCGGCAGTGCAGAAGCATCTGCGGCAGTGCAGGCAGGTGAAGCGGTTCCGGCTGGGGGCCTTTGGTGAGGGGGAAGCGGGAGTGACGGTGGCGGAGCTGAGCTGAAAGGAGTCTGACGGCTCGGGGCAGTGCCCGATTTCCAGAAGCTGGCCAAAGGCGGCAGTCGGGGTCCAGGGGGGCTTGCCCCCTGGCGGATTCTTAGGGCAGAGCCCTAAGCCGCCGGAGGCGGCCTTGCCCTTGGGGCGGCGCGAACCAAAATACCTGCGGGGCAGTGCCTGAAACACCCTCTCCCAAGCCCGTCAGTGGCACCAGGCAGCGCCGCCAACCATCCCTGTCGCGCGAATCCGTTCAGTTTGGAAATCGCGGATTTCCAAACTGGCGGAGAGCTGCAGACCGTCTTCCGAAGTGTTGGGCCCGAGACGTCCCCTTACCCTCCCACTCCCTGACACTACGTTCCTGACACCATGCAGCGGCATGATACAGTTAGGTTTCGGGCCCAGCGCCCAATCGTACAGTCTGCGGCTCTCCGTGAGTTGGGAAATCTTTGATTTCCCAACTCAACGGAATCGCGCGGCCCGGCTTCTCTGGCGGCGCTTCTCTGCTGCCACGTGGGAACGCGGGATTGCCGCCAAAGTCCTGCCTCGCCCTATCTCTTGTGAGCGCCGCCTTTACGGTCAAGGCCTTGGGAACTCCTGACGTTGGCTTCGCCAAGTCGCCCCAAACCCCTGCCAGGGGGGGCTTTTTGAAAAAAGTCCCCCTGGACCCCTCAAAAACTTTCAACTCACGTTTTTTACCTTGCTTTAACCACCACGCTTTCCGCTCCTGCTCTTTTATCTTCTCCCCTGGAGGTCTTCCATGAAACGCAATCTCCCTTTCTTCTTCTCCCTCTTTCTCTCTAAACTCTCTGTCCTTGCCCTCCGCCTCATTGGCCGGGGCGCGACCAACCTTCCCGGCGGCATCGCCATCTTCCTGTGCAAGGACTTCTTAGGCCGCATCCCCCGCCCCAAAACCATCATCGGCATCACCGGCACCAACGGCAAAACCACTGTGGCCAACATGGTGGAGGACGTGCTCTCCCGCTGCGGCTATGATTTTGTCTGCAACCGCACTGGCTCCAATGTGGACACTGGCGTGGCTTCGGCCCTTATCGCCAACTGCTCCTGGCTGGGCAGGCCCAAGAAGGATTTGGCAGTCTTCGAGCTGGACGAGCGCAGCGCGAACCTGACCATGTCCTACATCAAGCCTGATTTGATGCTGGTCACCAACATCTTCCGGGATTCCTACAAGCGCAACGCCCACCCGGAGTTTATTGTGGACATCCTCAACCGCTATATGCCTGACGGGGCCCGGTTGGTGCTGAACGCTGACGATTTGATGTGCGCCTCCCTCAAGCCCGCCAACCCCCGGACGTATTTCTCCATCGCCCCCCAGCCGGACGAGCCCGCCCCCAGCGAGAACATTGTCCAGGACGTGCGGGCCTGCCCTGCCTGCGGGGCCCTGCTCTCCTGGGAGCACAGGCGCTATCACCACATTGGCCGGGCGGTGTGCCCCCAGTGTGGGTTCCGTTCGCCAGAGGGGGGCTGCCGGGCGTTGGAGGTGGGGCCTGAGTCCATGCTGGTGGAGGCAGGGGGCAGGCGGGTCCGCTTCCCCCTGGGGAACCACAGCATGATTAACGTATACAACAGCCTGTCCGCCATTGCCCTGCTCACTGCCTTTGGCCTGGAGCCGGAGAAGATTGCCGCCGCCATGGAGCATACCGGAATCAGCGCCACCCGGTACTTGGAGGAGGAGGTCAACGGCCGGAAGGTTATCCTCCACCTGGCAAAGGGTCAGAACCCGGTTGCCTGCTCCCGGGCCTTCCAGAATATCCGGGACTACCCGGGCAAAAAGGCGGCTGTCCTGTTCCTGGACGACTACTTCGACGCCCAGCACACGGTGGAGAACATCTCCTGGCTCTATGACGCGGACTTTGAGTTTTTGGCGGACGATTCTGTCACCCAGGTGGTGGCCGCCGGGGCGCGCCATTGGGACGTGTACCTCCGCCTGCTGATGGCCGGGGCCAAGGAGGAACGTCTCCGCCATATGCCCGAGACGGAAAAGGCCGCCCAGGCCCTCTCCCTGGGAGAGGCGGAGGCGGTGTTCATCCTGTACGATGTGTACACCATTGGCCTGGCCAACCGGGTGAAGGAGCAAATCAAACAGCTTATGGCAAAGGAGGCGGCTCCCAGTGATGCCCATGAAAATTGAGGTCCTGTTCCCAGAGCTCTGCAATCTGTTCGGGGACTTGTTCAACGTAAAATACCTGCAGGCCTGCCTGCCCCAGGCCCAGCGCATTGACACCCCCCTGACCGGGGAACCCCTATTCCTCAAGGAGGCCCCGTCCCTTATCTATATGGGCCCCATGAGCGAGCGCTCTCAGGAAAAGGTTATCGCCCAATTGCGGCCCTGCCAGGACAGGCTGGAGGAGCTGATTGCCAATGGCACTGCCTTCCTGCTGACGGGCAATGCCATGGAGGTGCTGGGGGACTGGATTGAGAACGAGGACGGCTCCCGCATCCAGGGCCTGGGCCTGCTGCCTGTCACCGCCAAGCGGGACATGATGCACAGGCATAACAGCGTCTTCCTGGGCCAGTGGCAGGGAGAGGAGGTTATTGGGTTCAAGTCCCAGTTCACCATGGCCCAGCCTGGGGGGGAAGCCCAGGGGCTGTTCCAGGTGAAAAAGGGCGTGGGGCTGAACAAGAGCTGTGGGTTTGAGGGCCTGCGGCGTGGGAACCTGTTTGCCACATATGTGCTGGGCCCAGTGCTGGTGCTGAACCCGGGGTTTGCGAAGAGTGTGCTGGAGGCCATGGGGGCAGGAGAGGCTGAGCTGGCGTATGGAGAAGCGGCCAGGGAGGCCTATAGGCAGAGAGTGAGGGATTTTCACGAGAAGCTGATGTAAGCAGAGCAGAGAAAGCGGCGGGCCTAACGGCTCGTGGCAGGGTGCTCTCCCAGCCCCCCCTAGGGCTTGTTTGAAAAATCGAAAACGCCGTCTTTTTACCCAGAAGTGGTCATCTTCTGCGTCGAAAATCCTCGGAATACGCAAGTATTCAGTAGTTAGCGCCGCTAACTACTGGGGTTCTTCTCCTTGAAGCCGACCACTTCTGGTCAAAAATCCGTCATTTCCTCTATTTTCAAACAAGCCCTAAAGGCGGAATGAAAGTTTTCGTCCGCCTTTTCCAAAAGGTGGCAGGGGCTTTGCCTCCGCACTCCTAGAACCCCTCCAAAACTTTCCACTGCCCTCTGCCCAACGCTTGTGCTCCTCCCTCCCCCCAAAAGGAAAAAGGACCCGCTCTCGCAGGCCCTTCTTCCTATTTGGGGAGGAGTTGTATAGAATTGCGGCTCTGCCGCAAGCGTGTAATCTGTATAATTTATGTTTCTATTTTACACCATTGTATACGGAAAAGTCAATGGCTTTGTAAAAATTTGTCGTTATATACAGAAAGAATCTCCATATTTATCTATTATATACTAGTCTGTTTTATGACCTATGATTTTACGGCCGGAACCTCTCCCGGCCAGATGAGAAGGAGCCCCTATGCACCCGAATTCTCTGCGCAAAAACCAAATTATTGATTTGACTTTTACCGGCATGACTGCCGAAGGCTTTGCCGTGGGCCGCTGTCAGACCCAGGATGGCCCTGGGGAGGCTGTCTTTGTCCCCTTGGGCGCGGTGGGTGACACTGCCCGGGTGAAAATCGTCAAGGCTGCAAAAACCCATGCTTTTGGCAGGCTGGAGGAAATCATTTCCCCTGCCCCCTGCCGGGTAGAGCCAGACTGCCCAGTCTATGCCAAGTGCGGGGGCTGCTGTTTCCGGCATATCACCTATGAGGCTGAGCTGGCCCAAAAAGAGCAGCGCCTGCGGGACGCGCTCATCCGGGTGGGGGGCTTTGCCGGCTCCCAGCCCGGGGGGGCTTCCTTCCCCCTGCAGCCTATTTTGGCCGCGCCCAGCCGTTCTGGCTATCGGAACAAGGCTCTGCTGCCCATTGGCCCTGGCCCTGCTCCCGGTGAGGTGGAGCTGGGCTTCTACGCGGGCCGCTCTCACCGCATTGTGCCCTGCGGGGCCTGCCTGCTCCACCCCGGGCCCTTCCGCATGGCAGTGGAGGCCTTCCGCCGCTGGCAGAAGACGGCCAAAGAGAGCGTATACAACGAGCAGAGCCACACCGGCAAGCTGCGGCGGCTATACCTGCGCATGGCTGAGGCCACTGGCCAGGTGCTGGTGAGCCTGGTGGTGAACGGTACCTCCCTAAAGGGGGAAGCAGAGCTGGTGGAGGAGATGCGCCGGAGCGTGCCTGGCCTGGTGGGGGTGGCGCTGAACCAGAACACCCGGCGGACCAACGTGGCCCTGGGCCCCACAAACCGGGTGCTGTGGGGGCAGGGTTATGTGGTGGACAGGCTGCAGGTGGGCGCAGGCCCGTCCCTGGAATTCCAGGTGTCGCCCCTGTCCTTTTACCAGGTGAACCGGCAGCAGGCGGAACGGCTTTACACCCTGGCGGCGGAGCTTGCGGGGCTGAGCGGGGGAGAGCTGCTGCTGGATTTGTACTGCGGCACAGGCACCATTGGGCTGAGCATGGCCCACCTGGCAGGCAGTCTGGTGGGGGTGGAGGTGGTTCCCCAGGCAGTGGAGAACGCCTGGGAGAACGCCCGGCGCAACGGAATCTCCAACGCACGGTTCCTGTGCGCGGATGCGGCTCAGGCGGCAAAACAGCTGGCAGAGCAGGGCCAGCGACCGGATATAATCATCTTGGACCCGCCCCGGAAGGGGTGTGACGCGGAGCTTGTGGAGGCAGTGGTCCAGATGGCTCCTCAGCGGGTAATCTATATCTCCTGCGACCCAGCCACCCTGGCCCGGGATTTGGCCCGGTTCGCCCAGCTGGGTTACGGGCCCCAGCTGGCCGCGCCGGTGGATATGTTTCCGGGTACGGGGCATGTGGAGACTATTGTGTTGCTACAAAGAGAAAACTCGTAGAAATTCTGCGTATCCAACACTTTGCCCGCCATGTGGTGTTCGACGCCGAGGGCGACAAACTCCGCAATAAGCGCATTGAGGACTATATCACGGTTTCGGTCGTCATTGATATGCCAGACAGTTAAAATTAACCAATATCCGGCACTACATTGACGATGACGAAAGCGGCAGGTTTTTTGACCGTTCTGCCTACTCCCGCATGATAGAGGACGTGGAAAACGGCAAAGTCAGCGTGTGCATTGTGAAAGATATGACCCATTGAGGGGCGCGACTATCTCCAAGTGGGAAACGCTATGGAGATTTTCCGCAGAAACAACATGCGCTTTATCGCGATAAACAACGGGATAGGCAGCGAATAGCCTGACACATTGGAGTTTGTGCCGTTCATCAATATCATGTCAGAGTGGTACGCAAAGGACATCAGCAAGAAAGTGAAAACAGGCATTAAGACCAAAGGCATGAGTGGCAAGCCAATCGCAACCGAAGCCCCCTATGGTTATGTGAAAGAGACCCTGACAACAAGGACTTTTAGTTGATGAATGGGAAGAATTGCAATTATCTGATATGGAAGAAGCGGAAGAATGAATATTATTTTGTATAAAGTTGAGCAGCCTTTTTTCGATAGTTTGCATCAAGTGGGTAACTTACGGCAATATGTATCAATCTCATTCATTAATAACAGTTCGTGCAGAACGGATTCTATAATCTCTTCGGACATTTCAGCCACCAAAATCATATCCGTTGCACAAAAATATATGCCATTTAAGCATTCGCCGGATAATTGATTTTTCTTTCGTAGTGTTTCGATGTTTTGGTAAGTGAAAAATGTAGCTATCCACTTGCTGCCGTCGTTTAATTCAAAAATAACATCTGAATTACAGTCAAAAGGGTCAGCTGAATTTTGTGTTTCTGAAAATTCGCACCATATTTTTTCTATGGAAGTCTTTTTCATTGTAGATACCCCTTGCTGCTTTTTGTATTCAGTCTACCACAACGACCGTCAGTTTTCCACCATCATCAATCAAAGAATTTCAAAATATCAACTTCGCTCCTGCCAAAAACGGCGGGAGTATTTTTTTATTGCAACCGCCGCCAAAACCGCCCATCCAGCGCAGGAGGGAACGCGGCGCAAGGGTAACGGCTTTTGCCCCTGAAAACCAAGGCGCACTTATATACCATATGAATGTGGTATGTGCGGTTTTGCAGACGGCGTTTTGTGCCTGCCGGCACAAAAGAGAACGGCGGGGGATTGCTCCCCCGCGCTCTTTGCTATGCAGCATGCTTATAATCTTGCTAATGCTAAAACTGGATTGGCGCTGGTGTGCCCGCTTCAGGTAATAAAAATATAAATATCGTAATAAGCACCTGAAGTATAGCGAAAAACATAAACAAATACCTTATTTCATGCTTAAACTTTGAAAAAGGCAGTAAAATCCAAACAGATAGCAAAAAGCAAATGATAGAAATGACAGCGCAAATTCCAAAAGCAATATAAACATCTGCCTGACTGATTTTCTCTAACAATCCAGTGAAATACAATATTATGTGAATAGCCTGTAATACTCCTATTGCTATAGATATTCTTTTATTGTTTTCAGCTACAGGAACATTACGGCGCGACCAAATCAGCAAGTCAGGATGTCCTTACGATAATGCGGTAGCAGGAAACATTTTTTGCAACATTCAAAAAGGAAGAGCCTACCGTCGTGATTACTCATCGGAAACAGACTTCCGAAAAAGCATAAAGACATATATAAATTTTTACAACGTTGCCCGTCCACATCAGACGCTAGCATATAAGACTCCGTCACGTTTTGAAGAACTATATAGAAAAGAAAAAGCACAGGATTTATGAGAATTCCTGTGTCTAAAACATGAAGCTGTGTGAAAATTTTTAATCCATTTTCGTGCATATTGCGCGGTTTCTGTTATCTTGATTTCTAAAAAACCCAGTAATTTCAATGGATTGCAAAACAAAATAGAGCCGTTTCTCGATAGAAAGGTTCGAAAAACAGCTCTAGTTCACTTGGTGCCGGTGGCCGGACTCGAACCGGCACGGTATCGCTACCAATGGATTTTGAGTCCATCACGTCTGCCAATTCCATCACACCGGCATAAAATTTGTGCTGCCTTTTGGGCGCATAGCTATTATACTCCCTTTTGCCGGAAAAATCAAGTGTTTTTTTGCGCAGCCTGTGATGGCGGCCCCAAGTCTCTGACGTATGGCCTCCGCTGGGTGAGCCAGCTGCGGGCCTGCCCCGCACCGGCAGGCCCGGCTCCTAAAAATTCTGCCCTATCTTTTCTCAACCCTGGTACAGGAGAAATCCCTCCGGCCAAGCCGGAGGGATGAATCTCAATCTCTTATTTTGCTTTGTACCACTGGTTATAGGCCTCCACAATCTCGTCCGCGCCTTTGGCTTTCATTTCCTCCACAAAAGCGTCAAACTCATCCAGGCTGCGGGCCCCGGCAATGAACTTGGTGGCCTCCTGCAGGGCGTACTCCTGGACCACCTTCACCTTGTCAGAGATGCCGTCAAAGGAGGGGGCAAAGGCAATGGGGTTCACTTCCAGGTAGTCCCCGGCCTCGTCAAAGACCTGCTGGAAGAACATGCCTGCCTCAGGGGTCTTCTTGGTGCGCAGCTTCCACAGGTCGAAGTAGGTCTCGCCGTTCTGCACTGGGAACAGGGCATACATATTGCCCCGGTTCTGGTCAAAGTCCGGGAGGATGGGGATTCGCTCGCTGTTCTCAATTTTGTAGTCCACATTCTCCTGGCCGTGGATGATGCTCTCAAACACGTCGTCAGACAGGTACACGTTCATAAAGTTCAGCACATGGTCCGCGGTCTCGCTGCCCTTGGGAATCATCCCAATGCCGAACAGGCCCTCCAGGCTGGCTGCCCGCTGCTTGCCTGTGCTGTCCTGGAAGGGCGGGATAATCTGGTAGTAGGTGCCGTCCTGGCCATTCTGGCGCTTGGAGATAAGCAAATCCCGGGCCTGGTCCGTGCCGCCGGTGTAGAAGCCCACCCGGCCGCTGGCGCATTTTTCCAGATGCTTGGTGCCAGTGTTCACGGGCATGTCCGCGTCCAGCAGGCCCTCGCTGTACAGCTTATTCATAAAGGCGAGATACTCCTTATACTCAGGCAGCATCCGGGCATCCACAATTTTGCCGTCCCGCTCCTCATAGTTAAAGAGAATGCCGAACCCTGCGGAGATGGCTCCGTCCACTGTCTGGGGCAGGGCAGTATAGGGAATATTGTTCTCTCCCAGGCTGTCCGGGTCCTGCTCCTTAAAGGCTTTCAACACATCGTAGAGCTCATCCGGCGTGGTGGGCACGTCCTTTTTCACCTTGTCCAGCCAGTCCATGCGGATGGCGTTGGTGGAGGAGGCATAGGGCAGGCCAGTGCTTGGGATACCGTAGACAGAGCCGTTCTGGGTGAGGGCTTCAAAGCCCCGGGCGTCGATTTGAGAGAGCTTGTCATAGTTGGGGATTTTCCCGGTCAAATCCTCCAGAAGGCCCCGGCTGGCATAGGTGGCGAACAGGGAGCGCTCCACGTCCCCGCTGCCAATGCGGATGTAGTCATAATCAATATTGCCAGAGCTGAAAATCAGGTTCAGCCGGTCATTGGAGTTCTGCTCAGGCAGGGTGTCGAACTCAATTTCATAGCCAGTGTGCTTGGAGAGCTCCTTGCCCGCGTTGTCGGTTTTCACGTCAAAGGGGGCATAGGGGATAAGGATGTTGAGTTTCGGCCGGTCGCCGGTATCAGCCGTGTCAGCAGGCTGGGACTCGCTCTCCGCGTTGGAGGACGAAGCCTCTGAGCTGGAGGAATCGCTCTTAGGCTGAGATTGGGGCTGGGAGCTGGAAGGTGCAGATGGCTGGCCGCAGGCAGGAAGCATAGCGCAGGCCAGGATGGCGGCCAAGAGCTTAAAGCGTTTTTTCATAGGTAGGACCTCCATTCAGATAAAAATGTGGTGCAAAAATCAGAAGCACGCAGATAGTGTCCAGACGAACCTGACGGCTCGAGGCAGTGCCTTTCGCCAAGCAGACGGCCAAAGCCGGCGACCGGGGTCCAGGGGGGCTGCCCCCTGGCGGGTTCTTAGGGCGGAGCCCTAAGCCGCCGGAGGCGGCCTTGACCTTGCCCTTAGGGGCGGCGCGCCCAGCGACCGAAGAGAGGCAGTTCTTCCAGCCTCCCACTCAAGTCCGACAGAGGCAGCATTTCGCGCCGCCAAACCACCCACACAGCACGATTCCGCACAGTTTGGGAACCGCCAGGTTTCCAAACTGGCGGAGAGATGCGGACTGGCCTTCCGAGAGGTGGCGGCCCTGGACTTCCCAGTAAGATGCCGTTGTCTCAGGAGGCGGGAGCGGATGGGTTGAGCTTTGCCTCGCCCCATTCGCTGGGCGCGCCGCCCTGAGGTCAGGGGCAAGGCCGCGGGACTCTGTCCCACACCCTGCCAGGGGCCAAGAGTTGGCCAAAGCCAACTCTACGCCCCTGAATTGCGCTGTCCGCCCGGTCGTTTGTGCTGGGCGAAGGGCTCTGCCCCGAGCCGTTAGGCTGATTGCCTCTCACTCCTTCACTGAGCCTATCATCACCCCCTTGACAAAGTACTTCTGTACAAACGGGTACAGCGCCAGGATCGGCAGCGTTGCCACTATGATTGTCGCTGATTTTATCCCCTCCGGCGCGTCCTGGAAGGCAAACGTGGATTCTGTCCCTGACAGCGGGTCTGACGCATAGTTCACCACGTCCAGCAGGTAGAGCTGTATGGGTTTGAGCCCGTTCTTCGTGATGTACAGAATGGCACTCCAATACTCGTTCCAATACCCTACTGCCAAAAACAGCGATACCGCTGCCACTGAGGGGGCTATCATGGGGAACATAATGGACAGGAAGATACGCGGGTTCGAGGCCCCGTCCACCTTTGCCGATTCCTCTAAGGCTGGGGGCGTGCCCTCAAAGGCGGTTTTGATAATGAGCATATTGTAAACATTGATAACATTGGGCAGAAACAGGGACCAAAGGGTATCCAGCATGTGCAGAGAGCGCACCAGGATGTAATTGGGTATCATCCCCCCAGAGAACATCATGGTGAACACAAAGCAGGCGGTGAGGAACGAGCGGCCTTTCAGCCTCTCCCGGGAGAGCACATACCCTGCCAGGGAGGAGAAGAACAGGGACAGCCCTGTTCCCAGCACTGTTACCCGGACGGATACCCAGAAGGAGGTGAAAAACTGCGGGTTGGTCAGCACCCGCATAAAGGTGCCTGTCTGGAACTCCACTGGCCACAGGACCACCGCCCCGGTTACATTCGGGGTATAGCCGCTGAAGGCCTTGGCGATAATGTTCACAAAGGGGTACAGGGTGCTCAGGGAGAACAGGCCCAGAATCAGGTATACAGCCACAGCCAGGGCCCGCTCCCCTGGGGAACGGCGGATGGCGCGTTTCTTGGTGATTGCTGGTTTCATCAGTGTTACCTCCCTTACCAAAGGCTGCGGTGGACCAACTTCCTGCTGGCCAGGTTGGAGAAGAACACCAGCGTGAAGGACACCACCGAGTTGAACAGCCCAGCTGCCGCCGCAAAGCTGTAGCGCATATTGCCCAGGCCCATGCGGTAGATATAGGTGCCGATTACGTCCCCGGTCTCGTAAACCGTGGGGTTGTACATGGCCATAATCTGCTCCACATTGCCGTCCATCACTGTGCCCACCCGCAGAAGGAGCATCATCACAATTGTGGGCACAATACCCGGCAGGGTGATGTACAGCATCTGTTTCAGCTTTCCCGCCCCGTCCATCACCGCTGCCTCGTACAGGGCCGGGTCAATGGCGCTGATGGCCGCCAGGTACACAATGGCACTGTACCCGGCCTCCTTCCAGATGGCGCTGAGCACCACAATGGGCTGGAACTTAGAGGCGTCCATCAAGAAGTTTACAGGCTTGCAGCCCACCAGGCCCAGCATCCGGTTCACTGCCCCTGTGCTGGAGAGCATGTCAAAGGCCAGGCCCGCCACCACCACCCAGGACAGGAAGTGGGGCATATAGACAATGGTCTGCACTGTGCGCTTATACCAGCTGCAGGTGATTTCGTTGAGCATCAGGGCCACCAGAATGGGCACAGGGAAAAAGAACAGGATTTTATACCAGCTGATGCACAGGGTGTTCCAAAGCACGCTGAGAAATTCCCTGGCCGAGAACAGCTCCTGGAAGTTTTTCAGGCCCACCATGGGGCTCTCAAAAAAACCGCCAAAGATGTCGTAGTCCTGAAAGGCCATCACCAGCCCGCCCATGGGCACGTATTTGAACAGGGCCAGCAGGCACATGGGCACCAGCAGCATCAGGTATAAATCCCAGTCCCGGCGGATGGCCAGCCAGGTACGGTTGGGGTTGGGGGCTTTCATATCCATTCCTCCTTGTGTTTCGCAGCCTCTGCCTGTATTATACCCGCTGGGGAGGAATCTGAAAAGGTGATAGATTTGCGGTTCTGTGGTGATAAAATTCAGCTTATCTCACAAAGCTCTGGAAAAACCCAGCGGGAGCTGATAGAATGAGGGCAGAAAAAGCGGGGCCAAGGGGCTGCCGGAAGGTCAGCCCTCAGCCCCCCAAAAGGAGGAAACTTATGGAAAACCGGAAATTTATCACGGAGCCGGCCCGGGATGTGAAAGTGTGCGGGCAGGTGGATTTGTGCGTGGTGGGCGGCAGCTGTACCGGGCTGTTCGCGGCGGTGCGGGCAGCCCGGCTGGGCCTCCGGGTCCTGGTGGTGGAGATGGACAACTGCCTGGGGGGCGTGGCCACATCCGGGCTGGTGAACGTGTGGCACAAGCTGACAGACGAGGACGAGCAGAAGCAGGTCATTGCCGGGCTGACCCAGGAGGTGCTGGACCGGCTGAACAAGGTGGGGGCTGTGGCAGTTTCTGACGACCCCAAGCGGCTGGCCCGGTACGAGCTGAACACCGAGGAGCTGAAAATCGAGCTGGACAGGCTGGCCGGGGAGCAGGGCATTGAGCTGTTCTTCCACACCCTGTACTGCGCCCCCATTCTGGACGGGGACAGGCTCACGGGCATTGTGGTGGAGAACAAGGACGGCCGCCAGGCCATTCTGGCAGACTTTTTCATTGATGCCTCTGGGGACGGGGATTTGGCCCGGGACGCGGGGCTGGCCTCCTTCCAGTATGCGCACATCCAGCCCCCCTCCCCCTGCTATCGGATGATTGGGGACGGGGAGGGCATCTCCATCTCCCGGCTGATTCAGGAGCACGGGGCTGAGTTCGGCCTTCTGGACGACTGGGGCTGGGACTGCAGGGTTCCGGGCCTGCCCCAGGTCATGTTCCGGGCAGATACCCATGTGTTCGGCTGCGCCTGCCAGCGGGCCAAAGATTTGTCCCTGGCAGAGGTGGAGGGCCGCAGGCAGGTGCGGGCTGTGATGGACATTCTGCGCAAGTACGCTGGGGACAGGGATTTCCGGCTGATTTCCCTGTTCTCCCACCTGGGCATCCGGGACAGCGTGCACTATGAGAGCGTATACCAAATCACCGGGGAGGAGCTGATGGCCGGGACTGCCTATCCGGACACTGTGGCCCAGGGCACCTATCCCATTGACGTGCACCACAGCGACAACGCGGGCATTACCTACCGGTACCTGGGGGGCTATGAGTATGTGCACAACGACAGGTGCAGCCCGCCCCAGGTGAACCACTGGCGCACAGATGGGGACTATGCCCGGTACTATCAGGTACCCTTCCGCACCCTGGTGCAGGACAAGGTGCGGAACCTGATTCCCGTGGGCCGGATGCTCAACGCGGATGCCAGCGCTTTTGGGGCTGTGCGGGTGATGGTGAACCTGAACCAGCTGGGCGAAGCGGCAGGCACAGCAGCCTACCTCTGCCTGCAAAGGGGCTGCCCTGTCTGGCAGGCAGAGGGCACAGAGGTCCGGCGGCTGCTGGCCCAGGGCGGCTCGGCACTATAAGAAACAGAAAGGAGGCCCTGCTGCTTATGAAGGTACTGGTAGCGGACGACGAACGGATTATCCGCCAGGCCATTCTCCATGTGATTGACTGGCAGGCCCTGGGCGTTACCCAGGTGCTGGAGGCCCGCAACGGCAGGGAAGCCCTGCGGGAGTTTGAGCGGCACCGGCCGGAGATTCTTATTACAGACATCCGGATGCCCATGCTGGACGGCCTGGAGCTGGTGCAGGCTGCCCGGGAGCTGGACAGCCGGATTCAGGTGATTTATATCACTGGCTTTTCCGATGTGTCCTACCTGCGCGCAGCGGTAAGGAACGCGGCAGTGGACTACATCCTCAAGCCAGTGGACCCAGAGGAGCTGCTGGCCGCCCTGCGCACCTGCGTGGGCCGGGTGCAGGAGCAGAGCCGCTCTCAAGACCATTTGCGGGAGATGGAGCGCTACGCCCGGCTGAGCGCCCCTCTGCTGCGCAGGCAGCTGCTGGGCCGGGTGCTGTCCGGGGCCTATCCCAGCCGGGAGAGCATTTTGGAGAGCGCGGCCATGGTGGGCCTCTCTCTGGATTTGCAGGCCCCCTATCAGGCGGCAGTGTTCTCCTTCCGCCGGGCCGGGGAGGTGCCTCTGCCGGACATGCCTGGGGACATCCTCTGTGCAGGCATTGTGAACATTGCTGAAGAGCTTCTGGGAGAGCCGCCCCGGGGAGAGCAGGCCTTCCCGGGCGGCATCTGCCACCTGGGGGATTTGGACTTTGCCTGCCTGCTGCCTGGGGATGAGCCGGAGGAAAACCTCCGGCTGCTGGGCAGAATCCGGGACCAGGTGCGGCGGTATCTGCGGCTGGATGCCTTTGGAGTGGCCGGGCCTGTAACAGAGGGCTTTTCAGGGATTCAGGAGTCCTTTGAGCTGGCCTATGGGGGCCTGCAGCGGCAGTTCCGGTTCTCCCCAGGGGCAGTGGTCTCCTATGAGGCCTGCGGCCCCCATAAAGAGCAGGCAGGCTGCGCGGTGGGGGAGGAGCGGCTGGAAAAGCTGTGTGCCTGTGTCTATGGAGGCGATTTGCAGGGTGCTGCCTGCCAGTGGGAGGGAATCTGGGAGGAGGGCGCGGCGGCCCTGTCCAGCGTGCGGGAGACGCGGAGCCTCTGCGTGCTGGTGTGCGGCCATGTGCTCCTGAACCAGGGCCGCCGGGTGGTGGCCCCAGAGGAGAACGCCCTGTTCGCGGGTTTTCTGACCCGGCTGGAAAGCGCCCGGTACAGCCGGGATTTCCGGGAGCAGGTGGAGAGCTTTTTTCAGGAGCTGGCCGGTATGCTCTCTTCCCGCCGGGTGCCCAGGCGCAGGCAGATTGTGGAGGAGGTGCAGAGGTATATTTTAGAGCATATTGAGGAGAGCCTGACCATCCGGGACATTTCGGCCCAGGTGTTTTTGGCCCCCACCTATCTGTGTACCCTGTTCAAGGAGGAGACCGGGGGCACCATCAATGGCTATCTCACCCGCCAGCGGATGCTCCACGCGGCCAGGCTGCTTGCCGCTGGGGAGCACCGGGTCTATGAGCTGGCCAGGCGGCTGGGGTATTCGGACGTGAAGTATTTCAGCAGCCTTTTTAAGCGGGAGCTGGGCCAGACTCCCTCCCGTTACGCGGGGGGCCTGCTGGAGGAGGGCGCGGATGAAAAGGAATAACCTGCGGGACATCCCCCTGCGCACCAAGCTGGTGCTCCAATACGCGGCGGTAATTACCGGCATTACAGTGGTCATGGCCGGATGCTTCTATATCTACTCAGCTGGGGCTGTACAGGCCAAGAACAACGACTTTTTCCGCAGTGTCACCCAGCAGACCGTCTCCAGCCTGAACAACTTGTTCATGGGGGTGGAGGACGGCAGCCGCCTGCTGCGCTTCCACGAGAGCATGAAGGGCATCCTGCGGCAAAGCCAGGAGCCGGAGTATGGCTTGGCAGAGCAGATAGGCGATTATGCTGTGCTCTCCCGGCTGCTCACGGAGAGCATCTGGAATGAGAACATCCGCTCCATCCACCTGTACTGCAACAATCCCGCTATCTACACCAAAGAGGGCGTGAGCCTGTATCCCATTTCTGACGCCCAAGGGGAGCCCTGGTATCAGCCGGTCCGGGACCTGCAGGGGGTGCCCATGTGGTACGCTGGGCCGGATGGGGAAATCTTCTGTGTGTGCGCCCTGATGGACTGGTACGCCCAGGACGGTTTTCTGGGGGTGCTGCGCATTAACCTGGACACAGCCCAGCTGCTGCGGATGCTCCAATCTGTCAACGAGACCAGCCAGGGGGAGACAGCCCTTATCACCCCAGGGGGCCAGTTGGTGCTGTGCTCTGGCCGGGATACGGAATTTTTAGAGGGCTACCTGGCCCAGGGGGTTCCCAAAGCCTCCTCTGAGGAAATCCTCTCCTCTGCCCGGCACCGGCGGAAGATTCTGGTGACCAAGCTAAGCAATGAGTGGAAGCTGGTCTCCACTGTGTCTGAGGAGATTTTTGAGCCGGACAGGCTCTCCCTTGCCGCGGCCGCGGCGGGCCTGGCGGCAGGGGCCATGCTGCTGGGGGCAGTGTTTATCCACTTCTCCGTCAAACGGCTGACAGACCGGATAGACTGCATGAGCCGCTTTATGGAGCGGGTGCAGATTCACTCCACCGAACGGCTGCGGGAGGAGGGCAGTGACGAGCTGACCTCTCTGCAGAGGAGCTTTAACCGGATGCTCACCGCTGTGCGGGAGTCTGCCCGGGCCACGGAGCTGGCCATCCACCAGAAGAACGAGGCGGACTACAATATCCTGCAGGAGCAAATCAACCCCCACTTTCTCTACAACTGCCTGGACTCCATCAACTGGATGGCCCTGGAGCGGGGCAGCAGGGAAATCTCCCGCATGGCAAGGCTGCTGGGCAAGTTCTACCGGCTGAGCCTTTCCGGCGGGCGGCAGACAGTCAGCCTGGAAAACGAGGTGGAGCACTCCAAAATCTATGTGGAGATTATGCAGATTCGATTTGACGGCCAGATACGGGTGTGCTATCAGGTGGAGGAGCAGGCCCTGGCTCTGCCGGTGCCCAAGCTGATTTTGCAGCCGCTGTTGGAAAACGCCATCCAGCACGGCATCTCCTGCCGGGAGAGCCAGGAGGGCGCTATCCGGGTGCGGGTGTTCACCCAGGATGGGTTTCTGGTTTTGGAGGTCACGGACACTGGCGCGGGCATGGAGCGGGAGGCATTGAGCGCGCTTTTGGCCTCTTTGGCCAGCCCCCAGGGCAAGATTGGTTATGGTATGCGCAATGTGGACCGGCGGATACGCTTTGCCTTTGGGGAGGGCTCTGGCCTTTGGGTGCGCAGCATCCCCGGGCGGGGGACAAAGGTGGAGATTCGGTGCAGGCTGGCCCCAGGGGATAAAAAGTAAAGACACAGAGGCCCGCCATGATTGGCGGGCCTCTGTGTTTGATAAAATGATAAAACAGGCTGGCCATGCTCTCGCGGGCGGCAGGCGGTTACTCTGTCCCGTTTTCCTTCGCTTCTTCCGTCATCAGCTCCACCAGCCTGACATCAAAATTTGATGTATCAATCGTTACCCGTCAAGAAGTTTGCGTGCGCCTCTTCCCCCAAATCCACCAGCGTCTGGAAGTGCCCGGTCGGGCCATAGTAAACCGTTGAGCCGCCGTCATTCCCTCTTCCTCGGATATAGCTTTCACCAAATTCTATGCTGACATTTTTCACGCCAACTGTAAAATCCAGGCAGTAGCTCCATCCACAAGCGGGCGGAATTTTCTCCGTTTCATCATATGTAAAATCGTTGAGCAGCTGAATTGCCTCATCAATCCGCTCCCTATCGGTTATTTCCATTGAGCCTCCGCCTCCGTGCCGGAAGGTGATGGATTTCACCATCGCTGCGTTGAAATGGAAGGGGGGCGAGTCCTGCTTATCCACAAACCCGAAATAGAATACACTCACGCAAAGCAGGAGGATGATGCAGGTAAGAGGCCATCTGTCTCTTGTAAACCATTTTTTGCGCATAAGCACCTCCGGCGCTTATTGGGTATCAAAATTTGATGTATCAATCGTTATCCGTCAAGAAGCGCTCGTGCGCCTCTTCCCCCAAGTCCACCAGCGTCTGGAAGTGCCCGGCTGGGCCATAGTAGACTACAGAGCCTCCACCTTCTCGCCCTAGACTGATATAACTTGCGCCGAACCCGATTCTGAACACCTCGTCATCCTGCGCAACGGTCAGACTATAGCTCCAACCGCCCATTGGAGGGAGTTCTTCCGTTTCATCATATGTAAAATCGTTGAGCAGCTGAATGGTCTGGTCAATCTGCTCCCTGTCGGTTATTTCCATCGAGCCTCCGTCCCCGCACCAAAGGGCGATGGATTCCACCGAGGAGGGCTCAAAGTGAAAGAGGGTGCGCTTTTGGTTTTGAAGGAGAAACACCGCGCAGGCAATGCAGAGAACCAGCACGACGGCCAGAAGGAGGGAGAGGGTTAACTTCTTCTTGCGGGGCCAGGTTTTGATGCTCATGATATACCTCCCGTTTGCCTGACATCAATAGTATTCTTCCGTCAAGAAGCGCTCGTGTACCTCTTTCCCCAAATCCACCAGCGTCTGGAAGTGCCCGGCTGGGCCAACGTAGAACGTAGAGCTAGCGTCTTCTCGCCATAGGCGGATATAACTTGCGCCGAACCCAATTTCGAACACCTCCTCACCATTCCCAAAGGTCAGCATATAGCTCCATCCACCGGCTGGAGGGGATTCCCCCGTTTCATCATATGTAAAATCGTTCAGCAACTGGATGATTTGCTCAATTTGCTTCCTATCAGTTATTTCCATTGAGCCTCCGTCCCCGCACCAAAGGGCGATGGATTCCACCGAGGAGGGCTCAAAGTGAAAGAGGGTGCGCTTTTGGTTTTGAAGAAAAAACACCACGCAGGCGGCGCAGAGGACCAACACAGCGGCCAGAAGGAGGGAGAGGACCATTATCTTCTTCTTGCGGGGCCAGGTTTTGATGCTCATGATATGCCTCCTTGTCTGCGTGGTGTCAAAACTCCATCCATCAATCACTATTCTTCCGTCAAGAAGCGCTCATGCGCCTCTTCCCCCAAATCCACCAGCATTTGGAAGTGCCCGGCTGGGCCATAGTAGACTACAGAGCCGCCGTCATTCCGCCTTTTGCGGATATAGTCTGTGTCAAACTCTATGTTGACTTTTTCCAAGCCATTCTGAAAGGTCAGACGATAGCTCCACCCACCGGCTGGAGGGTATTCCTCCGTTTCATCATATGTAAAATCGTTGAGCAGCTGAATGGCCTGGTCAATCTGCTCCCTGTCGGTTATTTCCATTGAGCCCCCGCTTCCATGCCAGAAGGTGATGGATTCCACCGATGAGGGCTTAATATGAAAAAGAGTGCGCTTTTGGAGGAAAAACACCACGCAGGCAATGCAGAGAACCAGCACAGTGGTCAGAAGGACAGCAAGGGTTGTCTTTTTCTTGCGGGGCCAGGTTTTGATGTTCATAATATGGCTCCTTGTCTGTGTCAGAACTTGATTTCCCAATACGTATCAGTAACAAGCCGTGACATATCAAGGGCTCTGGCACTGGGTTTATGGCCATCACAAATCTTCAAGAAATACAAATTTCTTGGGTAAGAATATGTGTAATCAGTGAGACAGGCCCACGCATATCCGATTAGATGATGATCTACATATGGGTCCCCATATTTATGCAACATAACATACATTAGCCGGTCTGCCGAGGTTGCATTTTTCATGTTTTGGATTGTACATAAGTATGGATTTTCTCCATATGTACTAACTGAAACTCCACATTTTTTGAAAGATTTGACGATAAATTCATTGGCGGTACTATCAAACGTGCCTCCCTCGTATTCTCCATTTGCATTTAGAGTTACTACATAGTACTTCTGGTCGGCAAGCTGATTGACCTCCACAACTTTTCTGAAGACATCATGATTTGAAAGCCCTTTAATATAATTGTTGTTGTACTGGTTCCCATACATTTTAATCGCGTTTGTTATCGCGACAAGACCACAATGATTTCTATAACCAGAGAAGGAACTCGTGACAGCAAAATTTGCCGCGCTTTCCCACTTGTTGCTCCAAGAGGTACATTTCCAAGTACCTCCGTATAGGTTCTTAGCATATGCGGCTGAATCTGTAATATAGCCGCCTGACGTATTGTCAGCAGCCAGCGGAGAAATTCCCCCATTCTCGGCGGCTTCCTCTTTGCTCTCCACTATCATCTCAATCGCTTCTGGGGTGACATTCTCTATGTCCCGGAACTCGTCAAAGTCATTGGAGAGGGCTTCCCGGGGCACTTCCTCCCCCTCTTCTCCCAAAAGCGTGTCCGTGCCATTGTCCAGGTAATACCCCAGCGGCCCAACATGAACGACTTTTTCCGTGCTGGGGGCACTGCCCCGGGCTTTGCGGAGGCCTGCCGGGCTCTCCACCAGGTCGGCGTACACAGGCTCCGCCTCATCGGCCCACTCAAAGAACAGGTTCGGCACGTCCACATACGCGGAGACCACCACATAGCCAGCGGTAAGCTCCACTGTATAGGCGGTTATGTTCTCGCCGGTCTCGTCATACATGGGCACCATCCGGGTGGGCTCGGTGGTTTCATCCCATGCCGCAACCCCGCTTTCACTCATATCGCGGATAAAGAGCAGGGCAAGCTGTTCCGCAACTTCTTCGGTAACGAACAGGTCAGCGTTCTCAATCTGCGCCACATCCGGCTGGGGCACGTCAGAATCGGCATATGCCGAAACCCAGGTGCACAGCAGAAGACTAAGCGCCAGGACGGTGGAAATGAATTTCTTGATTTTTAGGTTACGCATAGTTACACTGCTTTTCAGTTTGCGCGCAAGGGTTCCCGTGGAAAATCTCCCTGCGCTGGGTGTTTTCCTTGTCCTGCTGGAGCTGAGCAATGTTCTTTCCCTGCCTCCTTTCCTTTTTGCAAATTTAGCGGAACCAGAAAGTGCCTACAGTATTTCTATGTTGACTGTAATTTAAGTATAGAACATCATGAACAAAAAGTCAATATGTTTTTGAAAAGTTTTTTTCTATCTTTACTTAACGCGGATACAATCCCAAAATGTAACCAGCAAGGATTGGCAAAACAGAAAGGCAGCACCCAGAAGGTACTGCCCTTGCTTTTGAATTTGCTGTTGTCACGCTTGGGAAAAGCTGGCCCCTGAAATTATCGCTTCCCTTCCAGCATACGGAGCCATGCGCCATGTGCTTCTGAATCTGAGATTTGCAGAGCGGCCTGCCAGTCCTTATAGCCTTTTTGGAACAGCCGCCTGGTCTCTCCATACCCGTAAGCCTGGCTGCTTTCGCTTTTTTGCTTCAGCTGGGCAACGACAGCGTTCCAGCTGCGCATAGCCCGGCCCAGGGCGTCCCCCTGCTTCTTGCGCTCCAGGAACGAGGAATCTGTGATATCAACCGGCGCCCGCTGGGAAGCCTCCGCGTTATCTGGCCCAGCCTCAGGAGAAAGGCCGCGGATATCCTTTGCTTTCGCGAGGGCCTCCGCGCTGATGGAAACCGTATCAAACCGGCCCGCCATGCCGCTGATTTTCTCAGCAGGCTGCTGGGCCTCCGGGCTCTGGTGAACCGGGTCAAAGGCAATATATTTCACAAAAGCAGCGTTATTCACCAGTTCGGCTGGAAGCCGCTTGGCCTCATTGGATATGATAAGGGACATATTCCAACCTCCTCTAAATCTATCTGCTTATACATGATATATCGGCCAACAGATGAAAAAGATTAGGGCTTGTTTGGAAACAGAGGAAATGACGGATTTTTAAGCAGAGGAGGTCAATTCCAAGGAGAAAAACCGGGATTTTCGACGTGGGAAGCGGCCACTCCTGATGTCCGCTTTGCGAAATCAGGCGAAAAGACGGCGTTTTCGATTTTTCAAACAAGCCCTGTACCCAGCGGGAATTCCTCTCAGTCCGCTCCCACTCCAGCCGGAGCAAGCACCCGCGCCGGAATCCCCAGGGCCCGGGCGGCCAGAAGCCACTCTCGAGTCCAGTCCCCGTACACCCCGTGAATGTGGTTGCAGGGATACTGGGCCAGGAAGTCTTCTGCCGGGACCTTTAGCCGGGCAAAGGCCACAGGCCACTGAGGTGTGGCCAAGGCTCCCAGCTCATCCATGCGGGCCTGGGGCAGGCGGACAATCTCCCCAGGCACCAAGGTAAGCTCATACTCCCCCTGGCGGCGGGCCAGCCGGGCAAAGGTTATGGGGCCCGGGTGGGCAAAGTGGTGCACACTGCCCCCGCCGGCCGGGTAGTCCTTGGTCTCAGGCAGAAGGGAGACCTCCTTCATATTCTCCGCCGGGTTCTGGGAAGCACCGGCAAAGTAGGTGGCGTGGGTGCCGGAGTTGGAGAAGAACCACAGCCCCTCCGAGGCCTCATAATGGCGCACGTCCGCAAAGAGCACCGGCTGGCCTGTCATCAGCTTGAACAGCTCCATGGTCAGCGCCCCGTCCATGTCTGACTCTGTGGCTGCCACAATGGGCTCGTGGGGGCCGTCCCAGTCATAGGGGTCGTTGAGGAAGGCCTCGGCCAAATCCATGGTTACATACCAGTCAGTTAAATCCCCGTGGGCCTTTATGCCGATAAAGTCCAGGCCCCGCTCCTCAATAATGGCCCGCAGGCCGTAGTAGGAGCGGATTTGGCTCTCCAGCTTTTCAGGGGTAAAGTTGGTATCATTATAGGCCACCTGCCTGGCATGGCTCTCCAGCCAGAGCCGGGCATTGGCCACCTTGTCCTGGCTGACAGCCTCTCCGTACCGGATGATGTCCGTCTGCTCCATATCCTCCACATCAATGCCGAACTGCCTCTGCCACTGGTCCAGATTGGCCACGGCTGTGTACATGCCCATGGGCCGTCCCCCGAAGTTGCCGTAGGTGTGGCCCCGCAGCCGCCCCACTCCGCAAAAGGCCCGCACTGCGCGCATGACCCGCTCCAGGACCTGGGAATCCTTTATGCTGCCCCAGACGCGCTCATAGGGCAGGCCCAGCTGGTCCAGGGTCCCGGCAGCAGCCAGCATACCCACCATGCCGCACTCAGAGGGGTGCAGGTTGCAGAACAGTACATAGGGCCCAGGGGCCAGGTTGCAGGCCGCGGCGGTGAAATGGGGATAGCACCAGATGGCGTAGTTGAAGATGGTCATCTCCACCCCGGCCTCCTTTAGGCGGCGGGCCTCCTCCAGGGCCATGCGGGCTGAGTTTACCGGCCCGGAGCCCGCCACTACCTCCACCAGGCCTGTGGCCTCTAAGGCAGCGGCCAAATCCCGCTGACAGGCCATGTTCAGCTCAAATTGGGTGCCGTGAAGATAGGGCCTGCCGTCCGACATGGTCAGAAGGCCCACTTTATATTTTTTCATATGCTTTTTATCCTTTCTATATCCCTGTCAGCGGCCCTTCAGGTAGACGCTGTACTCATATTTGTCCGCCACCAGCTTGTTGACGCTGTACTCAAAGGGCCCGGAGGTGGTGTTGCAGGTGCGCTTGCTGCAGAGCAGGGGGTGCCCCACCTTGATGCGCAGGATTTGGGCGTCAGTAAAGCTGGCGGAGATGGCTGACAGCCGCTCTACTGCGTCTACGAACACAATATGGTACTGCTCCTCCAAAAAAGAGTACAGCCCGGTAAAGCTGCCCACATACTTTTCAAATTCCGGCAGCAGGTTCACTTTCAGATAATTGGTCATCAGGGCGCAGGGCACGCCGTTGGCGCACTGGACCCTTTGCAGGCAGTATACAGGCTCGCCCTCTTTGATTTGCAGCTCCATGGCCACCTGGGCTGTGGCTGGCACCAGCTCCACATAGGCGTCCTGGGTGGTGATGGTAAATCCCCGGCTTTTCAGGGTCTCGGTAATCGAGCTGATGCCCCCCAGCTTTTGGGTGGTGGCAAAGGGCAGCACCTGGGTGCCCTTGCCCTGGGTGGCCTTTACATAGCCCTCAGCGGCCAGCAGGCTGACTGCCCGCCGCACTGTCACCCGGCTGACAGCGTATTGCTTTTCCAGCTCGCTCTCTGTGGGCAGCAGGGAGCCCACAGGGTAAACCTCGTTTTTGATAGCGCTTTTTAAGTCATAATATACGGTTCGGTATGCTGGCATCCTAGCCATAAACCCCTTCTCCTCCTCCGGACGCTTTGGGCGCGGGGCAATCGCTGTTCCGCGCCAGCCATAATTCTCCACCATATATTTTACAGCACAGAATAGCAGCCGTCAATGACAATGTTGCACCCTGAGGTATAGGAGGCGGCAGAGCTTGCCAGGTAGATGACCGCCCCGGCCAGCTCCTCCGGGCGGCCCATGCGGCCAAAGGGAATCATATCCGTCCACTGCTGCCGCCAGTCTTCCCGCACCTGGCTGATTAAGTCCGTGGCAATATACCCTGGGCTGATGCAGTTGACCCGGATGCCCTTCTGCACCCATTCCACTGCCAGGGTCTTGGTCAGGTGGATGACCGCCGCCTTGGAGGCGTTGTAGGACGCCTGGCGCTGGGGCACGTTCACAATCAGGCCGGACATGGAGGCTGTGTTGATGACTGAGCCCCCCTTATTGTTGGCCTCCAGATACCGGGCAAAGGCCGTGGCCACATAGAAGATGCCGTTCAGGTTCACGTCCAGCACCTTGCGCCATTCCTCTGGGGTGACCTCCAGGGCGTCCTTGTGGGGGCCGATGCCCGCGTTGTTGAAGAGAATGTCCAGGCTGCCTGTCACTTGGGCAGAGCGGCCCATGGTCTCCTCCACGGCTTTGGGGTCAGTCACATCGCACACAAATGCCGCGGCTTTCACGCCAGTGGCCTGGGCAATCTCCTGGGCAGTGGATGCGGCGTCCAGTAAGTCCCAGAGGATGATGTCCGCTCCGGCCTGGGCCAGGCCCATAGCCACAGCTTTGCCGATGCCCCGGTAACCGCCGGTGACAAGAGCGGTTTTTCCTTTTAAGCTAAAAATTCCGTAGTCCATAACAGACCTCCTGTAATGATTATTTGAAAAACTCAACCAAGCCCTAAACGGCGAGCCGATGGAAGGTTTTTGAAGAGCCCCTCTGGCAGGGGCGGAGCCTCTAATGCCTTGGCAGCCCGGCTTTGGCGCTCCTTTTTGTGAAGGCGCCTAATGGATTGTATAGCCTCCATCCACCACCAGGTTCTCCCCTGTTATCATGTTCGCGCCCTGACTGGCCAAAAACAGCGCCGCGCAGGCTATCTCCACTGGCTTGCAATAGCGGCCGGCCGGGGTGTTTTCCAGGGTCCTGGCCATGCGCTCCGGCTCGTCCCAGTAGCCCATAATAATGGGCGTCTCTGTTGCGGTGGGGGAGATGGCGTTGACCTGGATGCCGTACTGCCCCCACTCATAGGCCAGGGATTTGGTCATGGAGATAATCCCCGCCTTAGAGGCGCTGTAGGCCACATGCTTGTCAATGGCCACCAGCCCCGCCTGAGAGGCCAGGCTGATAATCTTCCCGCCCTGTCCGGCGGCAATCATGCCCTGGCCCACCCGCTGGCTCATATAGAAGGTGCCGGAGAGGTTCACGTCTAAAACCTTTTTCCAGGTGGCAGGGGACATGTCCTTTGCCCACTGGATGTCTCCCACCCCGGCGCTGTTCACCAAAATGCCGATAGGGCCTCCGTCCCGCTCCATCTGGCTCACAGCCTGCTCCACGGCCTGGGGGTCAGCAATATCCAGCAGATAGGTGCTGCTCTGGGGGATGCTTTTCCCAGCCTCCTCCAGGGCCTGGGCGTTTCTGTCACAGAGGAATACCCGGGCCCCTTTTTCCCCGAAGAGCTGGGCAATGGCCAGCCCAATGCCAGAGCCAGCCCCGGTTACCACCGCCAAAGCCCCGTCCAGGCGCAGGCTGGTGTCACATGGTTTGCTTATCATAGTTTCTCACCCTTTCTATTAATATTGGCTCACGGTTTCCCGCCATAGATAATGTCTCCCAGCTCCCCCGCTGCCCGGCAGACCTGCCGGAACAGAGGCAGAAGCGCCTGATACTGCCGGGCCCGCTCCGGGTTTGGGGCGGCCAGGCGTTCCCGCTTATGCACCCCTGCCAGGGGCGTGTAGTCTTTCCACCAGCCCAGGCCCCTGGCCGCCGCGGCCGCCGCGCCCAGAGAGGCCGCGGACTGGTCCACATTGCTCTTTTCCAGCGGGGTGTTCAGCACGTCCGCGAAGATGTCCATCCATACCGGGCTTTTGCTGCCGCCCCCGCAGAACAGGATAGGCTCCTGAATGGGGCATCTCTCCCGCAGCAATTCCAGGGACAGGGCCAGGTTCATGGCCACGCCCTCCATCACTGCCCGCAGCAGGCTGGCCCGGCTGGTGCCAAGCTGCAGATTCATAAAGGCCCCCCGCAGGTTGGGGGTTGAGTCCTGCATGGTGCCCCCTGCCAGCCCTGGGTGGAACAGCACTCCGCCTGCGCCCAGGGGTTCGGCGGCAGCCAGCCTGTCCATCTCCAGATAGGCTGTGTCCTTGTTTAGCTCCGGGAAGAGCACGTCCCGGGCCCAGCGCAGGGAGTTTCCCCCAGCGAACAGGGAATAGGCCGAGGTGTACATCCCCTCCTGCAGGTGGGCAAAGGTATAGGGCCGGGTGGCGGCGTCCAGCACGGGATTTTTGCAGTTGACCGGCACCCAGGCCGAGGAGCCCATGGACACATAGCTCCGGCCCTCTGCCGCGCCTACCGCGCCCATGGCCATACAGGCGTTGTCCACCCCGCCGCAGAAGACCGGGGTTCCTGGCCGCAGGCCGGTCTGGGCAGCGGCGGAGGGGGTGATTTGTCCCACTTCCTGATGGGAAGGGCCGGGCTCTGGGAAGATATCCTCCGGCAGGCCCGCGGCCCGCAGAAAATCCTTCCGCGTTGCGCCCTGCTCCAGGCCAAAGGCGCCTGTGCCGCTGGCGTAGGAATAATCTGTGGCAAGCCGGCCTGTAAGCAGGAAGTTGATATAATCTTTCGAGCCCACAACCTGGGTTGTCTTGGAAAACACCTCCGGTTGATTCTCCCGCATCCACATCAGCTTGAACAGTGAATAACAGGCAGGCGGGAACCCACAGCCTGTTGCCAGGTACCACTCTGTCTGGGGCACGGCCTGGAAGAAGCCGCGGGCCTGGGACTCAGCCCGCATGTCGGACCATATGGGGACCTGCTCCAGCAGGGGGGTGCCCTCCTTATCCAGGGGGATGGCCACCAGGCTGGCCCCGGAAAGGGCCAGGCCCCCAATCTGGGAGGAATCCAGCCCAACCTTTTCCAGCAGAGCCTGGGTGCTGCCGCACACGGCCTGCCACCAATGGCTGGGCTTCTGCTCATGGAGCTTGGGGCCAGGATAGAAGGTAGGATACTCAAAGAAGGTCTCCGCGGTGATGGAGAGGGACTCGTCGAAGAGCGCGGCTTTCAGCCCGCCGGTACCCAAATCATAGGCCAGGATATACATAGATATATCACCTCGATTGATAAAAGAATAGTATGATTTGCAGGCGCGTATCCCAAATATGTGCTTTTTGCGGAGCTTTTTCATCCAAAACCCCTTGATAACTCCATAAAACAGTATGAGCAATAGGATAAAACCGCGCTTATTTGCACGGTGTTATTATAATGTTATGCTTTATATTTGTCAACGGGTTTTCGAGAACAATTGTGAATCTAGCCTCTATTTGTGGAATATAACGTTATTTTTTGTAAATCATTGTGGAATATCACAATTGACAAAGCTGCCAGGTTGCGATATACTGTCGTTGAAAGATAATAATGAATTCAAAACTCCCTGGATTTTTCTGGATACATAATTACCAAGGCGATTGTGCCAGGAATGAGTTTTGAAACAGATTTGGGGTGATACTATATGAGTCTGACCGGGTTAGATTTGACACAGCTGGGACGGATGATGGACATCAGCACCGTGCGCGCGGACAGCACCGCCGAAGAGGTGGAGCAGATGATTACCATTGTGAAGACCTGCCGCTGCATCTGTGCCAGTCCAATGCCCTATGCCACGCCCTATGTGGTGCGCCAGCTGGCGGATACTCCGGGCACAGTGGTCACCGGCGTGGTCAGCTTCCCCTCAGGGGCAGAGGCCACAGAGACCAAGGTGCACATGGCCAAGGAGCTTATCGGCATGGGATGCCGGGAGCTGGACATGGTCATCAATGTGGGGGCGCTGAAGTCCGGCAGGATGGACTATGTCCGGCAGGATATCCAGGCAGTGGTGGAAGCCGCCGGGGACGTGCCGGTGAAAACCATCTTGGAAATCTGCTATCTGACGGATGACGAGATTGCCCGTGCCAGCCTGCTGGCCGTGGAGGCTGGGGCTGCCTTTATCAAAACAGGCACAGGCTGGGGGCCCAGGCCCACCACAGTGGACACTGTGCGGCTGATTCGCAGGGTGATTGGCAGCGCCGCCAAAATCAAGTCCGCTGGCGGCGTGCGGGACTTGGACATCCTGCTGGAATTGCTGGAAGCCGGATGTGACAGGTTCGGCGTGGGGGTGCGTTCTGCTGCCGCCATTTTTGAAGAGGCGTACCGCAGGGCTGGCCAGCCCCTTCCGCTTTTACTGGAACCGGCGAGCCAAGCGGGGTAAGCATGGCGCCGGGTCCCCATTTTTGAAGGGAGGCGTTTTTATGCGCTTGCAAAACTCTGCCGCTGCCAAAAGGCCCAGCGGCAGGCTCCACAACATCCGGCGGTACCTGTCGCTTTACGCAATGGCCGCGCCGGGACTTATCTTCTTTTTGATTCTCTCCTATGTGCCCATCCTCTTCCTGGTGGTGGCATTCCAGGACTTCCGCGTGGGCCGGGGCATCTTCGGCAGTGAGTTTGTGGGCCTGGAAAACTTTGCGGGCCTGGTGACAGACAGGCTGTTCCCAATGGTGCTGAAAAACACCATTGGCCTGAACCTGATGAAGATTGCCCTCACCTTTCCCATGCCAATTATCCTGGCCCTGTGCTTTAACGAGTTCAAGCCCTCCTTTGGCAAAAAGCTCTGTCAGACCGCGGTTTACCTGCCCCACTTCTTCTCCTGGGTCATTGTGGCCAGTATGCTCTCCAGCCTGCTGAACCTGAACACGGGCCTTGTGAACCGGGTCATCGCCAGCCTGGGGGGCACGCCGGTGGCCTTCTTGACAGAGAAGTCCATCTATAAGCTGCTCATCACCCTGACGGAGGTCTGGAAGGAGACGGGCTGGAGCACCATTATCTACATCTCCGCCCTGACAGCCATCAATATGGAGCTCTACGAGGCCGCGGCCATGGACGGCGCGGGCAAGTGGCGGCAGCTGTGGCATGTGTCCCTGCCGGGCATCCGGGGCACCATTATCATCATGCTTATCCTGAGCTTTGGCAGCATTGTGTCCGGCTCTTTTGAGCAGGTGTTCATGACCAAGAACAGCGCGGTGTATGAGGTGGCGGAGATTATCCCCACGTATGTGTACACCAAGGGCATCACCAATATGGACATCAGCTATGGCGCCACGGTAGGATTATTCCAATCTGTCATTGGGTTTATCCTGGTGGCCTCTACCAACTGGCTGTCCAGGCGTCTGGGAGGTGACGGGCTGTGGTAAACATGGAAAAAAAGAAAGGCCAGGGCATCCGGCGGGGGATGGACGAAAAGGTCTTCCGCGTGCTCAGCGGGGCGCTGATTCTCCTGTTCTCCGTGGCCTGCCTGCTGCCCTTCCTGCGGGTGGTGTCAGAGGCGGTCAGCGGGGACACGGCAGTGGCCTCAGGCGAAATCCTGATTCTGCCAAAGGACTTTACCCTGAAGCAGCTGAAATTCATTTTGGACACCCCCCAGTTCACCCAGGGGATGTGGGTATCCCTAAGCTCCACAGTGGTGTACACCGTGATTTCCATTGTGCTCACCTGTATGCTGGCCTACCCGCTCTCCCGCACAGATTTACCCGGACGGCGGGGGCTGATGTTCTACGTGGTGTTCACCATGCTCTTTAACGGCGGTATGGTGCCCACCTATCTGGTGGTCAAGAACCTGGGCATCCTCAACACCTTCTGGGCGCTGATTATCCCTTTGGCCATCAGCCAGTTCAATGTGATTGTGCTGGTCAACGGCTTTCTGGGCATTCCCAAGGAGATGGAGGAATCCGCCCTGATTGACGGGGCGGGGCAGTTCACCATTCTGGTGCGCATCATGGTGCCCCTGGCCAAGCCCACCCTGGCGGCCATCCTCCTTTTCTACGCGGTGGCCCGGTGGAACGGCTGGTTTGACGCGGTGATGTATGTAAATGACCGCTCCCTGTTCCCCCTGCCGGTGATTATCAAGGATTTGGTGCAGCAGGGGCTGAACACCTCTATGTTCCCCTCTCTCACCACCCCGCCGCCCACCCAGGCTATCCGCTCCGCGGCGGTCATCTTCTCCATTGTGCCCATTATTTTGGTCTACCCCTTCCTGCAGAAGTACTTCGTCAAGGGTGTCACCCTGGGCGGGGTAAAGGGATAGCCTCTCCGGGCCGTTCAGCTTACGGAATCAAAGAATTGCCCCTTCTTCCTGCCGGGATTCTTTGACGATAAAAATGAAAGGACTGAAAAACATGAAAAAACTGAAGAAGCTATTTGCCATGCTCCTGGCAGCTGCCCTGCTCCTCTCCACAGCGGCCTGCACCTCTGGCCAGCCGGAGAGCAAGGCCCCCTCGTCCTCCTCCAAGGCATCCTCTTCCAGTGGGGAGAGCAGCTCCCAAGAGGATGCCGCAGAGCCGGGGAACACTGGCTCTGGGGCCAAGCTGCAGCTGATTCTCCCCTCCAACTCCACCCCCTTCCCGGACGGGATGTCCGAGAACGACAACTTCCTGGTGGACTACTGGCGGGAGAAGACGGGCTTTGACTTTGACATTGTCATTCTGCCTAATATCAACTCTGCCGAAAAGCTGAACCTGATGTTCTCCGGCGGCGAGGTATACGGCATGGTGTTCGAGAAGGACTTTACCTCTCCCTCCCGGTTCCATGACCAGAAAATGCTGCAGCCCTTTGACGATTACATGGAAGGCTCTTACTTCTTCGAGACCTTCAAGGATTTCCAGGGCAAGGGCCAGATGGACGGCCAGCAGTACGCGGCCATCATCCCCACAGACGGCATCCCCTGCTCCAGCAGCCTGTACGTGGTGCGCAAGGATATTCTGGGCACCATTGGCATCAAGGAGCAGCCCAAGACCTTTGATGACTTCAACAGCATGCTCTATGACATTAAGTCCAAGACAGAGATGATTCCCCTGGCCGTGTACGAGGCTCCTTCCAAGGACAGCTGGGACACCATTGCCTCCCTGTTCGGGGTCTCCTATCAGCACAACGCCTGGGCGGTACGGGACGGCAATGTGGTGCTGCGCCACACCATGCCCGCGGCCTTTGACTATCTGACCTACTGCAAAAAGCTCTATGACGACGGCATTATTCCAAAGGACTTCCTGAGCCTGACCTCAGACACCCTGGACCAGCTCTATCTGGGCGACCAGGCGGCCACCATCATCAAAGAGGGCTGCTGGGGCATGCCCACCTTTATCCCCGCCAGCGAGGAGAACAGCCAGGAGTCCCGTTTCATGGACTATCCCACCGGGTATTATGGCCAGATGGCCTCCGGCTTCCAGGACAGGTTCTTCTCCCAGTGCGTATACCTGTCTGACAGCTGCCAGAACCCCCAGGATTATGTGACTCTGCTGGACTTCCTTGCCCAGCCTGAGGTGGTAAAAGTAAACAACTTCGGCCTGGAGGGCGAGCATTACACAGAGGACGAGAGCGGCGCCATGACCCTGACCGAGGCGGGTGAGAACCTGCAGTGGGCTGTGTACTACCGGAATATTTTCCTGCCTGAGGACTGGTACCAGGTGTACGGCATCAACGCCAACTGGGCAGAGTACTACTATCCCACCGAGCGCCATTCTGTGGGCACCACAGACTTTGACCCAGTGGAGTTTATGCCCCAGCAGGCTGCTGACGTGACCCTGCAGACAGAGCTGAAAGAGACCATCATTGACCAGTACTATGCCAAGGCTGTCACCGGCGAGGTGGAGCTGACCCAGGAGACCTTTGACGCCATGGTCAACGAGTGGCTGGATGCCGGAGGCCGGGAGCTGCAGGAGAAGTATACCGAGCAGTATAAGGCCATTGGCAGCCCGGATTACTCCCACATGTATGTGTCTTACCTGCCCGATGAGCACCCGGGCTATACCGGCAAGTACCTTTGGGACGGCCACGAATAAGCGTATATCAAATCTTTTGTTCAGTTATATAGGAATCGCACTGAAAAGTCAGGGACCCCCTGGTTTTTAGCAGGCGGCAGCGCCGCTGGTTCATAGGGGGCGGTACCTCTTATGAATCGCGTGAACTATAACTTCCTCCTAATGTGATTGGCCCAAAACCGTCTCTGCCCGGCAAACGGGGCGGGGGCGGTTTTGGGCAGTTGGGAGGGGGGCGCGCGGTGAAACGAAAAACGGAAAGGATGAATTTTATGAAACTGTCATTAGATGAGCTGGAGCGCCGGGAGTACCAGGCAGGCCCTGGGCCCGGGGAGTATACAGGCACAGAGATAACCCTGGACAAGGCCCTGGTGGGGGAAACCGGGCCCTGCTGGGAGCCCTTCTCCCTAAACGGGAGCTGGGAGTTTTTGGAGCAGGAGGAGGAGCCCAAAGGCTGGGAGAACGCTTTCCCCGGTGAGGTCCCCTGCACTGTGCACACTGCCCTCTGGAAGGCCGGCCGCATCCCGGACCCCATGCTGGGCCGGAACCAGGCGATTGGCCGGGAGCACTCCTACCGTACCTGGTGGCTGCGCAGGCGGTTTGCCTTCACCCCCAAGGAGGGGCGGAGCTACCGGCTGTGCTTTGAGGGCGTGGCTGACCGCTGCACGGTATGGCTCAACGGCCAGGAGCTCTGCAGCCACAAGGGCATGTTCGGCGGCCCGGACGTGGACGTGACCGGCCTGCTGAGGGAGGAGAACCAGCTGGTGGTCAAGCTGGAGCCCATCCCCTTTACCCATGCGGGCGGGCCCATCCCCCAGAACAACAGCTCCTGGCGGGACTCAGTGGTCATCAACAATATGTACGGCTGGCACTACTTCTGTATGCCGCCCCTGGGGGTTTACCGGCCTGTGTACATTGTGGAGGAGCCTCCGGTGGAGCTGGGCCGCCCCTTTGCCTTTACCCGGGATTTGGAGAAAGGCCGGGTGGGCCTGGTGGTGGACGCGGAGGTTCACCAGGCAGTGGAGGCCCAGCTGGAAATCAGCGTAAAGCCCCACAATTTCCAGGGGGAATCCCTGGGCTGGAGGGGTGCCGTCAAGCTGGAGCCAGGCGCTCAGCAGCTGCGGTATGAGTTCGCCATCCCGGAGGCAAAGCTCTGGTGGCCCAATGGCTTTGGCGAGCCCAATCTCTATGACATCACTGTCACCTGCCAGGCAGGGGGCACAGCGCTTGAGGCGAGCTGCCTGTTCGGCCTGCGCACCATCCAGATGGAGCCCCTGCCCGGCGGGCCCAGTGAGGAGCTGTACAACTGGAGCTTTGTCATCAACGGCAGGACCGTGTTCATCAAGGGCACCAACTGGTGCACCATGGACGCCATGCTGAACTTTGACAGGGCCATGTACCAGCGGTTCATCACCCTGGCCAGGGAGCAGAATCTCCAGCTGTTCCGGGCCTGGGGAGCCGGTATGCCGGAGACGGATGATTTCTATGAGCTGTGCAGTGAAAACGGCATCATGGTTATCCAGGAGTGGCCCACTGCCTGGAACAGCCACCGCCAGCAGCCCTATCCGGTGTTGGAGGACACCATCCGCCGGGCCACCCTGCGCACCCGGAGCTTCCCGGCTTTGGTCATGTACGGCGGGGGGAACGAGTCCAGCGAGCCCTGGGGTGAGGCCATCAACATGATGGGCCGCCTGGCCATTGAGCTGGACGGTACCCGCCCCTTCCACCGGGGAGAGCCCTGGGGCGGCAGCACCCACGACTATCTGTCCTATTGGGACGACCACCACGTGGACCATCACCTTACGGCTGAGTCCCCCTTCTGGGGTGAGTACGGGTTCGCCAGCGCCCCTGCTTATGAGAGCGTGCTGCGGTATCTGCCCAAGGAGAGCCAATCCATCTTCCCTCTGAGGGATAACCCGGACTTTGTGCAGCACACCCCTACCTTTGGCTATCTGGACGATATGAACCATATTATGCAGTCTGCCAACTACTTTTTGCCCAAGAGCTTCCGCCTCAAAGAGTTTGTCACTGCCTCTCAGCTGATACAGGCCCTGGGCGTGCGCCGGGTGATTGACCGCTCCCGGGCCCGGAATCCCCAGTGCGCTGGGGTGGTGTACTATAAGATGAACGACAACAGCCCTGCTGTCTCCTGGTCTACGGTGGACTATTACGGCGCGCCCAAGCTCTCCCATTATGTGATTCAGGACAGCTTCGCGCCCCAGAGCGCCTGTGTGCTGTTTGAGCGCACCAACTATTGGGGCATCAGGGCCAGTTGGCCGGTGTACCTGCTGGACGACACAGACAGCCTGCCGGACTCCGGCTGGAGGGTAGAGATAAAGGCCTATGACGGAGAGCTTCACCCCATTGCCGGGCAGAGCTTCTCCGCCCGGGAGGGCCGGGCGGCCAGCAGCCTGCTGGGCCGCTTCACCCTGACCCGGGAGCAGACCGAGACCGCGCCCCTGCTGGTGGTGTGCAGCCTGCGCTTGGGTGAAAAGCTGGTAAACCGGTGCTTCTACTTCTGCAATTTCGAGGCGGAGCGGGGCTGTATATTCCGCCTGCCCAGGGCCTCGGTGCGCATGGGCGCGGAGGAAAGCGGCAGGGTAACCCTGGAGAATGTGGGCCAGCTCCCGGCAGTGGGAGCGACGCTCACTGTGCCGGGCCGGGATTATCTGGCGGGCTTCTCTGACAATTTCCTGTGGCTGGAGCCAGGGGAGAAGGCAGAGATAAGCGTCACCGGCGCGGAAGCGGGCCAGGTGGAGCTGGAAGGGCTTAATCTGCTGTAGGAACTGGCTCGTCCCATAAGCTGCGCCCGCCTGTTCCCATATGCGGCTGTGAGCTGCGGTACCAAAATAAAAAGGCCTCCGTCCAGGAAAGGTTTCCCTTCCCGGCCGGAGGCCGCTCTTTACTTTAATAAACCACCTTTACCGGCATCCCCGTCTCCATGGACTGGTTGCAGGCCAGCGCGAAGGCCACGCTCTTATAGGCGTCCCCATAGGGAGAGCGCACCCGGGAGGCGTCCCCGCTGAGCACCGCGTCTACAAAGGTCCGGTCGCAGACAAGGCCGAAATCCACCTGGCTCTTTACTGTGACGCCCACCTCGCTTTCGCTCTTGCGCTGGGTGCCGTCCCCGGCAATGGTGCCCTGGGTCTCAGCTGCCTGGTCCGCCTCGTCCACCCCGAACATGGACACCTTATCACACAGGTGATAGTCCATCCGGGCGCTGCGGGAGCCGAAGGTCATTTTCGAGTCCCAGGAGGCCCCGTTCAGGGAGTAGCAGCCAGTCATCATGGTGCAGGTCACGCCGTTCTGGAAGGTAATCAACGTGGTGGAAAGGTCATCCGTAAAGTAGCCCGGGTTCTCCTCCTGGGAGATATACCCCCGGCTGGCCACAGAGTAGACTGTGTCCGGCTCGCTCTGCAGCAGGTAGCGGAGCATATCCAGCTGATGGATGGTCTGCTCTACCAGCTGGCCCCCGGAGGTGCTCTTTACGTTCCACCAGGGGGCGTCCGGGATGCCGCCCACCCGGGAGGCCGCCACGTGGAGGACAGGGTTCCCGGCGATAAATTCCCGGGCCGTGTCGTTGATGCTGTCATACCGGCACTGGAACCCAGATGCGGCAATAAGACCCTTAGCCTCCACCTGGCGCACCAGCTCTTTGGCCAGGCTCAAATCCAGGGCCAGGGGCTTTTCCACAAAGAAAGGGATGCCCCGGCGGATGGTCTCAAACTCGATTCGGCCATGGCAGGTGGGGGGCACGCAGATAAACGCCATGTCCGGCTGGATTTCGTCATACATGGCGGCAAAATCCGTATATGCCTTGCCGCTTCCCGCCCGGCGGACAAAGTCCTCGGCCCTGTCCAGCAGCAAATCGCAGAAGCCCGCCAGCTCAATGTCCTTGAACTGGACGAAGTGCTCCAAGTGGTAGGCGCCAATCCCGCCGCAGCCAATCAAAACCAGCTTTTTCATATTCAAGTCCTCCTTAGTTTTCCAAAATCCTTCCGATGGTTTCTGCCACTGTTCTGTAGTACTCCTGATAGGTAATGTCCGGCTCGGTGCATTCGCTGATGCTTACCTCAGCGGTGAGATAGCCATCAAAGCCCGCCAGGCGCAGGGCCGGGATAACCGCCTTCCAGTTCACGTCCCCCTGGGTCAGGCTGACAAAGTCCCCGCCCAGATTGAGCCCGGCCTGGCGCTTGAAATCCTTGATATGCACATGGTGAATCCGCCCGGCCAGGATTTCAATCCAGCTCTCCGGCCAGGAGAAGGCCACCACATTGCCCACGTCGAAATAGGCCCCCACCAGCGGGCAGTCCAGCCCGTCAATGAACCGGGCCATCTCCACGGGGGAGGTGAAAAAGCCGTTCCACACGTTCTCAACCCCCACGCGGATTCCGGCGTCCATAATCTCCTCCCGCAGCTCGGCCAGGGTGGCCTGAGAGCGTTGGAAGTCCTCTGCCAGAGAGATGCGGGGGCTTTGTCCCCCGGGCACAGTGAGAATCCCGCTGCAGCCCAGGGCCCGGGCGCATTCCAGCTGCTTGCGCAGCAGGGTTTTGGCAAACTCCCGCTCCTCTTTGTCCGGCGAGCCCATCCTTCCCCCGTACAGGGAGGAGGAGATGCTTACCACCGGCAGGCCGTACTGCCGGGAGAGGTCCCCAATTTCCTTCAGCTCCTCCGGGGTGGTGGACAAGGTCAGGCTGTGGGCGGAGTAGTCCTCTCTGTCTACATTCAGCTCCACCCCGTCGAACCCAGCCTCCTTTACCTGCTGGAACAGCTCCGGGAACTCGGCGGCATCCTCTACGGTCCAGGCGTTGATAGATTTCTTCATGGTATCCTTCCTTTCCGCGCTCCCCCTTGAGGGAGTGGATGGTTTTCAGATGATGGTTTCAGTATACAGCATCCCAGCCGGAAGCGCCATGCAGCTATCGCGCCGGTTTATGGAGAAAACGCCTGTATTCTCTCCTTGGCTTGAAAGGCGGGAATCCATTGGATATAATTAAGGAAGCCGTGGGCAAAAACCGGGCTTCTCTCTTTGCCTGCCGGTGCGGGACGGCCCTGGATGCAATCTTTGGGGTGCTGCCATTCAGATAGAAAAATCACCTGGCATTCCCGTTTTGGGAGCCATGCCATTGAAAGGAGACGCCTATGCTGTCCATGACTTCAGAGCAGTCCTACTACCTCTCCTTGGAGGTGGAGGGCAATAATGTCAGCCGTCGGGACCATGCCCTTATCCCCAACTGCGGGGGCGTGTGCGTGCTGCCCCGGCCCTTTGAGACCCACATGCGCCAGGGCCGGGAGGATTTTTACATCCAATACCTGGTGCAGGGGGATATGCGGGTCTGGCTGGATAAGGAGCAGCACATGCGCCCAGGCCAGGCGGTGCTGTACTATCCCCGCACGGCCTACCGGTATGCCCAGCAGGGCGAGGGCCCGGTGCGGTACTACTGGCTGCACTTTACAGGCCACGCGGCGGAAGAGCTGGTGGCCAGCTGCTGCCTGCCCAATGCCCGGCTGCTTACAGTGGGACACAGCGCCTCCCTGCTGGCCCAGTTCCAGGGGCTTTTTCACGATTTCCTTTTGCGGGACTGCTGCTTTATCCCATCTGCCGCGTCCCGGCTGATGGCCATCTGTGTAGAGCTCAGCCGCTGCACAGAGAGGGAGACCGTGCCCCAGGGCAGCGGCACGGGCCGGGTCTACCGGGCGCTGGCCTATATCCACCAGCATTATGACGAAAAGCTCACTGTCCCTTTGCTGGCCGGGATGGAGCATTTAAGCCCCAGCCGCTTCCGGCTGCTGTTCCGGGAGGCCACTGGGCTCTCCCCTCTGGAATACGTTACAGCTCTGCGGCTGAACCACGCCCGTCAGCTCCTGGTGCAGACAGACAGCTCTTTGGGGGAGGTGGCCAGGGCTGTGGGCTATCCTGACCAGTTCTATTTCAGCAGGATTTTCAAAGAGCATACTGGGCTCACGCCGTCAGCATACCGGCGAAAGTGAGGGCCTGGGCATGTGCTGCCAAATATAAACAGCCTGCATGTGCCGGAGGGGATTCCAGTTCTCATGCAGGCCGTGCCAATCCAGGAGAAAGCTCAGGCAGCTGCCGGAACAGCTGGGTGAAATCTCAGGCTATGCTTTTGGGAGGAGCTAGAAAAAACAGGAACACAGAGATTTGTCCGTATAGGACGAACCTCTGTGCTAAAATCAGTGCTAGGGCATGTTCACATAAGCTGAGCATGCGGATTTTGG
>CAJTXF010000016.1:0-35818 GCA_910580045.1 uncultured Eubacteriales bacterium
ATGCGCCCCTTGACCCCGGGATGGGCTCGCCGCCAGGTACTGCCCCGCGCCGTCAAATCTTGAATCGCGGCTGCACAAAAGGACCCGCCAAAAGCTGGCCGGTCCCTTTCTCTCCACGATGGAAACCTCAGAGGGTTTTCTCCATAATGTAATCGTCCATCACGTACCCCCTGCCAATATCCGTGACCACGCTGTCCGTCACCCGGAACCCGTAGTGCTCATACACCTGGGCGGCATGGGTGTTGTACTTATTCACTGTCAGCCGGATACAGGGCAGGCCCTGGCGGCGGGCCTCGGCCTCCACAAAGTCAAAGACCTGCCGGGCCGCCCCCTGGCCCCGAATCTCCGGCAGAAGGTAGACCTTGCTTAAAAACAGCTCGTCCCGGCCCTGATAGCGGGGGGAAAAGCCCACAAAGCCCTTGGCCTCCCCGCCCTGGCACACAGTGTAATACTGATAGCCCTCCTGGGACATCTGCTCCTCCACTGCCTTTGGGGACTGGAACTTCTCCACCATATAGTCCACCTGGCCCGGGGCCAGAAGCTCATCATAGGTCAGGTGCCAGACCCGCTCTGCCACCTGGCACATCTCTGCAATCTCCTCCGGCGCGCGCACCGGCTTCAGCTGAAATTTCTCCATTATGTATCCTCCCTCTCCGCCGGACGGGCGGCAAGCTCGCTGTAGTTGCCCAAGAAAGAGAAGCGGGGCAGTTCCGCGTTCAGGGCGCAAATCAGTTCCAGGGTCTCTGGGCTGTGGATGCTGCCGGTAAAGTCCAGGTAAAAGTCATACTCAAAGCTGCCCTCCGGGGTAAAGCTGCTGCCCGGCAGGGGGCGGGACTCGATTTTTGTCAGGCTCAGGCCCCCCAGGGCAAAGCGCTGCAGCACATTGTGCAGGGAGCCAGTGGTGTGGGGCAGGGCAAAGCACAGGCTGATTTTGTTGGCATCCTCGGGCAAAATGGGCTTTTTGGACACAGCCACAAACCGGGTGGTATTGTTCTTCTCGTTCTGCACACCCTGCTCCAGTATTGTCAGGCCGTACTGCTCCGCCGCCTCCCGGGAGCAGATGGCCCCCACCCCGGCCGGGCGGTGCTGGGCCACAAACTGGGCCGCTGCCGCTGTGTTGGAGAAGGCCTCCTCCCCAAAGCCCTGGGCGGCAATATACTCTGAGCACTGGGACAAGGCCTGGGGGTGGGAAATCACCTTTGTCAGGGGCCCCTCCCCTGCCGCGGCCAGGCAGTGCTCTACCTTCACGTCCACCGCGCCTACAATGAAGAACCGGTACCGGAGAATCAAATCATACACCGCGCTCACAGAGCCTGCGGCGGAGTTCTCCACCGGCACCACCCCCAAAGCGCCTTTGTCCACCTGCTGGAACACCTGGCTGAACTCAGGCACAAAGTCAATTTCCCCGTCCCCGAACAGGCACCGGGCCGCCTGGTGGGAATAGGCCCCCCGCACCCCCTGGCAGACCACCCGTCCCACAGGCTTGGGCAGCTCCCGGCTGGCAGTGCGCTCCAGTTCCCGCAGGGGGGAGCCCTGCTCCAGCAGGCCGTGCTCACAGGCCCGGGTGATGGACATCACCGCCTGATAAAAGGCAGCGGCACTGTTCCCCTGGGCCCCGGCCCGCTGGCGGACCCGCTCTAAAATCTCCCGCTCCCGCTGGGGGTTCAGCACCGGGGCGCCCACCTCCCGCTTGAGCCTGGCCACCCGCTCCCCGCACTGGAGCCGCTCTAAAAACAAGGGCAGAAGCTGGCTGTCAATGGCGTCAATACGGGCCCGCTCCTCTCCCAAGCGCTGTTGATATTCCCTCTCGTCCATATACTCTCCTCCCCAATCACAGCAGGCCGCTGCAGGCCAGCAAATCCAGGGCCGCCACACAGGCCGCGGCCTCCAGGGCCGCGGCGGCCCTGGGCACAATACATGGGTCGTGGCGGCCAGTAACCGTCAGCTTGGCATTCTGCATGGTGCGCAAATCCACTGTGTCCTGCTCCCGGCTGATGGAGGGGGTGGGCTTTAAGGCTGCCCGGAAAATCACGGGCATACCATTGGTGATGCCCCCCGCGATACCCCCCGCGTTGTTGGTGCGGGTGCGGACACGGCCCCCTTCGTCCACATACATGGGGTCATTGGACTGGCTGCCCAGCATGTCCCCCACCCCAAAGCCCGCGCCGAACTCCAGGCCCTTCACTGCCGGGACCCCGAACACCAGAGAGGCAATCCGGTTCTCTGCCCCGCCGAACATGGGCTCTCCCGCGCCCACCGGCATACCCAGAACAGCGCACTCCACCAGGCCCCCCGCGCTGTTCTGGGACAGGCGGGCCCTCTCAATGGCAGCGCGCATGGCCTCCTTTACCCCGGAATCCCTGACAGGGAAATACTCCCGGCTCAGCCTGTCCAGCAGGGCCGAATCCAGGCTGACCGGGTCAAAGGGCGGGTCGTCCCGCTCACAGCCGGCAATGTGGAGAACATGGGCCCCCACTGTGACGCCCCGGCGGGCCAGCAGCTGCCGGGCCAGGGCCCCCGCGAACACCAAAGGCGCGGTCAGCCGCCCGGAAAAGTGGCCGCCCCCCCGCACGTCGTTGTGCCCTGCGTATTTCACCGCAGCAGTGTAGTCCGCGTGGCCGGGCCGGGGCAGGACCTTCAGCTGGCTGTAGTCCTTGGGACGCTGGTTGGTGTTCTCGATAACGGCGCACAGGGGCGCGCCGGTGGTGACCCCCTCATATAACCCGCACAGCACCCGGGGGGTATCGGCCTCCTTGCGGGTGGTGGCGGTCTTGTCCTGCCCAGGGGCCCGGCGGGACATCTGGACCAGAATCTCCTCCCAGTCCACCGGCTCCCCTGGGGGCAGGCCCTCTATATTCACCCCAATGGCCTGGGTATGGCTTCCCCCGAAAATGGAAATTCTGATTTTTTCACCCCAGCTGGACGACATCCGCGCCACCTCCTAAGTTTCTGAGTTCATCGTAAAAGTTCGGGTAGGTCTTTCGTATGCTCCAGGGCTCTGTGACCCGCACAGGGCTTTCACTGCGCAGCCCGGCCCCAGCCAGGGACATGAGGATGCGGTGGTCGTTCCGGCCCTGGGCCAGCCCACCGGCCAGCCGCTGGACCCCCACCACCCGGAGGGTGTCCCCCTCATCATACGCCCGGCCCCCCAGGGCTGTGATAGCCTGGGCCATGGCCGCAAGCCGGTCGCTCTCCTTCAGCCGCAGGCGGGCGGCATTGGTGAACCGGGTCTCCCCCTGGCTGAGGGCCGCGCACACAGAGGCCGCGGGCACCATGTCCGTGATTTGGGACACGTCCAAAGTCTGGCCCCGAAGGCCCCCGAAAGGCTCAGCCGCGTGGAGGTTTTGGGCCAGCAGCAGGCCGTCCTCCCAGCGGATGTCCAGCCCAAAGCCCCTGAACACCTCCACACAGGCCTTGTCCCCCTGGAGCGAGTCAGGCCGCAGCCCGGCAAGGGCCACCTTTGCCCCCTGGGGGGACAGGGCCGCCAGGTTCAGGAAAAACGCGGCCTGGGACCAGTCCCCCTCCACAGCGCGGTCCCGGGGGACATAGGCCTGGCCCCCAGGCACATGCCAGCCATGCTCTGTGGGGGTAATGCTGATTCTGTAGTCCTTTAGGATTTCCAAAGTCATGTCCACATATCCCCTGGATTCCAGGGGCGAGGTGAGAGTAATTTCACTGCCGCCGGGCAGCAGGGGCAGGGCCAGCATCAGCCCGGTGACGAACTGGGAGCTGATATTCCCAGGCAGCTCAAACCGGCCAGGGCACAGCTGCCCCTCAATTTCCAGGGGCAGGCCCCCCTCTGTGCGGAAGGCCACGCCGTGGGCAGGAAGCAAATCCCCGTAGAGCCCAATGGGCCGCTGGGGAAGCCTCCCCCGGCCAACAAACCGCCAGCGCCCGCCCAGGGCAGCGGCAATGGGGATGATGAACCGGAGCAGGGAGCCAGACTCCCCGCAGTCCACAGTGCCTCCCTGGGGCGGGCCTGCCTGGGTGAAGGTGACGGTCTGGGCCTGGACGTCAAAATCTGCCTGGGCGCCCAGGGCCGGGGCAGCGTCCAGGGCAGCGGAAACGTCCTGGCTGGGCTGGACATGGCGGAGGGTCCCCCCCCGGGCCAGGGAAGCGCAGAGCACGGCCCGGATGGCGGCGGATTTGCTGGGGGGAACAGTCACCTGCCCTCCCCGGAAGGTAGAGGCATAGATGACCTGCTGTGGGGCTGATTCGGTATTTGACATGGGCGGGACCTCCCTTGATGGCGATTTAGAAATAAATTATACTATTTTCCGCATAAAATTGCAAGCCCGGCCTGGTGAGGGGAGCGGGAAAAAGAAAGCGGCCGGGCATCCTTGGGTGATGTCCGGCTGTGGGCTCGGAAGTCAACGCTCTTCTTTTTTGGCCCTTTTCAATATTAGAAAACTATATATGCCAAGCAGCAAATATACTGCCGACAAAATCACCATGGACAGGGGTGGATAAAACATTTCGCTGGTAAAGCAGTAGGGCAGCGCACATATATCAATAAAAAAATGCAGAATGGCTGGCAGCCACAGATTCTTTGTGCTTTTATAAATCGCACCGAAATACAGTCCCATACCAATTGTGGAAATGAGCTTAAACGCAATGACCTCCGCCCCCATGCCAATTACGCCCGGCAAATGGCCCAAGCCAAACACAACAGAAGAAATGATAACTGCCGCTTCTGTTTTGCGGGGGCTTTTGCTGCATATCCTTTCCAAAATATTCAGGAACAGCCCTCTGACATAAAACTCCTCCACAATACCTACGCCAACATAATAGATAATCCCCTCAAAAAGGACTTTCCACAGAGTAGGCTGATAATCAAAGGGATATAGGCCAATATAAAACGCCGCGAACGAACCCACTCCCGCAAGAATGCCAGGGAGCCCGTATTTTTTGAGTCCTCCGGCCAGCCCTTTCCCCGAGAACCCAAAGTCGAATTGGATATGAAACCCCTTCAAAACCGCAAAGGCCAGAATACCGATAAAGACAAAATTTATAGTCAGCGGGATTATCATTGGCTCTATATCCGCAATTGTGCATTTTATAAAAGCCCCAGGCAAACCGGAAATCTCCATAAACGCAATTAAGATGGTCAATGGAGTCAGTACTGCAAGCGCTTTTCTGTTCATAAGGCTCCTCCTCTGCCAATTCCAATCATCATGCTCTTTATTATACCATGAAATCGAGGGAGTTTGGCACGCTCTTTGCCAAACTCCAGTACACAGCCACGGGACCTTAATGTTTGCAGACGGGCCGCGCTGGGTATATTATACCATGAAATCGAGGGAGTTTGGCATGCTCTTTGCCAAACTCCAGTACACAGCCACGGGACCTTAATGTTTGCAGACGGGCCGCGCTGGGTACATTATACCACAGCGCCAGCCTCTCCGCAAGCTCCCGGGCGTGCTCCCTCACCCTCTCCTCCCCCTTGCATTCCGCCCCCATCCGTGGTATACTTTCCCCAGAATCATACCCAGGAGGGAGCTTTCATGACCTATCAGCAAGCCCTAGAAAAAATCAACTCCCGGCTGCTTTTCGGGATGCAGCCCGGCCTTGAGCGTATCCGCGCCCTGCTCCGCCAGCTGGGGGAACCCCAGAACACCATGAAATTTGTCCACGTCTGCGGCACCAACGGCAAGGGCACCCTCTGCACCCTGACTGCCAGTGTTCTGCAGCAGTGCGGCTATAAAACAGGCAAAAATATCTCCCCCTATGTGCTTAACTTCCGGGAGCGCTTTCAAATCAACGGCCAGATGATTACTGAGGAGGAGCTGGCCCAGGAGATGGACATCCTCTGGCCTTCTGTGGAGCGCCTGGACGCCCAGGGCGTCTCTGTCTCTGAGTTCGAGCTGGTGACTGCCATTGCCTTCCACTGGTTTGCCCAGAACCACTGCGATATCGCGGTGATGGAGGTGGGCATGGGGGGCCTGCACGATGCCACCAATGTGATTCCCACCCCAGAGGCTGTGGCCATGATGTCCATCTCCCTGGACCACACCGCCTGGCTGGGGGACACAGTGGAGCAGATTGCCCGGGAAAAGTCCGGGGTCATTAAGGAGGGGGGCCGGGTGGTCCTCTATCCTGAGCAGGCCCCTGGCGTGCAGGCCATTATGGAGGAAGCCTGCCAGGAGCGGGGCGCGGAGCTGATTATCCCTGACATGGACAGGGTCGAGCTGCTGAGCGAGAGCCTGGACGGCACCAGCCTCCGGGCAGGAGGGCTGGAACTGCATACCCCCTTCCTGGGCCGCCACCAGGTGAAGAACGCTGCCACAGCCCTGGCCCTGGCGGAAACCCTCCGGGCCAGGGGCTGGAATATCCCGGACAGGGCTTTGGCTGAGGGCTTTGCCCAGGCTTTTATCCCGGCCCGGATGGAGATTCTCTCCCGCCGCCCCCTCTGCCTGCTGGACGGGGGCCATAACCCGGGCTGCGCGGCAGTGCTCAAGGACGCTTTAGAGCGGTTTGTGCCTGGCAGGCGGGTGGCCATTGTGGGGATGCTGGCAGACAAGGACAGCGCCGCTGCTTTGGAGCTGGTGGGGCCCCTGTTCCAGCGGGTGATTGCCGTTACCCCGGACAATCCCCGGGCCCTGGCTGCCCAGGAGCTGGCAAAGACTGCCAGCCGCTTCTGCCCCCATGCCCAGGCAGCGGAGAGCTGCGCCCAGGCCCTGGATTTGGCTTTTGCGGACTTGCGGCCAGAGGACGCGCTGATTGTGTGCGGCTCCTTCTACCTGGCCGGGGAGATTCGGGATATGCTGGCAGAAAGGCTGAAATAAAGCTATCTGGACAGATAAAGACGCGGCCTTCCCTATGGACACTTCGCCGGAGCCAAAGTGCAAAACCAGCTTGTTAAATGGGGCCGGGCTGTGATATAATAGATACAGAGGATTTCAGAAAGGGAGTGATTGATATGACAGCTTTGCCCCAAGAACAGCGCTATACCTATGACGACCTTCTGAGCTGGGATGACGGCACCCGGTATGAGCTGTATGACGGCCAGCCGGTGGCCCTGGCCTCGCCCTCCACCGTGCACCAGGAGATATTGGGAGAGATTTTCGCCCAGTTCCACACCTATCTGAAAGGAAAACGCTGCAAGGCCTATCTGGCGCCCTTTGACGTGCGCCTGTTTGAGACCAGCCTGGACGCGCCGGAGGATGTGGACTGTGTCCTGCAGCCGGATTTGACTGTGGTGTGCAGCCCGGATAAGGTGGATAACAGAGGGGTGCACGGGGCCCCTGACATGGTGGTTGAGATACTCTCCCCCTCCACGGCCCAGTATGACAAGCTGTGGAAATTCAACCTGTACCAAAAGGCCGGGGTGCGGGAATACTGGATTGTGGATGCAAAAGACCGGATGGTGTCAGTCTTCACCCTGGCAGACGGGCAGTATTATGCCGCGGCCTATGGCCCGGACGCCTCTGTCCCAGTCAGTGTGCTGGAAGGCTGCCTGATTGATATGAGCGCTGTGTTCCCAGAGCTGGAAACAGAGGAGCCGGAAGCAGAATAAAAAAACACCTGCCCCCTCTGCCTGATTGAAACGGCAGAGGGGGCAGATTGCTGCTTCCCCAGTACTCCCGGGCCGGGGAGGCAGCCGGATTCAGAGCTGGAACTCCTCCAAAGCGCAGTTGCCCATGGAGAACGCCCGGAAGTCCTCATTGCTCATATCCACAAAATAGGTGCGCAGTACCCGGCACACGCCGCCGTGGCAGACAAGGAGCACAGTCTTGTCCGGGTACTTTTCCCGAAGCTCTTCCAGCACCCCATAGACTCGGTGGGCCAGCTGGAACATGGACTCGCCCCCAGGATAGCGCCAGGCAAAGCAGCTCTTGTTCTCCAGAAAGCCCGCGTCCCGGCGGTCCTTGCCCTCATAGACGCCGTAGTCCTGCTCAATCAGCCGGGGCTCAGCCACCAAGGGCGCGCCGCAGGCCAAGCTGACAATCCGGGCAGTCTCCATGGCCCGCTCCAAGGGTGAGGAGACAATCAGGCTGATTTCCCGGCCCTGCAGGGACTCTGCCAGCTGCCGGGCCTGCTGCCGTCCCGTGTCGTTGAGGGGCACGTCCGTGCGGCCGCAGATTCTGTTCTCCAGGCCCCAGGGGGTCTGGCCGTGGCGGGTGACAAGCAATTTCATGGTTTCCTCTTACGCCTCCTGCTTCTCTGATTCCCCTGGTTTTTCCGCCTCTGCCGGGTCCACAAAGAGGGTCTTATAGTTCACATAAATCACCATGCCGGGCCGGGCCCCCTGGGGCTTGCTTACATGGCGGACCTGGGTGTAATCCACCGGCACCTGGGCAGAGGACTTGGCCTTGCTGTGCCGGGCAGCCAGCCGGGCGGCCTCCTCCATGGCCTGGGGGGTGGGCTCCCGGCCCTCTGTGAGCAGCACTGTGTGGGAACCGGGGATGTTCTTGGTGTGGAACCAGATGTCGCTGTTATTGGCCAGCTTCATGGTGAGCCTGTCGTTCTGCCGGTTGTTCCGGCCCACCAGCACCGTGAAGCCGTCAGAGGTGGTGAAGCTCAAGGGCGCGCTGACAGCAGCGGGCTTCTCCTTTTTGCTGCGCCCCGCCCGGATGTAGCCCTGCTCTTTCAGCTCTGCCCGGATTTCCGCCAAATCCCGCTCAGTCTCTGCCCTGGCCAGGGCGTCCAGCACAGAGTCCAGGTACTCCAAGTCCCGGCCTGCCAGCTGGATTTGCTCAGTGAGCTTTTCCTCAGCGGTCTTGGCCTTGCGGTACTCCTTATAGTACTTCTGGGCGTTCTGATTGGGGGTAAGAGCCGGGTCCAGCTTGATTTTCACTGTGGCGTAGTCCTCGGCGTAGAAGTTCTGGAGCTCTGCCTCCTGGGCGCCCTTTTCCAGCTGGTACAGGTTGGCACTGATTAAGTCCCCGGCCACCCGCAGGGCCTCCCGCTGGGCGCACTGCTCCAGCTCCGCCTTTTGGGCGTTGATTTTCCGGGAGAGCCGCTCAGAGTGGGTGGACAGCAGCCGGAGCAAATCCTGCTCCCGCACCCGCATCCGCTCCTGGGTGTCCCGCTCCACATAGAATTCATCCAACAGCTGGGAGAAGCTCTCCCCCTGCCGCACCACAGCGGAGGTGCCGTACTGCTGGATGTCCGTAAAGGAGAAGTCCATGGGCTTTTTCTGGGGGCTGACCGCCATGTGGGGCGTGCCGGAGACCTGCTCCACTGCCTCCCGCCAGCGCTGGTAGAAGTACCCCAGCCGGAAGCTCTGCTCCTCTGAGAGGGTCCTGACTGTCAGCTCCCGGCCCCGGCCCACCCGGTGGGCAATCTCCCGGCATACCACCGGGGACACCCCCTGCAGCACGGAGAGCAGGCCCTTGGAAAGCTCCATGTCCTTGGGCAGCCCCTCCAAGGCCCCGCGCAGCTCCGGGCTCCCGGCAGTGAGCATACACAGCTTGTTCTGGGGCGGGGGCAGCTGATAAGCAAGCCCAGGCAGCACCAGCCGCTGTGAGCTCATTTCCGCGTCCACCCGCTTGAGGGCGTCAATCACCTTCCCATCCGGGCCGGTGAGGATAATATTGCTGTACCGGCCCATAATCTCTATGGTAAGGGTGAGGGTCACATGGTCCCCCAGCTCGTCCACACAGTCAAAGTCAAAGTGCAGAAGCCGCTCCAGCTCCGGCTGGCGGATGGCTGTGAGCTTGGCGCCCATCAGCTTTTTCCGCAGCAGCATGCAGAGCATGGGGGGCTGCTTGGGGTTCTCCAGGGCCACGGTGGTGATGTGGACCCGGGCGCTGTTGGCCCGGGCAGAGAAGAGGACCTTGCAGGCCGCCTCCCGGCTGCGGAAAGCAATAACCAGCTCTTCCCGGTTGGGCTGGTGGATTTTATCCACCCGGGCCGCCGTGAGCTTATCTTCCAATTCCTTTTTTATATGGCGTAAAAACGCGCCGTCCAGTGCCATGTTGTAATCCTTTCTTTCCTTCATGGGGCAAGCTCTGAATTTATCCGCCCGCGCTTCCGGGAAGCGCCATACATCAGGAGCCGCCCAGCTCCAATTCCATCACCCGGCGGCTTTCGGAAAAGCCGAAGCTCTCATACAGGCCGATGGCGGGCAGGTTCTGGCTGAGCACCCCCAGCTCCAGGAACTCCGCCCCTCTCTCCCGGGCCCAGGCCTTTACCGCCTCCAGCAGGGCCCGGCCCACCCCCTGCCTCCGGCGGGATTCCTCCACCGCCAAATCCATCAGGACAGCGTACCGCCGGGGAATAAAGCTGGGGTACTCCGGGGTATTCTGGCAGCGGACCAGGGCAAAGCCCACAATCCGCCCCCCATCCTCCCGGGCAATCAGGATATCGCTGTCCTCACCCAGCATCATGTACATAAGGAACTCGCCGTTCTGCCGGGCGGGCCGGAAATTCTGGGGCTGCAGCTGGGCCATGCGGGCGTAGAGCTGCTCATACAGAGCCTGGATGGCGCCCAAATCCTTGTGCATGGCGGGCTCAATTTTCATGGGGCTTCCTCCTGTCACAGGGTCTCAAAGGCTGGCTTCTCCGCCTTGCTCAGCAGGAAGCCAGTGCCCGGGAACCGCTTTTTCAGGTATGCCGCCAAAAAGTCCCGGAACAGGATTTCCGTCTCATAATGGCCCGCGGCCACACAGGTCATGCCCGTCCTGGCGGCCTCTATGGCCTGGTGGTGCTTCAGCTCTCCGGTCACAAAGGCGTCCGCGCCCCGGCATGCCGCGTGCCTCAGCTCATCGCCCCCCGCGCCGCTGCATAGGAACACCTTCTTTACCGTTCCCTCACCAGGCACAAACCGGACGGCTTTGGCGTTCAGCCGGGCCTTGACCAGCCGGGCAAAGGCCTCCGGCTCCACGGGCTCTGCCAGCTCCCCGGAGAAGAGCACGCTCTCTGCTCCGAACACATCCTCTGCCCGCACATTGCGCAGGCCCAGGCAGCTGGCCAGGGCTATGTTCACCCCGCACACTGGGGACAAATCCAGATTGGTGTGGCAGCATAAGGCCCCAATGCCGCCCCGGGCCAGCAGATAGGCTGGCTCCCGGCTGCCCAGGGAGTTCAGGGGCTCGAAGATGACCGGGTGATGGCTAATGATAAGGTTGGCATGGATGCTTATCGCTTCTTGTATGACCGTCTCTGTAATGTCCAGGCACAGCAGGGCCCGGGTCACCTGGGCAGAGCCGTCCCCCACCAGCAGGCCGGAGTTGTCAAAGGGCAGCTGGCTGTCAAAGGGGGCCACCGCGTTGATAATGTCCATAATATCACAGATTCTTGCCATATGCTCCTCCTGTTTCTATGGGATATTTTCTGGCAATCTCCTCAATTTCCTGGCGCAGGCTCTGGGCAGTCTCTGTATCCCCCTCATGCTCCGCGCCCTGCAGGCGCTTCATCAGCTCCCGCACGGTTTTCACCGCATAGGCAGACACGCCGGGCTCGCCGGGCATCAGCCTGCCCATGGTTATGTACAGGGGGGGCGCGGCGGGAAGCTGGCCTGTATAGCTGACCGCAAAGGCGGAATAGACTTTTTTCCCGTCCTGGACCGCCTCTTCCTTTATAATGGGGAAGCCCAGCTCCCACAGGCCCCCCCGCAGCTTTCCGGCAGCGGACATGGGCTGCAGGATAAGCCGCTTGCCTGGGGCCCGCAGCCAGCGGGTCTCTGTGATGATGCGCAGAATCAGCTCGCCCCCCATCCCGGCAATCACAATGTCATCCCCATCCGCTGGGCCCAGCGCCTGCAGGCCGTCACTTAAAACCAGCCGCAGTTCTTCCCCCACCTGATAGAGCTTGGCATGGCGCTGGGCAGCTTTCAGGGGGCCTGGCTTTACGTCGCAGGCAACCGCCTGGGGGATAAGCCCCGCTTTCAGCAGCCAGATGGGCAGATAGGCGTGGTCCGTGCCCACGTCGATAAGGGCCCGCCCCGGCCGCAGCAGGCTGGCGCAGGCCGCCAGCCGGGGGGAAAGTGTGTATAATGGCATAAGCCCTCCATAAAAACCATATGCCGTGCGGAAAAGGGCAGAGGCCCCTTGCCGCACGGCCCATCAGTACAGTCAAATCACTTGCCGCTGAGATGCTCGTTGATTTTGGAGACCAGCTGGTCAGCGTCCACGCCGTGGACAGCGCAGGCCTGCTCTAAGGTCTCGCCCCGGGCAGAGGGGCAGCCCAGGCAGTGCATCCCCATCTCCAGGAAGAAGGGGGCAGTGGTGGAATCCAAATCGAGAATCTCGCCGATGATGGTGTCTTTTGTAATAGAAGCCATTGGAATATCCTCCTATAATTTACAGCCTGTCCTTCCGGCAGACACGCCGGAAGCTGCAGGCTTCTGTGTAAGAACCTGTATTCACAGGCGTTGAACGCCGGAGGGACGGGTCTTTTGCCGTCCTGCTGCGTTAAAAAACCTTGAAATACGGCAAGTATTCCTGCGACTTTTTGCCTTGCAGGGCTGCAAAACCCCTCGCCCCTCCGGCATCCTCCGCCTATGAATACAGGTTCTAAGCCTGCGCGGCAGGCCGGGTGTGTTCGACAATATTATAATACCCTTTTGGGCAGGATGCAATACCTGACGGGGATTTTTTCCAAAAAAGCGGGATTTCATGAAAAAAGGCCCCTGGGGGGCCTTTTTCGCCGTCAGCTGTCAAAATCCCGCCGGAGGATTTCCAGGATTTTCTTTTCCCGCCTGCTGACCTGGACCTGGGTCATGCCCAGCACCTGGGCAGTGCGGGTCTGGGTCATGCCCTGCTGGTACCGGCAGTGAATCAGCCGCCTGTCCCGCTCCTCCAGCCGGGCGAGCAAATCCCGCAGGGTCAGCCGTTCGGTGGTCCGCTCCTCCGGGGCCTCCACGGGAATCTCCAGCTGCTCCCCATCCTCGCCCCCAGTGAGGGATACTGGCTGGCGGAGAGCGCCCAGGGCCAGAGCTGCCCGCTCCGGGGTGATTTCCAGCGCAACGGCAATCTGCTCTACAGTGGGGCTTTGGCCAGACTCCTCCCGCAGGCGCTCTGTAACCTCCCGGACCCGTTGGGCCAGCTCCCGCAGGCCCCGGGACACCCGGATGGCTCCCCCGTCCCGGAACAGCCGCCGCACCTCGCCCAGAATCACCGGCACGGCATAGGTGGAGAACTTCACCCCCCGGGTGGAATCGAAGTTATCCGCTGCCTTTACCAGCCCCAGGCACCCGGCCTGGAACAAATCGTCATACTCTATGCCCCGGCCCATAAACCGCCGGGCGCACAGGTGCACAAGCCCCAGGTTCTCTGTGACCAGGGGCTTGTCCTCCCCTGCCGGGAGGGGGCTAGGCCTTGGAGGCAAAGGTTTTCGTGAGCGTCACGCTGGTGCCCCGGCCCACCGCGGACGTTACCCTCACACTGTCGCAGAAGCTCTGCATCACCGCAAAGCCCAGCCCGGCCCGCTCCTCGCCGCCGGTGGTGAACAGGGGCTCCATGGCCTGGGGGATGTCCGGGATGCCGCAGCCCCTGTCCCGCACCCGCACCACGGCCTTGCCGCCCTCGTATATTTTCACGCTTATGTACACAGTTCCCATGCTGTCCCGGTATCCATGCACAATGGCGTTGGTGACCGCCTCAGACACAGCGGTGCGCATGTCGGACAAATCAGCCACCGTGGGGTCCAGCTGGGCCAGGAAAGCCGCCACCGCCGCCCTGCCGAAGCCCTCGTTCACAGAGTTGGAGGCAAAAGAAATCTGGGCCTGATTGAGAGGCTTCATTATCCAGCCCTCCTCTCGATAACGGCCACAGAGGAGATGCCCGCCAGCTCCACCATTTTATTCAGGTTGGCGGAGAGGCCGCACAGCACCACCCGGCCCCGCCAGAATCCGCACAGCCGCACCCGGCCCAGAATCAGCCCCACCCCAGAGCTGTCCATAAAGGGCACCTGGGAGAAGTCCAGGCGCAGGCAGTAGGGCTTCAGCTTTTGGGCCGTGCTGTCAATGGCCTCCCGCATCTCCCGGGCGGAGTGGTGGTCAATCTCCCCGGTGAGCTTGGCGGTCAGGACGCCTTCCTTATAATTTAATTGAACACTCATGCGCTTCAACATCCTTTCCACATTGGGGTATACTGCCATTGTACAGGCTTCCTCCCGCGGATTTTGCAGAAGGCTGTCACGGGCTTCCGTCTTTTTCACGGGCGTGATTTCCTCTTGACAAACCCAAAACTTTGTTCTAAAATATAAATGAAAAATAAATCAAAAAAGGAGCGTCCCCATGGCCTACGACTACAAAAAAGAAGAGAAAGCTCTCTACCAGCCCAAAACCACGCCTTCCGCCATTGAAATCCCCCCAATGAACTTTCTGGCCGTCCGGGGCCAGGGAGACCCCAACCAGGAGGGCGGGGCCTACAAAACCGCTGTGGGCCTGCTCTTCGGCCTGGCGTACACCATCAAGATGAGCAAAAAGGGAGACCACGCCATTCCAGGCTATTTTGATTTTGTGGTTCCGCCGCTGGAGGGCCTGTGGTGGCAGGAGGATGGCTCTGTTCCGAATCTGACCCAAAAGCAAAGTTTTCAATGGATCGCTCTGCTGCGCCTGCCGGAGTTCGTCACCCCGGCGGAGCTGGACTGGGCCCGGGCAGAGGCAAGAGCGAAAAAGAAGTCGGACTTCTCCCCAGTGGAGTTCTTCTCCTATCACGAGGGGCTGTGCGTCCAATGTATGCACCAGGGGCCCTATGACAGCGAGCCCGCCACCATGGCCGCCATGCTGGACTTCGCCCAAGGAAACGGCTATGTACCTGATTACAGCGAGAGCCGCCTCCACCATGAGCTCTACCTGAGCGACCCCAACAAGTGCGCCCCGGAAAGGCTCCGCACTATTTTGCGGCTCCCTGTGCGCCGGAAATAAGCAGCCAGTCACAGGCCTCCCCGGCCAGGGCCGCCAGCTGGGTGAGCCCTTGGGCGTCCTCCTCTGTAAAGCGGCTGGGAAGGGGGCTGTCAATGTCCAGCACCCCCACCACCTGGCCCGCTGTCAGAATGGGGGCCACCACCTCTGAGCGGCTGGCGCTGTCGCAGGCAATATGCCCAGGGAACAGGTGCACATCCGGCACCAGCAGGGTCTCTGCCCTTTGGGCCGCCGTGCCGCAGACCCCCTTTCCCCAGGGGATGCGCACACAGGCGGGCTTGCCCTGGAAGGGGCCCAGCAGCAGCTCCCCCTTTGCCGTAAAGTAGAAACCAGCCCAGTTGATGTCCGGCAGGCTCTGCCAAAGCAGGGCGGACAGATTGGCCAGGTTGGGCACCGGATGACGGACCCCCTCTGTCAGGGCCCGGGCCTGCTTCAAAAGGAATGAATAATCCGTTTTCATGGTGTAAACCTCTCTCCTTTACAGGCTTTTGCGTATTATATCATACAGCACGGGCTTCATATTGTCCAGGCTGTCGGGCCGGTTCTCAATCACGCAGCTGTAGCACACGCTGACGCACATACTGACAATGGCCGTCAGCCGCCGGTAGAGCTCCAGCTCGTCCCGGTCCCGCAGCTCCGGACAGGCCCGCATCACCTCAAGTATTTTTGCCAGCAGCGCGGGGGGCTGGCCGTTTTCCTCCAGCTCGTCCACCCTTGGCCAGCGCAGGCTGTGGCGGATAAGCCGCAGGGTCACTGTGTCCCGGCGCAGCTCCTCAATCAGGTAGTCAGCCAGGGCCAGAACCTGCTCCAGAAAAGGCATCTCCCCCTGGGCTTTCACATGGGCCAAGCCCTGGTCAAACAGCTTGTCGCTGATGCGCCAAATCAGCGCCTGGGCAATGGACTCCTTGTCCGCAAAATAGAGGTAAAAGGTACCCTTGGCCACCCTGGCCCGGTTGACGATATTGTCGATACTGGTTTTGCCCTGGCCCCGCTCCATGAACAGCTCATAGGCGGCGTCCAGCAGGGCCTGCCGCTTTTGCTGCTTTTTCTCCTGAACCTTGCCCATTGCCAGGCCTCCTTTCGGTTTTCTCTATTATACCCGAAAGCCGGGGAAAACGCAAGGTTAAATTTGACTTTCAGTCACTTTGCGATTTTCCTAGAGCAGGGCCCCAAGCATCAGCGATTTTTTCTAAAAGGATTTTCAAAACCCTTGTAAATCTAGCGAATTTTTCATCAAAAACTGAAAATCCCCCTTGCCAAACCTCCCTCTTCCAGAGTATAATAGAGACAGCGACATTCGGCCGCGCGCCGTAAGGCTCCTTGGCTGTGTACCGCGGTTTGGCCAAGGGCATGTGAAACCGCCCCCCCAATTTATGGTACAATAGGACATGGAGAGCGCAAAATTTATAAGGAAAGCGAGGCGCACCACTATGGCTGGCACCCCCTCCTTCTTCGCAAAGCTCTTTAAGGGCCGCTTCTGGCGGCATAAAAAGAAAACTTCCCCGTCCCGCCCAGAGGAAAGCACTGCCCCGGCACGGCCCAGGCTGGAAAACCATATGGATAAGCCGCTGAAGCTCGCGGAGCATCAGCGGCCCGCCAATAAGCCGGAGCCGGACCCTTATCTAATCAGCTTTCCCATTGAGCACACCATCCACCAGCTGTGGCGGCTGCGCCGGGACGAGAAGGGCTGGCTCCCCTCCCCGGAGTTCACCCTGCACACTGGGGAGGAACAGGTTCTCAGCCCTCTGGAGGCCCGGAAAGAGGCCCCCAGGCTGAAAGCGTCTCTCTCGGCCGCGGCCCAGGCCCGGCTGGCAGCAGCCACCCCCAAGCCCCAGCTGAACCAGAACCCCGAGGAGCCCCCCGCCCCTGTCAGCCTGGACGCCCAGGCCGTGATTTACGTGGCCTCAGACGGGCTCAGCGCCTGGGTCAGCCTGTTCCCCCCAGTGGGCGAGGGCCAGGAGCTGGCCCAGGACGCCCTGCTTCGGGCCCTGAGCGCGGCGGGCGTTACCTATGGGGTGGACACAGAGCGTCTTGCCCTGCTCCCCAGCCTGGAGAGCAGGTATTTCCACCTGTTCCCCATTGCCCGGGGCCGGGCCGCTGTGCCAGGCAAGGACGGGGAAATCGTGGATTTGTTCCCCCGGGAGGCCACCCGCAAGCTGCCGGTAGACGAGTATAACCGGGTGGACTTTGCTGCCGCCACCTCCACCCAAAACATAGAAAAGGGCCAGGCCATCTGCCATATCTCAGCCCCCACCCCTGGCGTGCCCGGCCGGATGGTTACAGACAAGGAGATTCCCACCCGGGACGGCATTCCCGCCGTGCCCCCTATGGGCAGGAACACAGCCCTGTCTGAGGACGGCGCCACCCTGATTGCCACCCACACCGGCGGGCTGGAATTTGCCGGGCGGGCCTTCCAGGTAAACCCCCTGCTGGAAATCTCCGGGAATGTGGACCACTCTACAGGCAGCGTGAACTTTCTGGGAGATGTACACATCCACGGGGATGTATGCAGCGGCTTTACTGTGCGGGCCATGGGCAATATTAAGGTGGACGGGGTGGTGGAATCCAGCACCATTGAGGCTGGGGGTAATTTAGTCCTGACCAAAGGGGTGCAGGGGAACAACCAGGCTGTCATCCGGGCCCATCGGGATATTTACGCCAAGTTTTTGGAGAACTGCAGCGTACATGTGCAGGAGAACCTGCACAGCGAGTGCATCATTGGCTGCGAGGTTTTCAGCGACGCGGCGGTGTACGCCCAGAGCGGCCGGGGCGCCATTATCGGCGGCCGGGTCCGGGCGGCCCGGGAGGTGAGCGCCAATATTGTGGGCTCAAAAACCGAGGTGCGCACCTCTATCTATATTGGCGGCCTGCCGGTGGAGGACTTTGAGAAAGAGCTGCTGGCCCAGGAAATCACCGATTTGGAGCAGAAGCTGGCCGAGACTGAGCGCCAGCCCAACAGCCCTGCCAAGCTCTCCCGCATGTCCAAAATGCGGATGCAGATTTCCGTGAACCGGCTGAAGCTGAACCAATATATGAAGAACCTGGAGGAGCTGGATAAGCAGGACCCGGAGAAGCGCTTTGGGGGGCGGCTCACCTTTGGCATTGCCTATCCGGGCACCCGCATCCATATGGGCGGCAGCCTGCTGAAAGTGCCGGTGGAGACCAGGCACAGCATGGCCATGCTGATTGAGGGGGATGTCCGGCTGATGAGCTGAAAGGCTGGAAAGACAGGAAAAAGATTGGGGCCTGGAAGCGCCTTTGGGGCTTCCGGGCCTTTTCAACGCGTTTTCGCGCCTATAAAAAGTGGGGCAAGCTCTGGAAAAATCATGTTTCCTATGATATAATGGGTTTATAGGTCAGCCGCAAAAGGTTTTCACCAGTTATTTTTTATAAGGATGTGGTTTTCTATGGACAAACGGGTTATGGTGGTGGATGACTCCACTGTCACGCGCACAGAGATTGAGTCCATCCTCCAGGGCACGGATTATGTGGTGGCTGCCCACTGCCGCTCCGGCGAGGAAGCCTTGGAGCGGTATGAGCAGGTTGCCCCTGATGTGGTCACCATGGACATAGTCATGCCCGGGATGGATGGCCTGGAGGCCGCCAGCGCGCTTCTCCGCAGCCACAGCGGCGCCCGCGTTGTCATGCTCTCCTCCCTGGCCTATGACGATACCGCCAGCCACGCGGACAGCGTGGGGGCCCGGGCCTTTGTGCCCAAGCCTCTGGAGCCGGAGCGGTTCCTGGCGGCACTGGACCAAGCCACTGCTGGGGTATAGCCCGGCCCTCCCTCGAAAAACCGCCAGCCTGGTGGCTGGCGGTTTTTTGTCAGTCTGAAAGCTGGCTCTAAATCAGCACCACAGTGTGGAACAAATTGGCCTCCCGCTCATAATACTGGCGAAGGCTTCCCCCGTACTTCTGCAGGGTGCTGCGCACGCTTCTCAGGCCCAGGCCGTGCTGTTCAGCCTGGGGCTTGCGGGACAGGAACCCGCCCCGGCCATCGCTCTCCGGCGGCAGGGCGCAGGTGTTCACCAGGGTCACCATCAGAGAGTCCCCTGGGCGGGGCTCTACCCGCAGCTCCAAATACGCGTCCGCGCTGCCCCGGGCCGCTTCCACCGCGTTTTCCAGCAGGTTGCCGAACAGGGCCGTGATGTCGGTTTCCCTTAAAAAATCAGCAGCCCCCTCCCGCACATCCGCCGAAAAACCAATCCCCTCCCGCTGGCATACCTCCTGGTACTGGCAGAGCACCACATTCAGGGTATGGTTTCTGCAGAGCCGGGCCTTGCCCTGCAGGGCCCGTGAGGCCTCCAGCTCCTCCAGGTACCCAAGCACGGAGGGGCTGTCCCCCTTGCCCGCCAAATCCCGCAGGGCGGCCAGATGCTTGCGGATATCGTGAATCAGCACCCGCTGGCGCTCATACTGCTCCTCCAGCACCTGATAGTACTCTCTCTCCGTGCGCTGCTTTTGGCGCATCAGCTCCTCAGAGACGGCCTGCCGGTTCAGCTGCCGGTAGATAAAATACCCCGCAAAGAGGAGCAGGTTGTCAACCAGCAGAATCAGCACCCCGGCCAGCAGCACAGAGCCCAAGGTCAGGGGCAGCCCCACCACGGCCACGCTGTATCCCATAATAAACAGGATGAACAGGGTGCACAGAGAAAAGCCGGTGAGCAGGGCCGCGGCGGCATTGCTTTGGGGCAGGGCCCAGGCCTTTGCCAGCCGGGTGCAGGCAGCGGTATACCCAGTGTACAGCAGCCTGCCAATCAGGGCCAGGGCAAAAAATCCCAGCACCAGATACAGGGTCTCAATCATCAGCGCATCGCCTCCAAATACAGCATATAGGTGTTTTTGAAGTCCTTATGCCTGCGCCGGGTCAGATAGGCCCGGTACTCTCTGCCGTCTGGGCCGCAGAGGGTGATTAGGTCCCCGGAAAAGCGGCGGACAAACTTCATGTTTACCAAAAAGCCGCGGTGGGGCTGATAAAAGCTGCCGATATCCAGCAGAACCTTCTCCCAGTGGCCCATGGACTGGGTGGAGAGGTACCTTCCCTCCACAGTCTGGACTGCCGCCCTGCGGCCCTGGGATTCCACCAGGACAATCTCGTCCGCGTACAGAGTGAGGGACTCAGAGCCGGTCTCCAAAAAGACAGGGTGTGTATCCACGCTCAGCTGGTAGAGGGCCTCTTTCAGGTTGCGGAACAGCCGCCTTTTGTCCAGGGGCTTGGAGAGGTACCGGAACACATGAAACCGCATGGCGTCGTCCAGATAATCCGGATAGGATGTGACAATAAAAATCTTGCAGTGGGGGCTGCGCTCCATCAGCCAGGCCCCCACGTCAATGCCGCTGACCCCGGGCATCTCTACATCCAGAAAGGCCAAATCAGCCCGCTGGCCCCCTGGACAGTCCTCAGCGGCCAGAAGCAGGCTGCCGTCTGCATAGAGGCACACCTCCGGCGGCTCAAGCTGGTTCTCCCCAAAGTATTCCAGCAGATAGGCCTGGAGCTGGGTAAGGATGGCTTCGTCATCATCACAGAGCAAAACGCGCATATGGCCGCCCCCTTTCCTTTTCCGTTTACCGCTATGTACTGATTTTTAAGCGTGTTTACTATAGCATATACGGGCAGGAAAGTCAAACCCCGGCCGCGGGCGGGATGGGGGTGTCCGTTCCGAGGAGTTTTTCGTGTTCCCCCCGCCCTACGGGCGGGGGGAACACAGATGATTATCTCTGTGGTTTGGACAACCCCATTTCAGGAACACGGTTGACTTCCCAGGCGCTGGGTGCTATACTCTATTTCAAGATAATTTGAAATTTCAGGAGGCAGCAACCTTGTCCGTCAACGAGATTCTGGCCGCCCTGGGGGACAAAACCCGGCGGGAGATTTTGCTGAAGCTGAAGCAGGGGCAAATCAGCTCCGGAGATTTGGCCGCCGCCCTGGGGATAAGCCCCTCCGCCCTGTCCTATCACCTTGCCAGGCTGAAAAAGGCCGGGCTCATCTACGAGACCCGGCAGAAGAACTTCATCTACTACGAGCTGGACTTGACCATCCTGGATGAGGCCATTTTGTGGCTGAACCAGCTGAAAGGAGACTCCCCATGAAAAAGCTGCGGACTGCTCTATTTATCTTGATGCTTCTGCCCCTGGCGGCGGTGCTGGCCTGCCTGCCCTTCCTGCCGGAAAGCATTCCAGCCCACTACGGCCTCACCGGCCAGGTAGACAGGTGGGGCAGCAAGTTCGAGACCCTCTTCACCCCACTGATGACCCTTGGCTTCGGGCTCTTTATGCTGGCCATGGCCAAAGTGGCTGCCAAGGACGAAAAGGACGGCAAAAACAACGAAAGAGTGGCCCTGATGACTGCCATCGTCAGCCTGCTTGTGTTCAACGGGCTGGCCGCTTTTGTACTCTACACCTCATTTACCGGGCTGGAGCGCTTCTCAGATATACCGGTGGACCTGTTCCAGGCCGTGGGCGTGCTGACAGGCGGCGGGCTGATTGTTATGGGAAATGTCATGCCAAAGCTGCGGAAGAATTCTCTGATTGGACTGCGCACCAAGTGGAGCATGAAAAACCACGTTGCCTGGAAGAAAAGCCAGCGGGTGTGGGGGATTTTGTCCATGGCCAGCGGGCTTGGGATGATTACCCTGTCCCTTTTGGTGAAGGGCTGGCTGGGATTTGTCCTGGGCAGCCTGCCTGTGGGAGCCGCGGTGGCCGGGGCCGCAATATATAGCTATCAGGCGGCGAAAAAGAACTGACAGGGCTATAAGGCCCTGCGCACTGCCAGATTGCCTGCTGTCCCGCGCCTTGCCGCTGGCAGAATGCCGCCCACAAAATGATGCTCAGCTATCCTGGCACAAATCCAAACAGCACAAGCTCTAAGACCAGGCGGCGCTCCCCCAAATTTTGTGGGGAGCATTGCTTTTTCCCGGCCATTGCTGTATAATCAGGTTTGTACCAATTAATAGAAAGGATTGAGCTTATGGACGCAGAAAAAATAAAGTCTCTGCAAGTCACCGCCGCCAATGTCCGCCTGGGCATTGTCACCGGCGTATTTCACGCCAAGTCCGGTCACCCCGGCGGCTCCCTCTCTGCCGCGGATATTTTTACCTATCTCTATTTCAACGAGCTGAACATTGATCCCAAAAATCCCAAGGCCCCTGACCGGGACCGGTTTGTGCTCTCCAAGGGCCACTGCGCCCCGGGCCTCTATGCCACGTTGGCCCAGCGGGGCTTCTTCTCCCCAGACGAGCTGAAAAAGCTCCGGCATATTGGGGCCATGCTCCAGGGCCACCCGGACATGAAGGGCACCCCTGGGGTGGACATGAGCACCGGCTCTCTGGGCCAGGGCATTTCCGCCGCGGCTGGCATGGCCCTTGCCGCCAAAATGGACGGGGCCTCCTACCGAATCTACGCCCTGCTGGGGGACGGGGAGATTCAGGAGGGCCAGGTGTGGGAGGCAGCCATGTTTGCCGCCCACCATGGCCTTGACAATCTCTGCCTGATTGTGGACTGCAACGGCCTGCAGATTGACGGGGACGTGGAGAAGGTGGCGGGCATCGCCCCTCTGGACGAGAAGTTCCAATCCTTTGGCTTCCAGGTCCTCACTGCTGACGGCCATGACTTCAACAGCTTGGAGGCGGCCTTTGCCGCTGTCAAGAGCTGCGTGGACAAGCCCTCTGTGATTCTGGCCAAGACCGTGAAGGGCAAGGGGGTCAGCTTTATGGAGAACCAGGCAGGCTGGCACGGCAAGGCCCCCAATCAGGAGCAGTATGAGCAGGCCATGGCTGAGCTGAACGCTGCCCTGGAAAAAATCAGCTGAGATGTTCCGGCTGAAATGTATCAATATTGTCTCCCAGTCACCGGAGGAGGTGGTCAGGTGCCCCTGGTGTTCACCTCCGCCAGTGAAGCGGTGAAGGCGCCGGCGTACGGGGACAATCTGGATTTTGTCTGCTATACAGGCGGGGCAGAGCAGGACTGAGCAGAAGCGAGCCCCAGTATATTTGAAAGGAAGGCTGTGTGAATGGCTGAAATAGTGAAAAAAGCGACCCGGGAGAGCTTTGGAGAAGCTCTGGTAGAATTGGGCGCTGAGAACCCTAACATTGTGGTACTTGTGGCTGATTTGGCCGACGCCACCAAGGTCGAGAACTTCGGCAAGGCCTACCCGGAGCGGTTTATTGAGTGCGGCATTGCCGAAAGCAACATGGTGGGCGCGGCGGCTGGCCTGGCCTCCTGCGGGAAGATTCCCTTTGCCACCAGTTTTGCCATGTTCTCTGCTGGCCGCGCCTTTGAGCAGGTGCGCAACTCCGTGGGATACCCCCATCTCAACGTGAAGATTGTGGGCTCCCACGCGGGCATCTCTGTGGGCGAGGACGGGGCCTCTCACCAGTGCTGTGAGGATATTGCCCTGATGCGCTCTATCCCCGGCATGGTGGTGCTGAACCCCGCAGACCACTATGAGATGAAGGCAGCCGTCAAGGCGGCTGTGGAGTACAACGGACCTGTCTACATCCGGCTGGGCCGTCTGGCAGTGGAGAGCTGCAACAATAACGATAATTATAAGTTTGAAATTGGCAAGGGCATCACCCTGCGGGAGGGCAGCGACATTACTGTCATCGCCACAGGCCTGATGGTGGGCGAGGCCATCCAGGCTGTGGACGCCCTGGCGGCAGAGGGCATCCATGCCCGGCTGCTGGACATGCACACGGTGAAGCCCCTGGATAAGGAGCTGGTGATAAAGGCCGCCAAGGAGACCGGACGCATTGTCACTGTGGAGGAGCACAACATCATCGGCGGCCTGGGCGAGGCAGTGGCTGCCTGCCTCTGCGAGGAGTGCCCCACCCCCCTGACCCGCATGGGCGTGCAGGACACCTTTGGCCACTCAGGCCCGGCAGTAGATTTGCTCAAGGAGTTCGGCCTGTGCGCGGAGGGCATTGCCGCCACAGTGAAGAAGGTTCTGGGTAAGTAAGATGAAAGATGTGCTGATTCGGGACGCAGTGCCTGAGGACGCGCCTGCCCTCACCCGGCTGAACAGCACTGCTATGGGCTACGACTATCCGCAGGCGGAGACCGGCCGCAAGCTGGCCGCTCTGCTGGCTGACGCCAGGAACAAAATCCTTGTGGCCCAGCTGGACGGCTGCTTGGTGGGGTATCTCCATCTGGTGGACTATGATGTGCTCTACGCAGAGCACATGAAGAACATCATGGGCATTGCCGTGGAGCCGGACTGCCGCCGGATGGGCATTGGCAGGGCGCTTTTGGCCGCCGGAGAGGCTTGGGCCAAGGAGAACGGCGCTTCCGGCGTCCGGCTGGTCTCTGGGGAGGCGCGGACTGGGGCCCACCAGTTCTATCAATCCCTGGGGTATGTCTGCGGCAAGCGTCAGCTGAACTTTAAGAAAAGTTTTTAGCCTCTTTTTCAGCTCGATGAACTTCCCAAAAACACCTATATAAATAGAAAGAGCCCCCGGTACCTGCCGGGGGTTCTTTTCTATGCGCTTTCCTGGAGCCCTGAGCTGCCCAGCGCCCGCACGGCCTTGCGCCTAACCGCTATGTAGCAAACGCCCGCCAGTGCTGAGGTAATCACCCAAGTGACTGGGTAGGAGAGGAACAGCATCAGCCAGTCCGGCCACAGGGGGAAGATGGTGTAAATCCACACCACGCGCAGCACGCACACACCGAAGATAGTATCCACCATGGGGGTGAGCGACGAGCCCAGGCCCCGCATTCCGCCCACAAAAATGTTCATGGCTCCGCAGGTGAAATAGGGCACGCTGATGGCCAGAAGCCGCTGCTTTCCGTACTCAATGACCGCCGGGTCAGAGGTATAGATGCCCAGCAGGGGCCTTGCCGCCAGATATGCCGCCACGCCCAGCACCAGGCCCACGCCAATGGCCAGGCCCATACAAATCCACATGACCCGCTTGACCCTGTCCATCTTCTTCGCGCCGTAGTTCTGGCCCACAAAGCTCTGGGTCGCCTGGGTGAAGGCGTCCATGGCGGTCCACACAAAGCCCTCAATATTCCCCGCCGCGGTGCTGCCGGCCATGGCCACAGAGCCAAAGGAGTTCACTGTGGACTGGATAAGCACATTGGAGATGGAGAACATAGAGCCCTGAATGCCTGCCGGAATGCCGATACGGGCCATCTCTTTCAGCTTGTGCTTGTAGATGCGCAGGCGCTTGAGCTCCAGGCGGTAGACACCCTCGCTGCGAATCAGGCAGAGAAGCACCAGCCCTGCGGAAACCATCTGGGACAGGATAGTGGCCAGGGCCACACCTGCCACCCCCATGTGCAGCACAATCACAAAAAACAGGTTCAAAAGCACGTTGATAATACCTGCTGTCAGCAAAAAGTACAGGGGCCGCTGGGTGTCCCCCACAGAGCGGAGGATAGCGGAGCCGAAGTTATAGAGCATAGAGGCAGGCATCCCCGCAAAGATGATGCGCATATACAGCACCGAGTAATCAATCACATCCTCCGGGGTCTCCATCAGCTGGAGAAGGGGCCGGGAGAGGAACATCCCCGCAAGGATAAGGAAAGTTCCGCAGGCCGCGGCGGTGAGAATGGCAGTATGTACGGTCTCGTGCAAATCCTTACTCTGGCCTGCCCCGTAATACCGGGCCACCAGCACGTTCACGCCGATGGACAGGCCCATAAACAGGTTGACAATCAGCATATTCAGGGCACTGGTGGAGCCCACCGCCGCCAGGGACTGGTTCCCGGCAAAGCGGCCCACCACCACAATATCCGCCGCGTTGAACAGCAGCTGCAGCACCCCGGAGAGGGCCAGCGGCACGGAGAACCGCACCAGCTTGCCCAGCAGAGGGCCCTCTGTCATGTTGATTTCATAGCTGCTCCGGCGAGCCCGGGGCTTAAAATGGAATTTCATGTAATTTCCGCGCTTCCCTTCCACAGATAGTTTGTATTGCAGACGCACTTAACACCAGTGGCCCAAAAGAAGGATTCTGCCCCTTTTGGGCCGCGTTAACAATAACAATCTATACTAGTATACCACCCCTATCCCCGGGAAGCAAGCCTTTTATGTATTATATAAAGAAAGAGCCCGGACCTTTCGGCCCAGGCTCCATAGAGCAAAGCTATGTTTTAGAAAAATCTTACTTGTTCAGCTTGTAAACATCGTACTCAGCGTCATAGACGTTGAAGCCCTGCTTCTCGATGTTGCTGTCGAAGTTAGCCTGCCACTGAGAGCAAATCTCATCAATGTTGTTGCTCTCGGCAAAGGCAACCAGGTCGCCCAGCAGCTTGTTGAACTCAGCCTCGTCCTTAGCCATCAGAATCTGGGGCACGCGGGCCTGCCACTCGTCGGTGATAGCCTTCAGGTTCACGCCCAAATCGGACTGAGCGTCGATAACAGTGTTCATGCGGATGTTCTGGTCAGAAACAATCTTCTGGCCCATAACAGGATTCTCCTCGTCGAAGGAGGTCATGTGGGCCTGGGTGGTAACGGTCCAGTTCCGCTTCTCCTCGGGCTGCTGGTCGTTCACAGCGAACTTCACGGTATCAACCCAGTCAGCGTTGGCGGGGGAAGCCCAGAACCAAGCGCCGGCAGCGTCGAACTCGGCAGAGCTGTAATCGCCGTAAGGCTTGGTCAGCTGCGGGATGCCGTCAGCATCCAGCTTGGTCCACAGGCCGGCGGGGTCTTCCTCAGTGCTGGGGCCGTACATCATGTTGATAGAGCCCTCGCGGCTGACCATGTAAGCCCAAACGTCAGCAATACGCTGGGGACGCTCGGCCTTAACAGAGATGCAGCTCACGTCACCGCCAATACGGTTGTTCTCATCGCCGAAGACCACGTCAACGCCCTCAGCAGCGGGGAACATGGGATAATCCTTCAAATCCTCGTTCATGGGGTGGCCCAGAACCTCGTAAGAAACCTTGCCCTCAGACTGCTCCTGCACGATACGGCGGAAGTTGTTGGTGTCGTCCTGGGAGAAGTCGTACCACATGATAGCGGGACGGCCATTGGTGACAGTCTCCAGCCACTGCTCGGGAGTCTGGGTGAAGACATCGGCAGTGTACAGGCCCTCATTGAACCACTGGTTGCCCATCTTCAGGGCCTCGACCATCAGCTCGTTGCGGGCGGCAAAATCGATTTTGCCGTCTTCCTGAGTGAAGCAGCCTTCCACGATGCCACAGCCGCCCAGGGCACGGAACAGAGGCCAGTAGATGTAGTAGCCGCGGTTGTCAGGATAGGTGCCGAAGGGCTGGATATCCTGGCCGTTGTAGGTCTTGCCGGCGCGGTCCTTGGCGTCCAGCATGAACTTGTGGATGTCCTCCAGAGTGTTCAGAGCGGGTTTGCCGGCATCCTCATACTCCTTGGAGTTCAGAATCCACTGATAGTTGCCGCCGGTGGCGATGGTACGGAACCAGTCGGTGGGGCCGTAGAACACGCCGTCAACCTTCAGCAGCTCGCGGATTTCCTCGGGCATATCCTCGTTCAGGGACATCTCGGGATACATGAACTGCTCGAAGTCAACCAGCTTGCCGGACTGAGCGGCTGTCTTCAGGATACGGCCCTGGGGCAGCTTCAAAGAATCCGGAAGGTCGTCGCCAGAGAACATGATGTTGATTTTGGACTCGGGGTCAGCGTCAGGCTTGGTGAACTTAATGTTGATGTTGAAGAGGTTGCTGATGTGCTTGGAAGCAGCGTCAACGCCCCACTCCTTGATAGCCTGGCTGTCATAGTACCAGTAATGGGTCCACTCATAAAACTCGTCAGTGGGGTCAGGGCCAGTGGAAGTGCCGCTGGGCTCCTGGCCCTCATCGCCAGTATCCTCGGGTGTGCTGGCGTCATCGCCGCTGGCAGTGGAGCTGGTCTTGCTCTCTCCGCCGCTGGAGCTGCTGGAGCTGCTGCTGTCGTTGCCGCAAGCGGCAAACACACTGGCTACCAGGGCCAGCGCCAGCAGCAAGGCCAAAATTCTCTTGCTCATAGTTTTTCGTCCTCCTAAGACAAAATTATTTTCATTCAGGCAGGCTGGGCGGGGTTAATCCGCCCGCCGCCCGGAATGACAGAATAGTAAGGTACCTGCCGGAATCAGCCCTTGATAGAGCCAATCATGATGCCCTTCAGGAAGAACTTCTGCAGGAAGGGATAGATGATAACAATAGGCAGGATGCTGGTAATCATGGTGGCCATGGTAACAGAACGCACATTGGTCTTCTGCCCCTTAGAAGCCGCGGCAATCAAATCCGTGGGCAGGCCCATAGTAGCCATGCGCTCGGCGAAAGCCGCCTCGTTTACGATACTCAGCAGCACCGAGGTCATGGGCTTCAGGTCGGGGTTGGTAATGTAGATATTGGGCATAAACCAGTCGTTCCAATGATACACGCCGAAATACAGGGCAATTGTAGCGATGATGGGCGTGGAAACAGGCCAGTAAATTCTGAAGAAAATAGTGATGTAGTTGGCCCCGTCAATGCGGGCGGACTCCTCCAAAGCGTCCGGCACGGACTGGAAGTAGGAGCGCATGAGAATCATGTTCCAGATGTTGACCAGGTTGGGGATGATGTACACCCAGAAGGTGTTGGTCAGGCCCAGGGTCTTAATCAGGAAGTAGGTGGGAATCAGGCCGCCGCCGAAATACATGGGGATAAGGCAGAAGAAGGTATAGAACTTTCTGCCCGCCAGGCCCTTGCGGGAGAGGCCGAAGGCCAGGGCGCCTGTAATCAGCAAACCACCCGCCGCGCCAATGATGGTACGGGCAAAGGTAATAAAGTATGCCATCCAGATGGTGGGGTTATTGAAAATCTGCTGATAGTTCCGCAGGGTGAATATCCTGGGGAAGAAGGTAATGCCGCCCAAGGCCGTGTCATCCGCGTCATTCAGGGAGATGGCCAGGGAGTTCAGGAAGGGGTACAGCGTGGTGACGAAAACGAATGTCATGATGACAACCATCGCGATGATAATCACATAATCGCTGAAAACCTTCTTGGATTTCATTTTATGTCTGGTTTCTTTTACGCCTGTCATAGGGGAATGCCCTCCTTTCTCTTCAATTTATGCTTAGAACAGCGCGTTTTCACCGGCCTTGTCGGCAATGGTGTTGGCTACAATCAGCAGGATAAAGTTGATAGCGGACTTGACCAAGCCGGCAGCTGTACCAAAGGACACGCGGCCCTGAGAGATACCTACCTGGAAGATGTAGGTGTCAATCACGTTGGCATAGTCCTTCAGCATGGAGTTGCCCAGCTGCTTGGTGAGCATCATGATTTGGTCGAAGTTCGCGTTCAAGATTCCGCCGACCTGCATAATGAAGAGAAGGACAATAGTAGGCTTGATTGCCTTAATGGTGATATGCCACATCTTCTGGGCACGGGTGGCGCCGTCGATGTCGGCCGCCTCATACATTTCCGCGTCTACACCGGCCATGGCCGAAATGTAGATGATAGAGCCCCAGCCCAGCTCTTTCCATGTGTCGGATATCAGCGCCATGCCCCAGAAGAGGTCGCCCCTCTGGAAGAAGTCAAAGCGCTCTACGCCAAAGAGGGCCAGAATGTCCATCACCGCGCCCTTGGAGCCCAGCAAATCCATGAGCAGCATGGCGCACACAGTCCAGGAAATGAAATGGGGCAGATAGCTGACAGTCTGAATAACCTTCTTGGTCTTATCAGCGTGCATTTCATTCAGGAATACAGCGAAGATAATGGGGCAGACAAAGCCAATGGTCAGCTTCAGCAAGCTGATAACCATGGTGTTGCGCAGAATCTGGGGCAGGTACGGGTCTGTAAACAGGCTTACAAACTGCTTGAAGCCTACCCATTCACTGCTTCCAGGGAAGTCGCCCATGCGGTACTCCTGAAAAGCCATGACCAAGCCGTAAATCGGTATGTAGCTGAATACGAACAGCAGGATAATGCCGGGGATAACCAGCAGCTGCAGGTCCCATTGCTCGACAAACCGTTTGAAGAAGCTGGGCTTCTTATGCGGGGCCGAGGCGGTGTTTGGATTCGTCAATGCTCATCACTCCCATTGGCTTTCCCGCAAGGGAAAGCCATTTTTATTGCGGAGGGCATGCCCTCCAAAAATTTTTCGTGCCGCGTGCAAAGTATCAGTAACCTTGGCTATCCCTCCCTGTTAGGAAATTGCCGCCGGCAGGCCCGCCGCGGGCCGCCTGGCCAGGAGAGACTGGCTCTCCGGGAGCGCTATATAACAATTTTTACAGCTATATAACATTCATCCATGGCTATAATACCATACTCTGCACGAAATTGCAAGCAAAATAAAAACTTTTTCCGAAAAATTTGTGAACTATGCTTTTGACGTCCAAAAAATCACTGAAAACCGGCCAAACGCCGGGCTTTTTTTGCCGTTTCCGCCAAGGGGAAAATCAACGAAAAAGCGCACAGACGCTTGCTATTTTCCTGCTTTTAGAGTATACTGCGTAGTAGATTCAAAATATTGGAGAGGACGGATGGACATGCCCTTTATTGACGTTAAAGCCAGCTGCCCCATCACAGCTGAAAGCCAGCCTGGGCCAGGCGGTTGCCCTGCTGCCCGGCAAAAGCGAGGGGAGCCTGATGCTCCGCTTTGCCGGCGGGTGCCGCATGTGGTTCGCCGGGGAGCAGGACGGCCCCATTGTGATGGTGGACGCCGCCATCTACGGCAGCGCCCCGCCCCAGGCGGCCAGCGCCTTTGGCAGCCGTGCCGTGGAGCTGTGCAAAGAAACCCTGGGGGCCGAAACGGTTTACTTTAAGCTGGCCCAGGCCACGGACTGGGCCTGGTAAAGCCCAGCGGCCTGCCGCTTTTCTTCCCCTTCCGGCAGATTTTGTCATAGCTATACAATAACACAAACCCCGCCTGGTGAACAGTTACAAAATTACTACAAATTCACCACTCGTACTATTCCCTTGCGGAAAACACGGAAAAGGGTACTCTATATTTATCAGAAAGGACTGTGCATTATGCCAAGCAAGAAAGTAGCCATCATTATGGGCAGCGACAGCGATTTGCCTGCCGTGGCCCCAGCCAAAAAGCGCCTGGAGGATTTGGGCATCCCGGTGGAGGCCCACATTATCTCTGCCCACCGCACCCCGGAGGCCGCCGCCGAATTCTCGAAAAACGCCCGGCAGAACGGCTTTGGGGCCATCATCGCGGCAGCGGGCAAAGCGGCCCACCTGGCAGGGGCTTTGGCCGCCAACACCACCCTGCCGGTAATCGGCATCCCCATCAAGTCCTCCACCCTGGACGGGCTGGACGCCCTGCTCTCCACTGTGCAGATGCCCAGCGGCGTGCCTGTGGCCACGGTGGCCATTGACGGGGCTGACAACGCTGCCCTTTTGGCTGCCCAGATTCTCTCTGTGGAGGACGGGGCGCTGGCAGAGAAGCTCCAGGGGCTGAAAGAGCAGATGAAGCAGGGCGCGATTGACAAGGACAGGGCTTTACAGACCAGGAAGTGGTAATCCCACCCGGAAAGGATTTTAAGAAGCATGAAAAAAACTATTATGAGGAAATACGCCAAGCTGGCTGTACAGAAAGGGGTAAACCTGCAGAAAGGCCAGGCAGCCGTGATCCAGGCCAGCGTGTCTGAGCACGAATTCGCCGAGATGGTGGCCGAGGAGGCCTACCGGGCCGGGGCCAAGTGGGTGCGGATGGAATGGACGGACCAGGCCGTTACCCGGCTCCACTACCGCCACCAGACCGTCACCGAGCTGTGCAAGGTAGCGGACTGGACCGTGGAGAAGATGAAGTTCACCGCCAAAGAGCTGCCCTGCATGATTCACATTGCCTCTGCTGACCCGGACGGCCTGAAGGGCATCAACCCCGGCAAAATGCAGAAGGCCATGATTGCCCAGAGCAAGGTGTTCAAGCCCATCCAGGACGAGATGGAGAACAAGTACCAGTGGACCATTGTGGCCGTGCCCTCCAAGGCCTGGGCGAAAAAGGTCTTCCCCGGGGAGCGGACCAGCACCGCAGTGGAGAAGCTGTGGGGAGAAATCCTCCGGGCCGTGCGGGTCACAGAGGATAACGACCCTGTGGCTGAGTGGGATTCCCACAATAAGACCCTGCGGGAGAAGTGCGAGGCGCTCAACGCCTTGGATCTGGACTATCTTCACTATCAGGCCCCCAATGGCACGGACTTCAAGTGCTGGCTTATCCCTGGCGGCACCTGGCACGGGGGCTGCGACACCCTGGCCACCACTGGGGTGGACTATAACCCCAACATGCCCAGCGAGGAGGTCTTTACCTCCCCCCTGCGGGGCAAATGCGAGGGCACGGTGGTCTCTACCCTGCCCCTCTCCTACCAGGGCACGGTCATCCCCAAATTCTCCATAGACTTCAAAGAGGGCAAAGCCGTGGCCGTCCATGCCGAGGAGCACCAGGAGCTTTTGGAGAAGATGATTACCATGGACGAGGGAGCCGCCATGCTGGGCGAGCTGGCTCTGGTGCCCCATAACTCCCCCATCTCCAACAGCGGGGTTCTTTTCTATAACACCCTGTTCGATGAGAACGCCGCCTGCCATATTGCCATGGGCGCGGGCTTTAACGAGACCATCCCCGGGTTTGCGGACATGAGCCGGGATGAGCTGAAGGAGAAGGGCATCAATGACTCCATGATTCACGTGGACTTTATGATTGGCTGCAAAGAGCTGAGCATTACAGGCTATACCAGGGACGGGAAAGAGGCTGCCATCTTTAAGGACGGCGGCTGGGCCATTTGACAAGAGGAGGACATAGAATGAGCATCAACCAGGAGGGCCTGGCTCCCCAGAAGGAGCAGGCTATCAAGAGCTACAGCGACAGCTACAAGGCCGCGGGGGTGGACGTGACCGCCGGATACGAGTCTGTGGAGCTGATGAAAAAGCACGTGGCCCGCACCATGATTCCCGGGGTGGTCTCCGGCCTGGGCGGGTTTGGCGGGCTGTTTGCCCCGGACTTTGCCGGGATGAAGGAGCCCCTGCTGGTCTCCGGCACGGACGGGGTGGGCACCAAGCTGAAAATCGCCATGCTGCTGGACAAGCACGACACCATCGGCATCGACGCGGTGGCCATGTGCGTCAACGACGTGATTTGCTGCGGGGCCAAGCCTCTGTTCTTTCTGGACTACATCGCCTGCGGCAAGAACTATCCGGAAAAAATCGCCGCCATTGTCTCCGGCGTGGCAGAGGGCTGCGTCCAGGCGGGCTGCGCCCTGATTGGCGGCGAGACCGCCGAGCATCCGGGCATGATGGCCCCCGACGACTATGACCTGGCCGGGTTCACCGTGGGTATTGTGGACAAGGAAAAGGTCATTGACGGCAGCAGGCTGTCCCCAGGGGACGTGCTTATTGGCGTCAAGTCCTCGGGGGTACACTCCAACGGGTTCTCCCTGGTGCGCAAGGTGTTTGGCATCGGCAAAATCGAGGACGCGGGGGAATCCCTGGTGGGCGCGGCCATGGGCCTGGCGGTTTCCGTGGCAAAGATGCTCCGCGCCGACCAGGAGATCGTCAGCCACCATTACGACGAGCTGGGCTGCACCCTGGGCGAAGCCCTGCTGGCCCCCACCCGCATCTACGTCAAGGCCGCCCTGGCTGCCATTGAGGCTGCTGACGTAAAGGCCATCAGCCACATCACCGGCGGCGGGTTCTATGAGAATATCCCCCGGATGCTCCGGGAGGATACCAGCGCCAAAATCCAGAAGGCCGCTGTGCCCACGCCCCCCATCTTCCACCTGATTCAGAAAATTGGGGCCATCCCGGAGCGGGACATGTTCAACACCTTCAACATGGGCGTGGGCCTGTGCATGGCCGTATCCAAGGAGACGGCGGACAAGGCCCTGGCCGCCATCCAGGCCGCGGGCGAAGAGGCTGTGGTGCTGGGTGAGGTGGTTCCCGGCAGCAAGGAGGTAGAGCTATGGTAAAAATCGGCGTGCTGGTCTCCGGCGGGGGCACCAATCTCCAGCAGCTGATTGACGCCCAGGCCCGGGGAGAGCTGGGGGGCGGCAGAATCGTCACCGTGATTTCCAGCAGGCCCGGGGTCTTTGCCCTGGAGCGGGCCAAAAACGCGGGCATTGAGGCTGTCACCCTGAGCCGGAAGGACTATCCGGATGTGGAGGCTTACAGCCAGGCCCTGATTGACGCTCTCCAAAAGCGGGAGGTGGAACTGGTGGTGCTCTCCGGCTTCCTGACCATCACCAGCGACAGCTTTGTACAGGCCTTCCCCAACCGCGTCATGAACGTGCACCCAGCCCTGCTGCCCGCCTTTGGGGGCAAGGGATTCTATGGGCTCCACGTGCATGAGGCAGTGCTCAGCCGGGGCTGCAAGCTCACCGGGGCCACTGTGCACTTTGCCAACGAGGTCTGCGACGGCGGGCCCATTATCCTGCAAAAGGCGGTGGAGGTCCAGGAGGGCGACACCCCTGAGAGCCTGCAAAAGCGGGTGATGGAGCAGGCTGAGTGGAAGCTGCTGCCAGAGGCGGTGGCCCTGTTCTGTGAGGGGCGGCTGCAAGTGGAGGACGGCCATGTAACCATCAGAAAGGCATAACAAAGAAAACGCCCGTGCGCACCCAAAACGCGTCTATGCACCAGCCTGTACCCTATTGCAGGCATCGATCTATATGAGAGGAGCATTTCCCATGAAACCCATTGATTTGTTTGAAGATTTGAGAGGCAACAGCTATCCCGGCCGCAGCCTGATTATCGGCCAGAGCCAGGACGGGAAACACGCCGTTACCGCCTATTTCATCATGGGCCGCAGCGTGAACAGCCGCAACCGGATTTTCGTCTTGGAGGGCGAGAATATGCGCACCCAGGCCCATGACCCGGCTTTGCTCACAGACCCCAGCCTGGTGATTTACTACCCGGTGCGCACCTTCCCGGGCGGGCTTATTGTCACCAACGGGGACCAGACCGACACCATCGCGGACTTCATCACCGCCCACCCGGACTGCCCGGTGTCCGGGGCGTTCACCCAGGCGCTGCTCACCCGCACCTTTGAGCCAGACCCCCCCATCTACACCCCCCGCATCTCCGGGCTGATTGACTATAAATCAGGCGGAGCCTATTGGCTGTCCATTTTGAAGTCCACCGGCGGAGACCCGGCGGCAGCCCAGCGGCAGTTCTTTGCCTATGAGCCCATGGCCGGGCTGGGGCACTTTATCCATACCTACCGCTGTGACGGAGACCCGGTGCCCTCCTTTGAGGGGGAGCCCAAGGCCGTGGCGCTTTCCGGGGATATTGACAGCTTTACGGATACCCTTTGGGAGAGCATTCATGAGGACAACAAGGTATCGCTGTTTGTGCGGTATGTTGAGGTAGAGACGGGCAAGAGCGAGACCCGGGTGGTGAATAAGAACCAGTAAAGAGAGCGGGGAGCCTGACAGCGAGGAGCCTAACGGCTCGGGGCAGTGACCCAGCGGTAAGAGCAAGGTACAGGCGGAATAAAAGTTTTCGTCCACCTTTTTCAAAAGGTGGTGGGGGTTTGGGGGCAAGGCCCCCAAGGTCGCGGCGCTGCGCAAAGAGCGCATTCTCCAAGAGCGGAACAAAAAGAGGGCGGCGCTCACAAAGAAGCCTACATGGCAGTACGTCCGGCGGCAAGCCCAAGTTAGTCAGCGGCAGTGACCAGCGCCGCCAGATAGCCCAAGCAGCGCAAATCCGTTGACTTGGGAAATCAAAGATTTCCCAAGTCACGGAGAGCTGCGGACTGTCTGCGCAAGCGTTGGGCCGCTAAGCGCTCCTGTACCCCTCATTCTCTGACACCATATAGCGGCAGTTAACAGTCAGGCTTAGGGGTGAGGGTCCCCAGTGGGGACCGCCCCGAACCGACCGAGGCGGCAGCCGAGACTCGCCACGTTTCGGAAGACGGCCTGCAGCTCTTTGCAAGCTTGGAAATCTTCGATTTCCTCGCTTGCGAATTCGCGCGGCTCGGCTTCTCTGGCGGCGCTAAATTGTGCCACTGACGAACTTGGGCTTGCCGCCGGACGTACTGCCTCGCAGAGTTCTTGGTGAGCGCCGCCCATACTATGCTCCGCTCTTGGCTGAAGCGCTCTTACAGCACCGCTTAGGGCAAGACCTTGGGGGGGGGGG
>CAJTXF010000016.1:35828-39925 GCA_910580045.1 uncultured Eubacteriales bacterium
CGGACTTTTTGAAAAAAGTCCCCCTGGACCCCTCAAAAACTTTCAACCGCGCTCCACCCAACGCTGTGTGCGCCGCCGTTGGGCACTGCTCCTGACCTGCCCCCCATACCACACTAGACCATTCCCCCATACCACACTAAACCATCAAAGAAAGGCTGTGCAACTATGGCAAACGAAATCTCTTTGAAATACGGCTGCAACCCCAACCAGAAACCCTCCCGCATCTTTATGCAGCAAGGCGAACTCCCTGTTCAGGTCCTCAACGGCAAGCCCGGCTACATCAACTTCCTGGACGCTTTCAACAGCTGGCAGCTGGTGAAAGAGCTGAAGCAGGCTGCCGGACTGCCCGCCGCCGCCTCCTTTAAGCACGTGAGTCCTGCCGGGGCCGCGGTCTATGTGCCCCTGTCCGACACCCTGAAAAAAATCTATTTTGTGGACGATCTGGAGCTCTCCCCCATGGCCAGCGCCTATGCCGCCGCCCGGGGCGCGGACAGGATGTCCTCCTACGGGGACTGGGCGGCCCTCTCTGACGTATGCGACAAGGAGACCGCGACCCTGCTGGCCCGGGAGGTCTCTGACGGCATTATTGCCCCCGGCTACACGGACGAGGCTTTGAGCATCCTCAAGGCCAAGCGCAAGGGGAATTACAACATTGTGCAGATTGACCCTGACTATGTGCCCGCCCCTATTGAGCATAAGGATGTATTCGGCATCACCTTTGAGCAGGGCCGCAACGAGCTGAAGATTGACGAGGCCCTGCTGAATGACCTGCCCACCGCCAACAAGGCCCTGACCCCCGAGGCCAAGCGGGATTTGGTGGTCTCCCTCATCACCCTGAAATACACCCAGTCCAACTCGGTGTGCTATGTAAAAAACGGCCAGGCCATTGGCGTGGGCGCGGGCCAGCAGAGCCGGGTCCACTGCACCCGCCTGGCGGGCAATAAGGCCGACAACTGGTACCTGCGCCAAGCTCCCCAGGTGCTGGAGCTGCCCTTCCGGCCTGACATCCGCCGCCCGGACCGGGACAACACCATTGACGTATACATCTCTGACGATTATATGGACGTGCTGGCAGACGGCATGTGGGAGCAGTTCTTCGCTGTAAAGCCCGAACCCTTTACCCGGGAGGAGCGCCGGGCATGGCTGGATGGCATGAGCGGCGTGTCCCTGGGCTCTGACGCATTCTTCCCCTTTGGGGACAACATTGAGCGGGCCCACAAGTCCGGGGTGGAGTTTATTGCCCAGCCCGGCGGCTCCATCCGGGACGACAACGTGATTGAGGTCTGCGACAAGTACGGGATTGCCATGGCCTTTACAGGCATCCGGCTGTTCCACCACTGATGCTTATCCAGCAGGACTGGCTCATGCGGCAGATTGAGATGATGATTTCCACCATCCTGCGGCTGGCCGGTATAGAGCTCTCCCAAGAGGCCGCTCTGCCGGAGGAGCGCCGCCAGAGCGGCTCTGAATGGGAGGAGGAAGTGGCCCGCCTTTTGGAGCATGGCCGGCTGGGCAAGGCGGAGGACTTGCTGTTTGAGCATCTGGAGCCCGGAAACCGGGAGGCCCTGGCCGCCGCGCTGCGGTTTTACCGGCAGGCCAACGCCCTGACAGACGCAGAACTGGAGGCCCAGGATTTCACCCGGGAGGAGCTTCTGGAGGGCCTGGAGCAGGCGGTCAAACAGTACGGGCTGAGCCTGCCCGGGTTCGGCTTGTAAAAAAACTCAAGAAGGGAGGCCGGGCCATGCGCAAGGCCGTTTTCTGGGACTCGGCCATTCTGCTCCCCCGGCAGGAGGCTGCCGGGACACTGGCCATGTGTGCCTATGGCCAGTGGAAAAACTACCTGCTGGGCACAGAGCCAGATTTTCTTCAGCAGGAGCCCTTTCTGGCCCGCTTCTTTTCCGGGGAGCTGGTCCTGCCCCCTGAGGGCCTTGGGGGGCCCCAGTTCTTCCGGGCAGCAGAGCGGGCCGCCAAATTCCCCACCCTGGTGTATCTGGCCACCGGGGAGCCTACTGCCCTGGTGCGGGCCCTGAAAGCGGGCTGGCACGGGGCCTATCTGGCAAAGCCGGGGGTTCCCCATTTGGGGGCTGACATTACAGCCCTGTCACTGGCTGAGATTGGCAGGCGGCTTTTGTAAGAGCTTGTATTCACGGCAGGGACGCAAGCTCCAAACTATATAGAGTACATAGAGAAAGAAGGTATCAGCATGGATATTCTAGTCATCGGCAGCGGCGGCCGGGAGCATGCCATCATCCGCAAGCTGCGGGAGAGCCCCCGGGTAGGGAAGCTCTACTGCGCCCCGGGCAATGGGGGTATTGCCCAAGACGCGGAGTGCGTGAACGTGAACGCCATGGACAAGGAGGGTATGCTGGCCCTGGCCCGGGAGAAGGCCGTGGACCTGGTGTTCGTGGCCCCGGACGACCCCCTGGGCGCGGGCATGGTGGACTATCTGGAGGCCGGGGGCTTCCTGTGCTATGGGCCCAACCAGAAGGCCGCTGAGATTGAGAGCAGCAAGGTGTTCTCCAAAAACCTGATGAAAAAGTACGGCATCCCCACCGCGGGGTATGAGGTGTTCGATGACCCGGCCAATGCCCTGGACTATATCAAAAGACTTGGGAAGTATCCGGCGGTCATCAAGGCGGACGGCTTGGCCGTGGGCAAGGGGGTCATCATCGCCCAGAACGAAGGGGAGGCCGCCCAGGCCCTCCGCAGCCTGATGGAGGAGAAAATTTTCGGCGACTCGGGCAGCCGGGTGGTGGTGGAGGAGTTCCTCACCGGCCCTGAGGTGACTGTGCTGGCCTTTACAGACGGGAAGGTCATGCGGCCCATGGTGTCCTCCATGGACCACAAGCGGGCCTTTGACGGGGATAAGGGCCCCAACACCGGCGGCATGGGCACCATTGCCCCCAGCCCCCTTTACACCCCGGAAATCGCGAAGGAGTGCATGGAAAAAATCTTCATGCCCACCATGGAGGCCATGAACGCTGAGGGCAGGCCCTTCAAGGGGTGCCTGTACTTTGGGCTGATGCTCACCCCAGAGGGGCCCAAGGTGATTGAGTTCAACAGCCGCTTCGGCGACCCGGAGACCCAGGTGGTGCTCCCCCTGCTGGAAACAGACTTTGGGGAGATTGTGGAGGCCACTGCTAGGGGCACTCTGGCTGATGTGGACATCCGCTGGTCAAAGGAGGCCTGTGCCTGTGTGATTCTGGCCAGCGGCGGCTATCCGGGCAGCTACCCCAAGGGCAAGGAAATCACCGGCCTGGACGAAAAGGGCCAGGCCCCAGGGGTCATGGTGATTCACGCGGGCACCAAATATGAGGACGGCAAATTCTATACCAACGGGGGCCGGGTGCTGGCCGTGACCGCCAAAGCGCCCACCCTGAAGGAGGCCCTGGACAAGGCCTACGCCGGGGTGGACGGCATCCGGTTTGAGGGGTGCTTCTGCCGCCGGGACATTGGCGCCAAGGCCCTGGGCCGCTGAGCCTGAAAGGAGAACCCTATGCAGGAGCTGAAATGCCCCAACTGCGGAGAGGTCTTCCAGGTAGACGAGAGCGGGTACGCTCAAATTCTCCAGCAGGTGCGGGGGAAGGAATTCGATGTGGAGGTGGCCCGGCGGGCGGAGGTCCTGGAGCAGCAGCACAAAAAGGATCTGGAAGCCTTCCAGGCGAACCAGGCCCTGATTCTGGAACGGGCTTTGGCCGAGAAACAGCAGGAGAGCGATACAGCCATTGCCGGGAAGGACGCCCAGCTGGCCCAGCTGGATAAGCGCATTTTGGAGCTGGAAAGCCAGCTGAAAAACAGCGGCAGCGAGAGGGAATTGGCCGTCACCCAGGCGGAGTCCAAAAAGGACCAGGAGCGCGCTGATGCCCTTGCCAAAAAGGACGCCCAGCTGGCAGAGCAGGAAAAGCGCATTGCTGAGCTGGAAAACCGCCTGGAGGCCAGCGGCACGGAAAAGGAGCTGGCCGTCACCCAGGCGGAGTCCAAAAAGGACCAGGAGCGCGCTGATGTCCTTGCCAAAAAGGACGCCCAGCTGGCGGAGCAGGAGAAGCGCATTGCTGAGCTGGAAAACCGCCTGGAGGCCAGCGGCACGGAAAAGGAGC
>CAJTXF010000017.1 GCA_910580045.1 uncultured Eubacteriales bacterium
GAATCGAAGATTCCCCAAGTCACGGAGAGCCGCAGGCCGTTTGCGGGAGCGTGGCGGCCCTAGGCGTTCCGTCCAGATGGCGCTTGCGGGGGCGATGCTGCTGACTGTCAGGCCCTTGACCTAACAGTCAGCACCATCTCCCGGAAACGCTTAGCCTCCCAACGCTTCTGCTGGGCGTCCGCCTCTCTCCGCAAGTTAGGAAAGCCCCGCTTTCCTAGGGCTTGTTTGAAAATAGAGGAAATGCCGGATTTTTGGTCCAAAGGAGGCGATTTCAAGGAGAAAACCGCAAGTAATACTTGCGTATTACGAGGATTTTCAACGCAGAAAGCGACTGCTTTGGGGCAAAAAGACGGTGTTTTCGATTTTTCAAACGAGCCCTAACTTGCGGAATCTTGCTGTGTGCTGCGGCTTGGGGGCTTGGGGGCGGCGCGGATGGTGCCTCTGTCCAACTGGTCTGGGCCGTTCTGAGTTCTGCCTCTTTCCGTTCTCTGTGCGAGCCGCCCTTTATGGTCAAGGACCAGACCTCGGGGCTCTGCCCCGAACCCCGCAAGGAGCCGGACCGGCCCCTTGACCCCTTTTCTGCCTGTGCCTTGCTCTATCCGCTGGCCTCTGCCCCGAGCCGCCAGGCCCATCTCAACTCTATACCCGAAAGGAGCTTTTTCTATGCCCACCCTCAAATCCCTCCTTGCCCAAAGCCGCCACACGGTCTTTCTCGGCGGCGCGGGCGTTTCCACCGCCAGCGGCATCCCGGACTTCCGCAGCGCCCACGGCCTCTACATGGAGAAAAAGCAGGGTATCTCCTACGAGGAAATGCTCTCCCACGACTACTACGTCCGCCACACCGCCCAATTCTATGACTTCCTCCGCAATGTCATGCTCTACCCGGACGCCAAACCCAATCCCGCCCACCTGGCCCTGGCCAAGCTGGAGCAGGAGGGCCTTTTAGAGGTGGTCATCACCCAGAACATTGACGGCCTCCACCAGATGGCGGGCAGCCAAAATGTGATTGAGCTCCACGGTAACGAGGACCGCTATATCTGCCGGTCCTGCGGCAGGGTGTACAATATGCGGTATGTGATGGACAGCCCTGGTGTCCCTGTCTGCGGCTGCGGCGGGGCCCTCAAGCCGGATGTGGTGCTCTATGGCGAAATGCTGAACCAGAAGGATTTGACCCGGGCCATTGCCTACGCGGAGCAGGCGGAGCTGATGATTGTGGGCGGCACCTCCCTGGTGGTGTACCCAGTGGCCGGGCTGGTGAATTATCTCAGCCCCGGGGCCAAGCTGGTGATTATCAACCGGGACCCCACACCCTATGACAGCCGGGCGGATTTGCTTCTCCATGAGGATTTGGGGGCTGTGCTCGCCCAGGCGGCGGATTTGACTTCACCCTGAAAATAATATATAATAGCAGGGAAGACATTTTTTGCCAGCCCCCTTGAAACAGGCGGGCTGGGGGATATTATGAAGAAGAGAAAAGGAGACTCTATGGAAACCGCCTCACCCAAACGGCAGAAGGGCCTGGTGCGCCGCTTTCTGCCCTATTTCAAAAAGTATCTGCCTGTGCTGATTTTCGATTTGTTCTGCGCGGCCCTCACCACGGTCTGTGAGCTGGTCCTGCCCCTGCTGGTGCGCTATGTGACCAATATGGGCATCAACGATTTGGCCTCCCTCACATTGGAGCTGGTGCTGAAAATCGGCGTGCTGTACCTGTTCCTCTGCCTGGTGGACGCGGGCGCCACCTTCTTCCGGGCGTCCATCGGCCATATTATGGGCGCACGCATGGAGACGGACATGCGCACGGATTTGTTCGCCCATCTGCAGAAGCTGAGCTTCAACTATTTCGACAACATGAAGGTGGGGCAGATTATGTCCCGCATCACCACGGATTTGTTTGACGTGACCGAGTTCGCCCACCACTGCCCGGAGGAGTTCTTTATGGCGGGCATCAAGATTATCGGGGCCTTTGCCATCCTCTGCGGGGTGAATGTGCCCTTGACCCTGATTGTCTTCTCTGTGGTGCCCTTTATGGTGCTGGCCGCCGCCTATTTCAACTCCAAAATGCGCAGCCAGTTCCGCCAGCAGCGGGCCCAGATTGGGGAAATCAACGCCCAGGTGGAGGACAGCCTGCTGGGGGTCCGGGTGGTGAAATCCTTTGCCAATGAGGACGTGGAGACCGGGAAGTTCGAGTCCGGCAACCGGAAGTTTTTCCGCATCAAGCGGGGCCGCTACTTCCTGATGGGCGGCTTTGAGGCCACCAACCGGATGTTTGACGGGCTTATGCACTTTCTGGTGCTGCTGGCCGGGGCTATTTTCATGATGAACGGCAGCATCCGCCCAGCGGATTTGGTGGCCTATATGCTGTATGTGGGCACGCTGATTACCTCTGTGCGCCAGCTGGTCCAGTTTGCCGAGCAGTTCCAGCAGGGTATGACCGGCATTGAGCGGTTCTTCCAGATTATGGACGCGGACGTGGACATCTTCGACCAGCCCGGGGCCAAGCCCCTGCAAGTCAAAGAGGGCGGGGTACACTTTGAACATGTGGGCTTCCACTACGCGGACGACGGCCGCCAGGTGCTCTCGGAAATCAACCTTGACGTAAAGCCCGGCCAGAACGTGGCTTTAGTAGGGCCCTCCGGCAGCGGCAAGACTACCCTGTGCAACCTGATTCCCCGGTTCTACGATGTGACCCAGGGCAGGCTGCTTATTGACGGCCAGGACATCAAAAACGTGACCCTGCGCTCTCTGCGGGAGCAGATTGGTTTTGTGCAGCAGGACGTGTACCTGTTCTCAGGAACAGTCTTTGAGAACATTGAGTACGGCAGGCCCGGCGCGTCCCGGGAAGAGGTGATGGAGGCCGCCAAGCAGGCCGGTGCCCATGAGTTCATCACCCAGCTTGTGAACGGCTATGACACCTATGTGGGCGAGCGGGGGGTGAAGCTCTCCGGCGGGCAGAAGCAGCGCATCAGCATTGCCCGGGCCTTCCTGAAAAACCCGCCCATTCTGATTCTGGACGAGGCCACCAGCGCGCTGGACAATGAGAGCGAAAAGATTGTGCAGGCGTCCTTGGAGAAGCTGTCCAAGGGGCGGACTACATTTACCATAGCCCATAGGCTGTCCACCATACAGGGGGCGTCGGTGATATTGGTGCTGACGGAAAATGGCATTGAAGAAAAGGGCACCCATGAGGAACTTATGGCTAAGAGCGGCGTATACTACAACCTGTACAGTGCCTATGGAGGGAAGAAGTAGAGGGCAATTGCCCGCTGGCCCCTGCCCCCGAGCCGTTAGGCTCCTCTTCATTCCCACCCAATCCTTCACTTGGAGCGTGACTATATGAACATACATCACTTTTTCTCCTCTCTCAGCGGCAAACGCGTCACCTTCTGCGGCATCGGCCGCAGCCATATGCCCCTGATGGAGATGTTCTCCGCCCACGGCGCTCTTGTCTCTGCCCGGGACCGCCGCTCCTTCGCGGAGCTGGGCCAGAACGGCGAAACCCTCCGCGGTCTGGGTGTTTCCCTTATTTTGGGGGAAGACTATCTTCAGGACCTGTCTGAGGACATTATCTTCCGCACCCCTGGTATGCCCTTCCACCTGCCGGAGCTGGAGGCTGCCCGGGCCCGGGGCCAGACAGTCACCAGCGAGATGGAGGTCTTCTTTGCCCTGTGCCCCTGCAAAATCTACGCAGTCACCGGCAGCGACGGCAAGACCACGACCACCACCATTCTCTCTGAGTTTTTGAAGGCCCAGGGGAAGATTGTCCATCTGGGCGGCAACATCGGCAAGCCCCTGCTCCCGGAAATCGAGAGCGTCCGCCCCGAGGACTGCGCTGTGGTGGAGCTGTCCAGCTTCCAGCTGATTTCCATGCGCCAGAGCCCCCATGTGGCTGTGGTCACCAACCTGGCCCCCAACCACCTGGACATTCACAAGGATATGGCCGAGTATGTGGAGGCCAAGAAGAATATTTTCCTCCACCAGGACGGGTTCAGCCGCACAGTGCTCAACAGCGACAACAGGGTCACCGCCGCCTTTGCCCCGGAGATTCGGGGGGATTTGTGGCAGTTCAGCCGCAAGGAGCGGCCCGGCCGGGGGGTGTTCTGTGACGGGAAGACGATTTTTGTCAACAGCGAGCCGCTGATGCAGGTGGCGGACATCAAGCTGCCTGGCTGGCACAATGTGGAGAACTACATGGCCGCCATTGCCGCCGCCTGGGGGGATGTGTCCCCGGAGAATATGCGCCGGGTGGCCGGGGAGTTCGGCGGGGTGGAGCACCGCATGGAGTTTGTCCGGGAGCTGGACGGGATAAAATATTACAACGACTCCATTGCCAGCTCCCCCAGCCGGACCATTTCCGGGACCCTGTCCTTTTACCAGGAGAACCTTATCCTTATCTGCGGCGGCTATGACAAGCACATCCCCTACGGCCCCCTGGGCCCGGCCATCCGGGGCAGGGTGAAGGCCCTGGTTGTCATGGGGGATACCGGGCCGAAAATCGAGGCCGCTGTCCGGGAGGCGGATTCCGCCGGGCCCCTGCCGGAGATTTTCCATGCCAAGGACATGGCGGAGGCGGTTGCCCTGGCCCGCGCCGCAGCCCGGCCCGGGGACGTGGTGTCTCTGTCACCGGCCTCCGCGTCCTTTGATATGTACCCTGGCTTCGAGGCCAGGGGCAGGCACTTCAAGGAGCTGGTGAACGGGCTATGAGCCCGGGCCCGGGGAAGCACAGGGAGGAGACCAGAAACGAGTGCAGCCGCTTTCTGGAATACCTGAAAAGCAGCATCACCCCCGCCATGGCGCTGACGGATATCGTCCGCGTATTTGAAACGATGTGCTGGGAACCCGTGGAGAATAGCCTGATCCTGTTTGAAACAGGCACGTTTTGCCCGGCCGGCGGGCCCCTGTTTTATTTTTCCCTGACAAGGCAGTTCCCCCACAGTGAGGATGAAGACGAAGACTACGCCCAAATTCATGTGGATGTCCAGTATGAACCGACAGAAGAAAATCGAGCGTTCCGGGAAGCCATGCTGAGCGAGGGTTTTCAAAGAGACATTTTCGAGTATATCCGGGCTTCCCGGGCATTTGCCTATGCGCAAAGCCGGGAATATCTCCGAGTGGAAATCTATATGGACGAGACTTGACGGGTAAATCAGACGAAGGACGGCCGGTCATTCGGCATCGACCGGCCAACAGAAAAGGGAGGAAACCATATTGAGAAACGACAGAACACCAAACAGGCGGCGGACCTTCGGCGGCCCCGCTCCGGACGCGTATTATCTGCCCAGCGCCGCCAGCACCCCGGAGGAAATCGTTATCGTTGCCGCCTTGAAGCGCTGCGGCGGGGACGGCGTGCCCTCCAAGTCCCTGCAGCGGGAGGCGGGCATCCGGGACAAGGACGCCTTTTACCAGGCCCTTCACAGCCTGGAGGACAAGGGCGAGGTCACGGTGGATAAGGACCACTGGGCCAAGCTGGTCCCCCCGGCAAAAGAGGTGGAGGCGACCATTGTCTCCCTGTCCGAGCGGTTTGGCTTTGCCCGCCCAAAAATCGGGGAGGACATCTTCATCCCGGGCCGGGATTTGAACGGCGCTTTTGTGGGGGATACAGTCATCCTTACGGATTTACGCAAGCAGGACAAGGGCCCCAGCGGCAGGGTGAAGCGGATTGTGGAGCGCAGCGACAAGAAAATCACCGGCACCATGCGCATGGAAGGCCCCATTGCCCGGGTGACCCCGGACGGCCCCCTGCGCTATGATTTAGAGGTGCCCGCTGGCAAGACCGGCGGGGCCAAGGACGGGGACAAGGTGCTTATCACCCCCAGGCAGGACGGCCGGGGCGACTGGCGGGAGGCCGAGGTCACCTATGTGTTCGGCACCGGCGACCGGGCCCGCGTCTGCGCGGACGCCATTATTGAGCGCTGCGGTATCCCCACCCAGTTCCCAGAGGAGGTCATGGCCCAGGCGGAGGAAATCAGCCGTATGATTGTGAGCCAGGCGGATATCGACCAGCGCCTGGATTTGCGGGACGAGCCCATCTTCACCATTGACAGCGCGGACGCCAAGGATTTGGACGACGCGGTCTCTGCCCACAAAACCGTTGACGGCTACACCCTGGGGGTGCATATTGCGGACGTGTCCCACTATGTGAAGGCTGGCACGCCCATTGACAGCGAGGCGTTCCTCCGGGGCACCTCGGTGTATTTCGCGGACCGGGTTATCCCCATGCTGCCCGAGGCCCTGTCCAACGGGGTCTGCTCCCTGAACGCGGGGACAGAAAAGCTCACCTTCTCCGCCCTGATGGACTTTGACCTGGAGGGCAACATGACCGGATACCGCTTTGAGAAAACGGTTATCAACTCCAAGGTGCGGGGCGTGTACAGCGAGGTCAATGCCATTTTTGACGGCTCGGCCAGCCAAGCGCTCGTTGATAAATACGCCCCCGTGCGGGAGAGCCTGGACACCGCCAAGGAGCTGGCGGATATTTTGGGCCGCAATGGCAAGAGCCGGGGCCAGATGGATTTGACCAGCGATGAGATTAAGTTTGTCCTGGATGAGGACGGGGTCTGCGTCGACATCCAGCCCCGCGCCCAGGGCCTCTCTGAGGAGATGATTGAGCAGCTGATGGTGGCCGCCAACTGCGCCGCCGCAAGGGCCTCTCTGGACGCGGACATCCCCTTCCTGTACCGGGTGCATGAACAGCCCAGCCCCGACCGGGTGATTGAGCTGTGCGATTTGCTGGACAGGCTCACTGTGCCCTGCAAGGAGCTGAAAAAGGGCGAGCCCAAGGCCAAGGACTTCGCCGCTGTGCTGAGCAGGGTAAAGGGCACCAGCAAGGAATCCCTGGTAAACCAGCGCATTCTGCGCACCATGGACAAGGCCCGGTATGACCACCGGGAGCTGGGGCATTTCGGCCTGGCCCTGGGGGAGTACAGCCACTTTACCTCCCCTATCCGCCGGTATCCGGACACCTCTATCCACCGGATTCTCAGCGATTTGGTGGGTGGGGCGGACAAGTCTGAGCTGAAAAAGCGCTACAGTACCTTTGCCCAGGAGTCGGCCGTTGAGAGCTCTAAAAACGAGGTCCGGGCCGTCAGCGGAGAGCGGGACGCGGAGGACTGCTACACCGCTGAATATATGCGCCAGCATTTAGGGGAGCACCATGTGGGGGTCATCAATGGGGTGACGCCCAAGGGCATCTTCGTGAAGCTGGAGAACAACGCGGAAGGCTTTGTAAGCCTGAACGATTTTGAGGGCTGCGACTTTGAGTTTGACGGGGAGATATGCCACCGGGACCACCGCTCCGGGCGGGTGCTGATGATGGGGCAGGAGATTGGAATCATCATCGCTGGCGCGGACGTGGCCACAGGACGGATTGACTTTATGCCCGAGGAGGCGTGAGGGGGAATAAAGGAGGGGGAGAGCGCGTAAGAATGAGATAGAAAGCGAAAGCCTGACGGCTCGGGACAGGCGCTGTCTCCAAGCACAGCCTGGAGGCGGGATGAAAGTTTCGCCGGCCTTTTCAAAGGCCGCGGGGGTTTGGGGGCGGCGCCCCCAAGGTCTAAGCGCTAATCCAAAAGCGCTCCAACTAAGAACGGAAGTACAGGCGGCGCTCACCAAGAAACCTCCGGGGCAGACCATCCGGCGGCGAGCCCAAGTCCGACAGTGGCACAGAGTTCGCGAAGCGAACTCTTGCAAGCGCCGCCAGAGAAGCCGAGCAGTAGATTCCGCCAAGTTGGGAAACGGGACGTTTCCCGGCTTGGCGGAGAGGGCGGACTGTACGATTGGGCGTAGGGCCCTAAGCGTTCCCGGAAGATGCTGCTTGCTGTGAGGCCAGGGGCCTGACAGTCAACGGCTTCCCAACCGTAAGCACCATCTATCAGGAATGCTTAGCCTCCCAACGCCTGTGCAAGGCATCCGCCTCTCTCCGTAAGTTAGGAAAGCTGCGCTTTCCTAACTTACGGAATCTTGCTGGGTGCTGCGGCTTGTGGGCGGCGCGGACTGGTGCCACGTTGGGATGCTGGATTGCCACTTGGAGTTTTGCCTCGCCCTGCCTCTTGATGGCGCCGCCCTTTTAAGGTCAAGGGCCAGACCTCGGGGGACTCCTGACGTTGGCTTCGCCAAGTCGCCCCGAACCCCGCCAGGGGGCAATCCCCCCTGGACCCCGGGATGGGCTTGCCGGCAGGTACTGCCCCGAGCCGTCAGGCTCCGCTTTCTCCCACTCTAAATCTTCTCCCTGCGAGGTCCTCCCCATGAAAAGTTTCCTCCTCTCCGGCCTGCTCGGCCTCTGCGCTCTTGTCCTGGTCAATCTCACCGCCCAATACACCGGCGTCCTTATCCCCATCAACCGCCTCAGCCTGGCGGCTTCCGGCGTGCTGGGGGTGCCTGGTGTCACGCTGATGGTGCTTCTCAATACGATTTTATTATAATAAGAGTCAGGAGATGTTCAAATGTTTCTAATTAACGGCAAATACCTCAACGAGGATTTCCAGCTTGTCCAGGGCGATATTGAGGTGGAGAACGGCAGAATCCTCCGCACCGGCCCCAGCCTTTCCCGCAAAGAGGAGGATATGGCTGTGGACTGCCAAGGGTATACCATTGTCCCTGGTTTTATCGACGTGCATATCCACGGCTGCGCTGGGGCGGACACCGGCGACGGTACCCGCCAGGCAATTGAGGATATGGCCCGGTTTTTGCTCTCCCATGGGGTGACCAGCTTCTGCCCCACCACCGCCACGGTGGGCAGGGACACTGTGAAAGCTGCCCTGCTGGCCGCCAAGGACGTTCACGACCACCCCTCAGAGGATGGGGCCAAAGTGGCGGGCGTGAACATGGAGGGGCCCTTCTTCTCCCATGAGCGCAAGGGCGCCCAGAATGAGGAGTTCCTGCTGGCCCCGGATTTTGAGCTGTTCCAGGAGTGGTACCAGCTCTCCGGGGGCTTGGTGCGGCTGATTGATTTGGCCACCGAACAGCCTGGGGGCGAGGACTTTGTAAAGCGGGCCAAAGAGCTGTGCACGGTCTCTATTGCCCACACCACCGCCAAATATGAGGACGCCAAGGCCGCCTTTGACTGGGGCGTGACCCATGTCACCCACCTGTTCAACGCCATGAACGGCCTGCACCACCGGAAGCCAGGGGTGGTGGGCGCCGCCCTGGAGGACGAGCGGGTCCGGGCGGAGCTGATTTGTGATGGAGAGCACATCCACCCGGCCGTGCTGAAAATTGCCTTCCGGCTGCTGGGTGACAGGGCCCTGATTGTCAGCGACTCCCTGCGGGCCAACGGAATGCCTGAGGGCGCTGGATATGAAATGGGCGGCCAGACTGTGCGCATCACAGGGGGCAAGTGCACCCTGCCTGACGGCACCATTGCTGGGTCGGTGAGCAACCTGCACCAGGAGGTCAAAAATCTGGTGAGCTGGGGCGTGCCCTTTGAGCAGGCCGTAAAAGCCGCCAGCTTGATTCCCGCCCAGGCCATTGGCCTGGATAAGGAGCTGGGCAGCATCCAGGCCGGAAAGGTCGCGGACCTGGTGGTCCTGGATGAAAGCCTGGAGATTGCCAGCGTCTGGGTGAGCAAGGGGGAGAATACCCAGATGATGACATTTGGGGAGTAGGGCCTGTTTGGGAAAAAGCGGTGGGTTTTGAAAAGCCCGCCGCTTTTTCCGTGGGGCAGGAAAGGAAACCTGACGGCTCGAGGCAGTGCCTTTCGCCAAGCAGTACAGACCGGCGGAAGGCGCGGTCCAGGGGGTGAGCGCGTGCCATTGGCACGCAAGCTGCGAACCGACCGAGCCGGCAGGCGAGACCCGTAGGCCCCTGGTGGGGGTGCGGGGGCAAAGCCACTGCGGCCTTGCTCTTTGGGCGGAGCTTTTCCTCACTGTGTTCGGTCGGCTCCGCCGGGGAACGGCATCTTGATGTTAGGCTTAGAGAGGTTTCGGCTGGCAAAGGGAAAGGGCGCCAGCCGAAAAGACCCCCCCGACGAGGGTTTCTTTCGGAAAAAGCCCCACTGGGGCTTTTTCCTATCTTCCTGCGTTTCGCTCACGCTATGGAAGAGAAAGACCTTGGGAACTCCGTCCCCAAACCCCTGCCACCTTTTGAAAAAGGTGGACGAAAACTTTCATTCCGCTCGTTCGTCTGTGCTTTGCGACAGCGCTTTCCCCGAGCCGTTAGGCTGTTCTCTGACTTGCCTCCCCAAACCGCCTCACCCCAAAAATTTAGAGAAGTTATAGATTTTTCCCGCCAAAACTGCTATAATAGGAAAAATACTTCTTCTTTGAGGTGAGTAAGATGTTGAAAAACTGGATTCGTCCCGCCAAGCCCGCAAAGGATGAACTGAAAAACCGTCTAAAAGCCGCCCAGGCTAAGCTGGAAACCCAGCAGATGCTCTTAAAGGACAAAAAGCTGCCCGTCCTTGTGCTGATTGAGGGCTGGGGCGCTGCCGGAAAGGGCAGCATCATCGGCCAGATTATCAAGCACATAGACCCCCGCTTTTTCAAGGTCTTCTCCATGAACGCCCCCACCCAGGAGGAACGCCGCAAGCCCTTCCTCACCCGGTTTTTTGAAAAAATCCCAGAGGCGGGCAAGTTTACCCTTATGGACTCCGGCTGGATGGACGAGGTCACCAAAGAGCGCCTGCACGGGGTGCTGACTGACGAAATGTACGCCCAGCGGGTGGACAGCGTCAAACGCTTTGAGCGGCAGCTGACGGACAACGGGTATCTGGTGCTGAAATTCTTCTTCCACATCAGCCAGAAGGAGCAGTCCCAGCGCATCAGCGCCCTGGTGGAGCACAAGGACACCGCCTGGCGGGTCAGCCGGGGGGATGTCTGGCAGAACCACCACTACGAGCGGTGCATGGACGTGTTCGACCGCTATATGGAGGACACAAACACCCCCAGCGCGCCCTGGTACATCATTGACGCAAAGGGGAAGAAATTCGCGGAGCTGCAGGTGATGGAGACCCTGTGCACAGGCATTGACACTGCCCTGCAGAATGACAGCCTGGCCGTGCCCCTGCTGCAGAACGTGTTCCCCCTTGTCAAAATGCCCAAGCTCAGCCAGGTGCCCCTGAAGGACAAGACCCTCAGCGAGCAGGTGTATAAGGAGGAGCTGAAAAAGCTCCAGGCCCAGCTGGGGCGGCTCCATAACCGGCTGTACCGCAAGCGGGTGCCTGTGGTGATTGTCTATGAGGGATGGGACGCCGCGGGCAAGGGCGGCAATATCAAGCGGCTCACCGGGGCCCTGGACCCCCGGGGCTTTGAGGTGCTTCCCATTGCCAGCCCCAGCCCCCAGGAGAAGGCCCGGCACTATCTGTGGCGCTTCTGGACCAATCTGCCCAAGGACGGGCATATTGCCATCTTTGACCGGAGCTGGTACGGCCGGGTGATGGTGGAGCGGCTGGAGGGCTTCTGCAGCGAAAACGACTGGCAGCGGGCCTATTATGAGATGAACGAGTTTGAGCAGGAGCTGCATAACTGGGGCGCGGTGGTGCTCAAGTTCTGGGTGCAGATAGACAAGGACACCCAGCTGGAGCGGTTCACGGACAGGCAGAACACCCCCTCCAAGCAGTGGAAGCTCACAGACGAGGACTGGCGCAACCGGGAGAAGTGGGACGTATACGAGGCGGCAGTGGACGAGATGCTGCAAAAGACCAGCACCACCTACGCGCCCTGGCATATTCTGGAGTCTGTGGACAAGAGGTACGCGCGGATTAAAGCGCTGAAAATTGTCGTCGCCGCGCTGGAGAAGGCGCTGTCAGCAGAGGCGTAAGGAATTTGTAAGAAATTCATCATCTTGGATTTAATGTGTTGGCTTTATACTCTTTTCAGACCATAAGGCAGGAGAGCCGCGGCTCTCCAAAAAAGGGTTTTGCCGGGGGCAAAACCCTTATGATTGAAGCGGCAGTCCCATCCCCCTTGGGCCCCGCAAAAAGGAGAGAACGAACATGAAAACCCTCTCATATATTAACCTCATCCTGGCGGTGGTGATTGGACTTTGCTGCTGTTATCAGGTGATATACCTGCTGCTGCGGCTGAAAGGCGCGGGGCGGCAGTTCCAGGCGTCCCGGCTGTGCCGGTACGCGGTGCTTATCGCGGCCAGGAACGAGGCTGCTGTGATTGGCCAGCTGATTGACAGCATCAAGGCCCAGCGGTACCCAGCGGAGCTGGTGGACATCTATGTGGTGGCGGACAACTGCACGGACAGCACTGCCGCCATTGCCGCGGAGCGCGGGGCCACAGTCTGGCAGAGGCGCAGCCAGCTGCAGGTGGGCAAGGGCTATGCTTTGAGCTTCCTGCTGGAGAAAATCGCCGGGGAGAAGGCTGGGGAGAAGTACGACGGCTTTTTCGTGTTTGACGCGGACAATCTGCTGGACCCCAATTATATCGCGGAGATGAACAAGGTGTTCTCCAATGGCTGCCCGGTGGTGACCGGGTACCGCAACGCCAAAAACTTTGGGGACAACTGGATAAGCGCGGGGTACGGAATGTACTTTTTGCGGGAGTCTGAGTACCTGAACCGGCCCAGGGACTTTCTGGGCACCAGCTGCGGCGTGTCCGGGACGGGCTTCCTGTTCTCAGCGGATTTGCTGGAAAAGCTGGGGGGCTGGCACTATTTCGCCCTGACAGAGGATTTGGAGTTCACCCTGGATTTGGTCTGCCGGGGGGAAAAGGTGGCCTACTGCGGCTCGGCGGTGCTGTATGACGAGCAGCCCACTGGTTTCAAGCAGTCTGTGTTCCAGCGGGCCAGATGGATGCGGGGCCTGATGCAGATTATGGGAAAGAACGGCAGGGAACTGCTGCGGGCCATGTTCGGCGGCGGGAGCTTTGCCTGCTATGATTTGCTTATCAACTCCCTGGCCGCGGTGCTCATGGGCCTGGGCTTTGTGATGAACGTGATTATGTTTATTGTGGGGATTATCAGCGGAGACAGGCTGGCCGGGGAGGTCATCGGCGCGGCGTTGCTGTCCTTTGGGGGCTGCTATGTGGGGCTGTACTTCACTGGCCTGATAACCCTTTTGACAGAGTGGAAGCGGATTCCCTGCCGGGCAGGGAGAAAGCTGCTGTTCAGCTTTACCTTCCCGTTTTTCATGGCCAGCTTTATGGCGGCCCTGCCAGTGGCCATGGCAGGGACAGTGGAGTGGAAGCCCATCCGCCACACCGTGGCCGTGAGCCTGGGGGATTTGGACGGCAGGCGGTAAATCAGAATATAGAAAGGCCGGGCGAGGGAACTCACCCGGCCTTTCTGTTTTGGGAATGCTTGATTCAGCGCCTCTCCCCGCCGCGGGCTGGAAAAAGCAGCAGGCCGGAATTGAATCAGAGCTTTCCTAAGTGGTCAAGTGCACCACATGGCACACCCCGGGGATGGCCTCCCCCTGCTGCTGGGAGGTGGTGGACATCAGGGCCCCGGTGGCGCAGAACAGGATGTTCCGCAGCTCGCCCCGCTCCATTCTGCCCAGCAGGTGGCCGCACAGCACCCCGGCGGAGCAGCCGCAGCCTGAGCCTCCGGCGTGCACATCCTGCTTTTCCCGGTCGTAGAGCATAAGGCCGCAGTCATTGTGCACCCCGCTTAAATCAAAGCCATTGTCTTTCAGGGTGTCCAGCAGCAGGGAGGAGCCCACAGCTCCCAGGTCCCCGGTGAAGATGCCGTCATAGTCTTTTGGGCTGGTGCCTGTGTCTGTCAGATACTGGAAGATGCTGTCAGCCGCTGCCGGGGCCATGGCCGCGCCCATGTTGGCCGGGTCCTTTACCCCCAAATCCGTGGCCTTGCCTGCCAGGCCGTGGCGGACCTTCACCTTGCCGCCAGCCCCCAGAATCACACACCCAGAGGCTGTGGCAGTCCATTGGGCAGTGGGGGTGCGCTGGGCCCCGTACTCCAAAGGGGTGCGGAACTGCCGCTCCGCAGAGCAGAAGTGGGAGCTGGTCACAGCAGCCGCCCGGTCCGCGGCGCCGGACTCCACCATAATGGCGGCCATGAGCAGGGTCTGGGCCATAGTGGAGCAGGCCCCGTATTGGCCCAGAAAGGGAATCTGATAATCCAGCAGGCCGAAGGTAGAGGAGATGCACTGGTTCAGCAAATCTCCGGCGAAAATCATGTGGATGTCCTGGGGAGAGCAGGCCGCGTTCCCAAGGGCCACGGAGACAGCCTCCTTTTGCAGCTGGGCTTCGGCCTTTTCCCAGCTCTGGGTGTTGAGGGTGGTGTCGTCAAAGGTCTGGTGGAAGTCAGCGGCCAGAGGGCCGGCAGCCTCCTTGCGGCCAGCCACAGCGCCGTGTCCGATGATGGTGGGGGGTGTGGAGAATTCGAGGGTCTGTTTGCCGATACGTTTCATAAGAGCCTCCTGGGAATGGGGTATGCTTTCCTGAAAGAAAGTATGGGGTTGAGAGCACAGCAGCGCCTGACGGCGAGCCAAGAGGAAGTTTTCGTCCACTTTTTTCAAATGATGGCAGGGGTTCGCGGCTTGCGTGCTGTGCTTGGCGAAGCCAAGTGCCCGGCACACACTCACCCCCTGGGCCGCGCTTTCCGCTCGTCCGCATTGTGTTTGGCCACAGCCCCTGTTCCGGGCCGCCAGGCGCTTCTGTGCTCTCAAACCGCGAATACACCTAGTCTTCCCCCTCTATCTTCCCATTATACCCCACTTCTTGTCTTCCGCGTCAGGAGATTGTTCACATTTAGGGGGTTTATTTTTTCGGGAAAATCTAGTATACTATACACGGATAAAAGAGCCTGGCGGATGGACAAGGGAGGAAACAGACGATGTGTATCAGGCTGACGAAAAAAATCACGGCCCTGCTTCTGGCAGTTCTATTGCTGGCCCTGGCGGCTGCCCCCGCATATGCTGCCGAGGGCTTTACCTTTAACTGGGATTCCGGCGACGAGCGGGACAGCACCGAGCCCCACTGCAAGTCCCTGTTCATGCTGAACCTGGACACGGACACTGTGGTCTATACCCTGAACCCGGACGAGCAGCTGCCCCCTGCCTCTATGACCAAGATTATGAGCTATATTGTGGCCTATGAGAACATCCCTGACATTGAGAACGCGCAGATTACTGTATCCCAAAAGGTGGAGGATGATTTGCTTGGCACAGAGAGCTCTTTGGCAGGGGTGTCTGTGGGCGAGCAGCTCACTGGCTATGATTTGCTCAACCTGATGATGGTGCCCTCAGGCAATGACGCGGCCCTGGTGCTGATGTACTATGTGGATGAGCTGTACGCCGCCGGACGGATTACCCCTCAAAACGCCCCGGACCCAGAGGACCCGGCTGCTCCGGCGGACACTGCCGCCACCCCGCCCCCCACGGCCCAGACCGAATACGGCGAGACCATTGACTACAGCGAGAGCAGCTATTTTGTGCGCATGATGAATGAGAAGGCCAAGGAGCTGGGCTGCAAGAATACCCACTTCTCCAACCCCCACGGCCTGCACAAGGAGAACCACTACACCACTGCCCGGGACATGGCCACCATCACCAAGTATGCCATGACGCTGCCCAATTTCAGCGAAATCACCCGCCAGCAGCGCTATGAAAAACCCCCCACCAACATGGACCCTGACGGGCAGACAGTCTTCAACACCAACAAGATGCTGGCCAACCATGGGGACGAATACGGCAACAACTACTTCTACACCTACGCCAACGGGGTGAAGACCGGCTCTCATGACCAGGCGGGCTTCTGCCTTACCGCCTCGGCCAACTATTCGGGGTATACCTATATTGTGGTGGCCATGGGGGACATGGAGGGCTATGCCCAGAATATTCACAACGAGATGCGGGACGCGGCCACTTTGTTCCGCTGGGCTTTCACCAACCTGGGCAAGAAGACCATCACCACCCAGGGGGACGTGCTCAGCTCTGTAAAATTGGAGTATGCCTATCAGAAGGATGAGCTGCTGCTGGCGGCGGACAGGAATGTGAGCGTTATGCTGCCCAATTCTGTGGATGCCAGCTCCATTATCGTCACAGTGGATAAGCCCGAGAGCGTCCAGGCCCCCGTGCGCAAGGGGGAGGAAATCGGCACCGCGACCCTGAGCTACGCGGACGAGGTGGTGGCAACCGTGCCCCTGGTTGCGGCAGAGTCTGTGGCCAGAAGCGACTTGATTGCAGGCTGGGAGCAGGGCCGCTCTCTGCTGACAGCGCCCTGGTTCATTGCGGTCATGGCTGTGATTGGCGGGCTGATTGTGGTGTATCTGATTTTGGTGGTGTTTTATAAGCGGAAGCAGAGGCTGCTGCGGCGGGTGCGGAAGTTCCGGGACCTGTAGCAGCGGCAGAGAGCCCCTGACGGCCCGAGGCAGCCGCCCAAAGGCGGAAAAGGGGTCAAGGAGCCCCGAGGTCTTGCCGCGGACCATCAACAAAACAAAAAAGTATCGCCTTTTCCCGTCCTTGGAAAAGGCGATAAATTATTGCGCTTATCTAAATAGAGTTCAAAGCCCGCACCCGCACTCCTCACACTCGGGGATGCTGCCCACAATGGGGGTGGGGTCAATGCCCTGGCGGGTGTAGTAGTCTGACACAGCTGCCTTGATAGCCTGCTCCGCCAGCACCGAGCAGTGCACCTTCACCGGCGGCAGGCCGTCCAGAGCCTCCATCACGGCCTTGTTGGTCAGCTTCAGGGCCTCGCCAATGGTCTTGCCCTTAATCAGCTCTGTGGCCATGCTGCTGGTGGCAATGGCCGCGCCGCAGCCAAAGGTCATAAAGGAAACATCTGTGATTATGTCCCCCTCCACCTTGATGTACATGCGCATAATGTCCCCGCACTTGGGGTTGCCTACCTCGCCCACGCCGCTGTAATCCTGCATTTCACCCACATTGCGGGGATTGGCGAAATGCTCCATTACCTTTTCACTGTATGCCATGATTCTCTGTCCTCTCTTTTCATATTTTTTATGATTTTCCTGTATTTGCGATGGTCCGCTATCTCCTTGCTGAACTCTCTGCCGCCCTGCACCGCCAGGCTAATCAGAAAGCCGGGCAGGCTCAGCAGCAGGGCGCGGCCCAGCACCCGCCCCAGGCGCTGGGGCAGAGGGGGCCGGGCAGGCTTACATGTATTCATCATAGTTCACCTTGCCTGTCCGGATAGCGTCCCATAGGGGGGACATATTCCGCAGGCGCCCGATGATTTTTGGCAGCACCTCCAGGATATAGTCCACATCCTCCATGGTGTTGTAATCCCCAAAGGACAGCCGCAGGGAGCCGTGGGCCACCTCGTGGGGCAGGCCGATGGACAGCAGCACATGGCTGGGGTCCAGAGAGCCGCTGGTGCAGGCCGAGCCGGAGGAGGCGCTGATGCCGTACATGTCCAGCAGCAGCAGAAGGCTCTCCCCCTCCACCCCCTGGAAGCAGAAGCTCACATTGCCGGGCAGGCGGTGCTCTTTGCTGCCGTTAAGGCGGCTGCGCTCTATTTTCAGAATGCCCTCAATCAGCTTGTCCCGCATGGGGGTCAGCCGGGCAATGCGCTCCTCTACGGTACCGGCGGCGATTTTCATGGCTGTGGCCAGGCCCACGATTTCCGCCACGTTTTCCGTGCCGGCCCGGCGGCCCCGCTCCTGGGCGCCGCCGTCCAGGAAGGTCTCAATGCTCACCCCGCTCCGGATGTACAGGGCGCCCACCCCTTTGGGGGCGTGTATCTTGTGGCCGCTGAGAGAGAGCATGTCAATATTCTGGGCTTTCACGTCAATGGGCACATTGCCAATGGCCTGCACCGCGTCAGTGTGGAAGAGCACGCCCCGCTCTTTGCAGATGGCGGCCAGCTCTGGAACGGGCTGGATGGTGCCAATCTCGTTGTTGGCGTACATAATGGTGACCAGGGCGGTGCTGTCCGTAATGGCGGCCTCCAGCTCCTGGGGGCGGACAAGGCCGTCCTCATGCACAGGCAGATAAGTGACAGTAAAGCCCTCCCGCTCCAGGGCCTGGCAGGTGTGCAGCACCGCGTGATGCTCAAAGGCAGAGGTGATGATGTGGGTCTTGCCCTGCTTGCTCCGCTGGGCCCGGGCCGCGCCCTTGATGGCCCAGTTGTCGCTTTCGCTGCCGCAGCTGGTGAAGTAGATTTCATTGGGCTTGGCCCCCAGGCACTGGGCGACCGTGGCCCTGGCCTGCTCCAGGGGAGCCTTGGCCTGCTGGCCCAGGCTGTAGAGGCTGGAGGGATTGCCGTAGTTCTCCCGGAAGAAGGGGAGCATGGCGTTTAATACTTCCTCCGACACAGCCGTGGTGGCGGCGTTGTCGGCGTATACTTTTCTGACAGAATTGTCCATGGTTTAGAGACTTCCTTTCTGAGAGCCTGCCCGGCAGAGCGGCTGGGCCCAGGCTCCGTTCTGGGGTACGGCCCTTTGGCCGGGGCCCGCCGGTTTTGCGGGCCTGTTTTCTGTTAGAGTACCCCTGCCAGATAAATATATACCATTTTAGTATACATTGTCAAGCCCTCAGAAGGCAGAAACCGCATTTTTTTTTGGAAGAAGGGGGAAAATGTAAACAGCCAAAGGGCGCTGCCTTAAAGCGCCTGCGCTGGGGTTGACAGAGGGGGCCGGAATATAGTAAAATAGACAGTAAAAGATTTTTGACCACAGATAAGCCCGCGTGATACCGGGTTTTGTGTCGTTGAAGGGATAACTATGGCGAAAACGCGGTTCCGCTGTGAGAGGGCGGCCGCGTATAACGGCTTTGTATGGAGTCCATACAGCCGGAATAAATCAAATAACCACCAGCGGGAAGCTGGTGGAAGGAGGAAAATTTTTTGGCAGGAGAGAAAAAGAACAGCCGGCCCCGCCGGCAGGGGAACGGGGCCAGACCCCAGGAGCAGGCCCAGACCAGGAACGACGGGCCGAAGATAGGCAAAATTTCCGGGCCCAGAATCCAGAACACAGAGAAGGCTCCCCAGAAGCGCCAGCCCCAAAAGGGGCAGAAGGCCCAGAAAAAATCAGGGGCCAAGGCCAGGCCCCAGGGCGCCCGCAGGCAGAGCATGGGCACGGCCCCCATTGCCGCCGCCCAGGTGGCCGCGGCCCAGAAGCTGGCCCAAAACGCCGGCTCTCAGCAAAAGCGGGGCCGGGGCAGGCAGAGGCGCTCCAACAAGCCCCCCATCAAGGTGTATTTCCTGGGCGGGCTCAATGAGATTGGCAAGAACTTTACCTTGTACGAGTGCCAGGACGATATGTTCATTGTGGACTGCGGCCTGGCCTTCCCGGACGAGGACATGCCGGGCATTGATTTGGTCATCCCGGACTTTGCCTTTGTGGAGAAGAACCGCGCGAAAATCCGGGGCGTGGTCATTACCCACGGCCACGAGGACCACATCGGCGCGGTACCCTATCTGCTGAAAAAGCTGAACGTGCCGGTCTATGGCACGGCCCTGACCATTGGCCTGATTGAGAGCAAGCTGAAAGAGCACGGGCTGACCGGCTCCGCCCGGCTCCACGTGACCCCGCCGGGGGCCCGGGTGCGGCTGGGCTGCATGGAGGTGGAGTTCATCCATGTGAACCACTCCATCGCCGACTCAGTGGCCCTGGCCATCCACAGCCCCGCGGGGGTGGTGGTGCACACCGGGGACTTTAAGATTGACTTTACCCCCGCGGAGGGCAAGATGATTGACTTGGCCCGGTTTGCCGAGCTGGGCAGGGAGGGGGTCCTGGCCCTGCTGATGGACTCTACCAACGCGGAGCGGCCGGGCTATACCCAGACCGAGCAGCGGGTGAACGACTCCCTGGACGCCCTGTTCATGCGGGCCCAGGGCAAGCGGGTGATTGTGGCTACCTTTGCCTCCTCTATCAGCCGGGTGCAGATGATTATCAACTGCGCGGTGAAGTACGGCAGGAAGGTGGCCCTCTCCGGCCGCAGCATGGTGAACGTGATGGGCATTGCCAGTGAGCTGGGGTATCTGGACATCCCCCAGGGGGTGCTGGTGGATTTGAACCTGATTAACCGGTATGAGCCCGGCCAGCTGGTGCTTATCACCACCGGCAGCCAGGGAGAGCCCATGTCCGCCCTGACCCGGATGGCCTTCTCGGACCACCGGCAGGTGGCCATTGGACCCCAGGACTTTATCATCCTGTCCGCCCGGCCCATCCCGGGCAATGAGAAGACTGTGGGGGCTGTGGTGGACGAGCTGCTCAAGCAGGGGTGTACGGTAATCTATGAATCCATGTACGAGGTGCATGTGTCCGGCCACGCCTGCCAGGAAGAGCTGAAAATGATTCACGCCCTGACCAAGCCCAAGTACTTTATCCCTGTGCACGGGGAGCAGAAGCACCTGCAGAAGAACGCGGGCCTGGCCATGGCCATGGGCATGGCCACAGAGAATATCTATATTGGGGACATTGGCCATGTGCTGGAAATCCACGAGGACCATATGAAGCGCCTGGCAGACGCCCCGGCAGGCAGCGTGATGGTAGACGGCCTGGGCGTGGGCGATGTGGGCAGCATTGTGCTGCGGGACAGGAAGCACCTGGCGGAGGACGGCCTGATTGTGGTGGTCTGCTCCATAGAGGCGGCCACAGGCCATGTGGTGGCTGGGCCGGACATTGTGTCCAGAGGGTTTGTGTATGTGCGGGAGTCAGAGGAGCTGATGGTGGAGGCCCGCAAGGTGGTGTATAAGGCCCTGGAGGAGTGCGCCAGCCGGCGGGTGCGGGATTGGGGCGGCATGAAGCAGAGCGTGAAGGACGAGCTTTCCCGGTACCTGTACCGCAAAACCCAGCGCAACCCCATGATTCTGCCGGTGATTATGGAAGTGTAAAAGCCTGTATTCATAGCGGGGGCTGCCCCCGGCCTCCGGCTGGGAATCACAGGACGGGGGCTTTTGACAGAGAAGAAGGAGTTCAAGGGGACTCTTGGCAAAAGGCTGAAAAGGAGTTGGATGAACGTGAGGAGAAAAAAAGTATGGGTCACGTCCCCCCTTATGTACCTGATGGCTGTGGCCATGCTGGTCATGGCCGTGGCGAGCTATCCTTACAGCCGGGTGATGTTTATGGTGGAGATGACCGCCGCCGGGCTCTGCGCCCTGGCTGTGACCGTGTCGGGGGTCATCTACCGCCAGAACGCCGCTGCCGCTGTGCGCTCTGCCAGCAAGGTGCTCTCTGCTGAGCAGGAGGCCGCCCTGCGGGAATTCCCCCTTCCCGTGGCCATTGTGGCCCCGGCCGGGGACTTGGTCTGGGTCAACCGGGCTTTTCAGGAGACCCTGGGGGCCCTGCGCCCGGCCTTGGGGGAGAGCGTGCTGCGGTATATCTATCCCAAGACCTTCCGCCAGGTGATGGAGGAAAGGGGCACCGCGGTCTCCTATGGGGGCCGGGAGTATACGGTGTACGGGGCCAGGACCGAGCATGGGTATGTGCTGTATTTTGTGGACGACACCTACTTTAAGGGCATCGCCAAGGAGTATAAGGAGCGGCGCCCAGTGGTGTGCCTGGCTGTGTTTGACAACCGGGACGAGATGTCCCGGGACAGCGGCGGGGGAGAGGAGTCCCGGATGACCGCGGAGGTGGAGTCTGTCCTGCGGGAGTGGGTCACAGAGGAGCTGGGCGGGTTCATGCGGCGGCTGTCCAACGGCAGGTTCCTGTTCATCACAGACGACGCCCATATTGAGGAGGCAAAGCAGAAGCGCTTCCGGGTGCTGGACAAGGTCCGGGAAATCAAGAACCACAGCAAGACCATGAGCGCCACAGTCTCAGTGGGCGTGGGCCGGGGCGCGGCAACCATTGCCGAGAGCGAGCGCTGGGCCCGCCAGGCCCTGGATATGGCCCTGGGCCGGGGCGGCGACCAGGTGGCTGTGATGCGGGGAGGGGATACATACGAATTCTTCGGTGGCCTCTCCAAGGGTGTGGAAAAGCGGGACAAGGTGCGCACCCGGGTCATTGCCGCCACCCTGACAGACCATGTGGCTGCCAGCGACAGGGTGTTCATTATGGGCCACGCCAACTCGGATTTGGACGCGGTGGGCGCGGCAGTGGGGATGTGGGCCGCCATCCGCAAGGGCCTGGATAAGCAGGCCCATATTGTCATCAACCGGGGCTCTACCCTGGCAGGCTCTCTGGTGGACATGGTGGAGGAGAGCTATCAGGGGGAGGAGGTCTTTATCGGCCCTGGGGATGCCCTGCCCCTGGTGACAGAGCGCTCTATGCTGATTGTGGTGGACACCCACTCAGTGGGCTATGTGGAGAGCCGTGAGGTGCTGGACAAAGCCCGGCGGGTGGTGGTCATTGACCACCACAGGATGATGGTCACCCACATCAAGAACGCCCTCATTTTCTACCACGAGCCCTATGCCAGCTCTGCCTCTGAGATGGTGACAGAGCTGGTGCAGTATATCCGCTCCTCCGCCATTGACCGTGTGGACGCCCAGGCCCTGCTTGCGGGCATCAGCCTGGACACCAAGAATTTTGTGCTGCGCACCGGCGTGCGGACCTTTGAGGCTTCGGCCTATCTGCGGCGGCGGGGCGCGGACACAGTGATGGTGAAAAAGCTGTTCTCCAATTCGCTGGACAGCTATAAGCGCAAGGCCCAGCTGGTCTCAGGGGCGGAGATACACAAGGGCTGCGCCATTGCCACCACCAACTGGGAGTTTGACGACATGCGGGTGGCCGCCGCCCAGGCCGCGGATGAGCTGCTGTCCATCCAGGGGGTAAAGGCCTCCTTTGCCCTGTACAAGGTGGGGGGCGATGTAAGCATCTCCGCCCGGAGCCTGGGCGACGTGAACGTGCAGCTGATTTTAGAGGAGTTTGGGGGCGGCGGCCACTTCACCATGGCCGGGGCCCAGCTGAAAAACGTGAGCATGGGCGAGGCCCGGCGGCAGCTTATCCACGCCCTGGACACAAAGCTGGAAGAGACCACCATAAACTAAGAGATTGTATTCACAGTGGATGGACAGCGAATGGGCGGTGATTTTCCCGCCCCCTGACGAAAAAATCCGTCGCCCCTGCGCTATCCCCCACTATGAATACAGGCTCTGAAAAGAAAGAGGCGCTGAGCATGATACACAATGAATTTGATTCGGATTGCCGGGCCATCATCAACCCGGAGGAACACATCCGGCCTGTGGAGGGCTTTCCGGAAATCTGTATCGGTATTTTCTCCCGGCGTATGGTGGAATGGATTTTGGAAACCTACGGCGGGGAGAAAATCAGCCGCTTTGGCTGCTGCATTGGGGATATCCCCATCTATAAGGTAAAGGCCTTTGACACAGAGGTAGCGGTGTTCATGCCCCTGGTGGGCGGGCCGGGAGCAGCCTCCACCATAGAGGAGAGCATCCCCAAGGGGGGTAAGTGCTTTGTGTACTTCGGCGCGGCAGGGGTGCTGAACAAGGAGATTGTACACGGGAAGCTGCTCGTGCCCACTGCCGCTGTGCGGGACGAGGGCCTCTCTTACCACTACCTGCCCCCAGCGGACGAAGTGGAGCTGAACCCAGAGAGCGTGGCTGCCTGCCGGGAGGCTTTGGAGGCTTTGGGGTTCCCCTATGCCCAGGGCAAGACCTGGACCACAGACGCCTTCTGGCGGGAGACCCGGGGGAAGCTGGAGCGCCGCAGGGAGCAGGGCTGCGTCTCGGTGGAGATGGAGTGCGCCAGCCTGGCGGCAGTGGCCCAGTTCCGGGGCGTGCCCTTTGCCCAGTTCTTCTATGCCACGGATACCCTGGATGGAGAGGGCTGGGACGGGGGTATCCTCCACGAGAAGGGAGCGGGGCTGGAAGGAATCTGTTTCCGGGCAGCAGTAGAGATAGGCAGGCGGATGGCAGGAGCCTAACGGCTCGGGGCAGCACCCAGCGCAAAGCACCGCGACCGAGCGGAGACCGGGGTCCAGGGGGGCTTGCCCCCTGGCGGGGGTGCGGGGGCAGAGCCCCTGTGACCTTGTCCTAAGCGGTGCTATAATAGCGTGTTCCCCAAGAGCGAAATTCAGTATGGGCGGCGCTCACCAAGAAATCTGCGAGGCAGTCCGTCCGGCGGCCATAAAGCGTTCGTCAGTGGCAGTTTCGAGCGCCGCCAAAGATGCCGGTCGCGCGATTCTGTTGAGTTGGGAAATCACAGATTTCCCAACTCACAGAGAGCTGCAGATTGGCTGTAGAAGCGTGGCGGCCCTAAACGTTCCCGGAAGATGCTGCTTACTGTGAGGCTAAGGGCCTGACAGTCAACGGTTTCCCAACCGTAAGTACCATCTTTCGGGAACGCTTAGGGCCCAACGCCCAATGGTACAGTCCGCCCTCTCCGCCAAACTGAGAAACGTCCCGTTTCCCAGTTTGACGGAATCTACTGCTCGGCTTCTCTGGCGGCGCGGCTTTCTTCCTCTATCGGACTTAGATGGTAGGAGTAGAGCTCTGCTTCTCTTTGGGACTTGGTGGCGCCGCCCTACAGTCAAGGGCAAGACCTTGGGGGCGCTGCCCCCAAACCCCTGCCACCTTTGAAAAGGTGGACGAAACTTTTCGTCCGCGCACCTGGAGCGCTGTCTCTATGACGCTTATTGCCCGCGTTTTGGGCAATTCTGCCTGCTCCAGGGCTCCTACATATATTAAAGTGAAAGGATGATTCCCATGAAAGTTGTTCTTCTCCAGGACGTAAAGTCCATCGGCAAAAAAGGTGAGCTCAAGGAGGTCTCTGACGGCTACGCCAGAAACTTCCTCCTGCCCCGCAAGCTGGCCAAAGAGGCCAATGCCCAGGCCATGAACGAGCTGAAAAACGCTGAGGCCGCCAAAGAGTATAAGGTGAAAACCGAGACCGAGCAGGCCCAGAAGAACGCCCAGGCCATCAGCGGCAAAACCGTGAAAATCTACGCAAAGGCAGGCCAGGGCGGCAAGCTGTTCGGCTCTGTCACTGCCCGGGAGCTGGCTGAGGAAATCAGCAGGCAGTTCGGGGTGCAGGTGGATAAGCGGAAGATTGTGCTGGAAAACGAGATTAAGGCCTATGGCACCTACAGCTTTGAGGTGAAGTTCTACAATGGCATCACTGCCGCCCTGAGTGTGGCAGTGTGCGAGGCGGGCTGAGATGGAATGAGCCAAGCAGGGAGGCGAGACTGTGGACTTTGAGCAAGACCGGTACCTGAATACCCAGGCCATGCCCGGCATCAGTATGCCGTTTAATATGGACGCGGAGCAGTCTGTGCTGGGCGCTGTCCTTTTGGACGCGGAATGCCTCTCTGAGGTGGCTGATATCCTGCCCGCGGCGGAGTATTTCTACGCCCAGAACAACCGGCACATCTATGGCGCCATGCTGGAGATGTATACCCTGGGCCAGCCGGTGGACTTTGTCACTGTGCTGGACAAGCTGCGGGAGGTAAAGGAGTTTGACCAGGAGAGCGGCCGGGTTTATATGGCCCAGCTGGTGAAGCTGGTGCCCGCTTTCAGCCGGGTGGGCGTGTACGCGGGCATGGTCCGGGACGCCTACGAAATCCGGGTGCTGATGGAGGCGGCCAGGAATATCCTGGCGGACGCGGGCGAGGGCTCCTGGAACTCAGAGAAGCTGCTGGACGCCGCGGAGCAGAGAATCTTTGAGATTCGCCGGGGCAAGGAGATGCGGGGGCTGCGGCCAGTGAAGGAAATCCTTATGGACACCTTCGACCGGCTGGATTTGCTCAACTCCCCGGACAGGGACAAGTACCGGGGCATTCCCACTGGCATCCGGATGCTGGACGACACCATCACGGGCCTGAACCGCTCAGACTTGATTATCCTGGCCGCCCGGCCCGGCGTGGGCAAAACCAGCTTTGGGCTGAACATCGCCCGCCACGCCTCGATTGTCAGCCGGCGGCGGGTGGCCTTCTTCTCCCTGGAAATGGGGCGGGAGCAGCTCTGCTCCCGCCTGCTGTCCACCGAGGCCTCGGTGGAGGGCACCAAGCTGCGCACCGGGATGCTGGAGGAGGAGGAGTGGTCCCGGCTGATTGAGGCTGGGGACATTCTCCGCAAGGCAGAGCTTTATTTTGACGACAGCCCGGGCATCACCGTGAACCAGATGAAGGCCAAGGTCCGGCGGCTGAAGGATGTGGATTTGGTTATTATAGACTACCTCCAGCTCATGTCCGGGGGCAAGAAGAACGATAACCGGGTCAACGAAATCAGCGACATCACCCGGAACCTGAAAATCATGGCCAAGGATTTGGATGTGCCGGTGATTGCCATGTCCCAGCTGCGCAGGCCCACAGAGCGGGGCAAGGACCACCGGCCCGGCCTTTCTGAGCTGCGGGACTCGGGCTCTATTGAGCAGGACGCGGATATTGTGATTTTCCTTCACCGGGAGGCCTACAACGCGGTCAGCGAGGGCGGGCAGCTCACAGAGGATATGGATGTGAGCGCGGCGGAGCTGATTGTGGCCAAGAACCGCCACGGGGCCACCACAGACATCCCTGTGCACTGGCAGCCAGAGTTTATGCGCTTTACTGCCCGGGAGTTTGTGCGCCATGAGTAAGCCTGGTTTGCTGGCGGCTGCCCGGCTGGACGGCCTGCCGGATATGGGCAGGGTGGTGGTGGGCTTTTCCGGGGGGGCGGACTCTACTGCCCTGGCCCACTGGCTGATGGGCCAGGTGGAGCGGGAGCGGATTCTGCTTGTGCACGTGAACCATCAGCTGCGGGGGGAGGAGGCCTGGCGGGACCAGCGCCACGCCCAGGACTTTGCCCAAAGCCGGGGCCTGGCCATTCAGGTGGAGCAGGCGGATGTGGCGGCCCTGGCCGCAGCCCGGGGCCAGGGCCTGGAGGAGTGCGGCCGCCAGGAGCGGTACCGCATTCTGCTCAGCCATGCCCCTGGGGAGAATGACCGAATCCTGACCGCCCACAACGGGGACGACAACGGGGAGACCATTCTGCTCAACCTGTGCCGGGGGGCTGGAACCGACGGCCTGCGGGGCATCCCCAGGCAGAGGGGGAAAATCCTCCGGCCCCTGCTGGACGTGGCCCGGGATGAGATTGAGGCCTACTGCCAGGAGCAGGGCCTCTCCTTTGTCACAGACAGCAGCAACCTCTCAGACGAGTACACCCGCAACCGGGTGCGCCATAGCCTGCTGCCAGTGCTCAAGGAGCTGAACCCCAGGTTTTTGCAGGCAGTCGGCCGGGTGTCGGAGCTCTTGGAGCAGGACAGGGACTTCCTTTGGGCCCAGGCCCGGGCCCTTCTGGCAGAGGCCCGGCCTTCTGAGGGGCAAGTCCTGCCGGGGCTGGAGGCGGCCCCTTTGCGGGCTGCCCCCCTGCGGGCGGCTCCCCTGCGGGCTGCCCATGAGAGTGTATGCTCCCGGGCCATGAAGCTGTTTTTGGAGCAGGGCGGCTGCGGCCGTCTGGAAAAAAAGCATCTGGACAGGGCCCGGCAGGTGCTGCTGGAGGGGGGCTCGGCCCAAATGCCCGGGGGCCGGGAGCTGAGCTGCGCCCAGGGGCTGCTTTGGCTTGGAAAAAACCAGCCAGCGGAGGATTATGAACTCCCCCTGCGGCTGGGGGAAAACCCTTTGCCAGGGGGTCTCTGCCTGGTTTTGGGGCAAAAAAAACGGGCAGAAACAGAAAATCGAGAAAAAATTCAAAATTTGTTATTCAAAAACGCGGTAGACTGTGATATACTTTCCGGAGAGGATATGTGGGAAGCCCCTTCTTCGGAAAGCATTATGAACGGAAGACTGAGGGTGCGCAACCGCAGGCCTGGGGACAGGTTCACCCCAGCGGGCCGGGGTGTGTCCAAGCCGCTGAAACAGATTTTTCAAGAGCTGCGGGTGCCCGCGGCCCTGCGGGCCAGTGTGCCCCTGGTGCTGTGGGACGGGCGCGCCGCCTGGTGCCCGGGGATAGGGCCTGCCGAGGGATTTCAAGTGAGGGAAGATACCCGGCTCCTGTGGACATTGGAGCTCAGGGCTCCTGGGGCTGGGGAGAAAGAGGAGTGAGAGGAAATGGCAGAAGAGAAAACCATGCTGGACGACATTGAGAGAGAGCTGTTTACAAAAGAGGAGCTGGCAGCCATTGTGTCCCGCATGGGGCGGGAAATCAGCTGGGACTATAAGAACAAGAACCTGCTGATGGTCAGCGTCCTGAAGGGCTCGGTGGTGTTCATGGCGGATTTGATGCGCGCCGTGACCGTGCCCGCGGGGGTGGACTTTATGGTGGTGTCCAGCTATGGCAACGCGGCCAAGACCTCTGGGGTGGTGAAAATCGTGCTGGATTTGAACATCCCCTTAGAGGACTATGATTTGCTGATTGTGGAGGATATTCTGGACAGCGGCAAGACCCTGCACTACCTGATGGAGGTGCTGCGGGCCCGGGGGCCCAAGAGCATCAAGATATGCACCCTGTTCGATAAGCCCGAGCGCCGCCAGGCACAGGTGAACCCCGACTATGTGGGGGCCCGGATTCCGGACGCGTTTATCGTGGGCTATGGACTGGATTACGCGGAAAAATACCGCAACCTGCCCTTTGTGGGCGTGCTCAAGCCCGAGGTCTATGAGGCGGAGGGCTGAGGCATAGGCTTCTTTATAAGAAGCACTGGACAGCGGTGAAATATAGACAGACGATGGAGGGTGAATCTTTGGATTTCAACAACGGAAAAAGGCTGCGCAATCTGCTGCTGTATATCGGGATACCGGTGGTGGTGCTGTTCATCATCATCTTCCTGTTCAGCAGCCGGGTGCCCGGCGGCGAGACCTACAAGTATTCAGACATCCTGGATTATTTTGAAAAGGGCAAGGTGACGGAGTACACCCTGAACCTGGGCACCGGCGAGATGACCCTGAAGCTGGACGAGGCTGAAAAGGGCCCCATTGGCTTTGTGGTACCCAGTGTGGATTTGTTTTACCGCAGTGTGGCCGATGATATTGACGCCTATAACGAGGCCCATCCGGACAAGAAAATGGTCCAGGACGTGACCAGGCCCGCGGAGACCAGCTGGCTTATCAGCCTGCTGCCCACGCTGATTCTGTTCGGCGGGCTTATCTTCTTCTGGATTTTCATGATGCGCCATCTGGGCGGGGCCGGGGGCGGCGGCGACAAGCAGATGAACTTCGGCAAGGCCAAAATCAAGCAGATGAGCGACGAGAAGCGCAAGACCACCTTCGCCGACGTGGCGGGAGCTGACGAGGAGAAGGAGGAGCTGCGGGAAATCGTGGAGTTTTTGAAGAACCCAGGCAAGTTCAACTCCCTGGGCGCCCGGATTCCCAAGGGCGTGCTGCTGGTGGGCCCTCCCGGCACTGGTAAAACCTTGCTGGCCAGGGCTGTGGCCGGAGAGGCCGGGGTGCCCTTCTTCTCCATTTCCGGCTCTGACTTTGTGGAGATGTTCGTGGGCGTGGGCGCTTCCCGGGTGCGGGATTTGTTTGAGAAGGCCAAGCGCAACCACCCCTGCATTATCTTTATTGACGAGATTGACGCTGTGGGCCGCCAGAGAGGCGCGGGCCTGGGCGGCGGGCACGACGAGCGGGAGCAGACCCTGAACCAGCTGCTGGTGGAAATGGACGGCTTTGGGGCCAATGAGGGCGTGATTATGATTGCCGCCACCAACCGGCCGGATATCCTGGACCCCGCCCTGATGCGGCCGGGCCGGTTCGACAGGCAGGTGACTGTGGGCCATCCGGACATCAAGGGCCGGGAGGAGATTTTGAAGGTCCACGCAAAGGGCAAGCCCCTGGCCCCTGACGTGGTGCTGTCCACCATTGCCAAGAGCACCGCTGGCTTTACCGGCGCGGATTTGGAGAACCTATTGAATGAGGCCGCCCTGCTGGCTGCCCGCAAGAGCCTCAAGGCCATCACCATGGAAGAAATTGAGGAGGCCACCATCAAGGTAGTGGCAGGCACAGAGAAAAAGAGCCGGGTCATGAGCGAGAAGGAGAAGAAGCTCACCGCCTATCATGAGGCGGGCCACGCGGTAAGCTCTTTCTACTGCAAGACCCAGGACCCGGTGCACCAAATCAGCATTATTCCCCGGGGTATGGCAGGGGGCTATACCATGCACCTGCCCACAGAGGACAGGTCTTACCGCAGCCGCAGCGAGATGAAGGAGGAGCTTATTGTCCTTCTGGGCGGCCGGGTAGCTGAGGCGCTGGTGCTGGACGATATCTCCACTGGGGCCAGCAATGATATTGAGCGGGCCACCAAGATTGCCCGGGCCATGGTGACCAAGTATGGCATGAGCGAGAAGCTGGGCCCCATCACCTATGGCTCAGAGGGCTCCAACCCCTTCCTGGGCAAAGAGATGGGACATGTGAGCAATTACTCAGAGCAGACAGCCTCTGAGATAGACGAGGAAATCCAGGGGATTATCTCCAGGGCCTATGGCCAGACAGAGAGCATTTTGAAGGAGCATATGGACGAACTGCACCGCCTGGCCGCTGTATTGTTTGAGCGGGAGAAGGTGGATGCCGGGGAGTTCCAGCAGGTGATGGCAGGCACGCTTCTGCCCGGGGCGGCCCCTGTTGCCGAACTGGGCCAGGGTGCGCCAGAGCCCGAAAACCAGGGGGAATCCACCGAAGAATGAGCTTGACCAGGGACCTGCCGCGGCAACGCGGCAGGGCCTTTGCTGTAAAGGGCTTATGCGTCAGGTTTGGACAAAATATTTGCGCTTTCCCAAAGCGCCTTGCTTTTGCCCGGCACATACCGCCCTATTTGAGGAGAGGAGAAAGAACATGCCCAAAAAACCAGTGTATGATAATGAGAGCATCCAAAGCCTGAAAGGGGCTGACCGGGTCCGGCTGCGGCCCGCGGTCATCTTTGGCTCAGACGGCATTGACGGGTGCCAGCACTCGGTGTTCGAGATATTGTCCAATGCCATTGACGAGGCCCGGCAGGGCTATGGCAGCGAAATCAGCCTGACCCGGTTCCTGGATAATTCCATCCAGGTGGAGGACCACGGGCGGGGCTGCCCTGTGGACTTTAACCAAAAGGAGCAGCGGTATAACTGGGAGCTGGTCTTCTGCGAGCTGTACGCGGGGGGCAAGTACAACAATGACTCCGGCGAGAACTACGAGTACTCCCTGGGGCTCAACGGCCTGGGCCTGTGCTCCACCCAGTACGCGGCGGAGTATATGGACGTGGATGTGCGCAGGGACGGGTTCCGGTATACCCTGCACTTTGAGCACGGGGAGAACGTGGGGGGCCTCTCCAAAGAGCCCTATAAGAAGAAGGACACAGGCTCCATCATCAAGTGGAAGCCGGACATCCAGGTGTTCACGGATATTGACATCAGCGCGGAGTACTATCTGGACGTCATCAAGCGCCAGGCAGTGGTGAACGCTGGAGTTACCTTCCACTTTTTCAACGAGACTGCCCCTGGGGTGTTTGAGCAGACAGACTTCTGCTATGAGAACGGTATCCTGGACCACGCCCGGGAGCTGGCGGGGGAGGATTCCCTGACCACGGTGCAGCTCTGGCAGAGCGAGAAGCGGGTGAAGGACAGGGCGGATATGCCAGAGTACAACACGAAAATCAACGTGGCGGCGGCCTTCTCCAACCGGGTCCACGTGGCGGAGTACTACCACAACTCCAGCTGGCTGGAGCACGGCGGGGCCCCGGACAAGGCGGTGCGCAGCGCCTTTGTGAGCCAGATTGACGCCTGGCTGAAACAGAACAGCCGCTACACCAAAGGGGAGAGCAAAATCACCTTCCAGGACGTGGAGGACTGCCTGGTGATTGTCATCTCCTCCTTCTCCACCCAGACCTCCTATGAGAACCAGACCAAGAAGGCCATCACCAATAAGGGCATCCAGGAGGCCATGACCGAGATGCTCCGGCACAGCCTGGAGGTCTATTTTATCGAGAACCCTATGGACGCGGACAAGATTGCCGGGCAGGTGCTGATCAACAAGCGCAGCCGGGAGGACGCGGAGAAGACCCGGCTGAACCTGAAAACCAAGCTCACGGGCAAGATGGATATGGCCAACCGGGTGCAGAAGTTTGTGGACTGCCGCAGTAAGGACGTGGAGGAGCGGGAGCTGTTTATTGTGGAGGGCGACTCGGCCCTGGGCTCTGTCAAGCAGGCCCGGGACAGCAACTTCCAGGCCGTGATGCCTATCCGGGGCAAAATCCTCAACTGCCTGAAAGCGGACTATGAGCGCATCTTCAAAAGCGATATCATCACGGACCTTATCCGGGTGCTGGGCTGCGGGGTCCAGGTGAAAACCAAAGCCAACAAAAACCTGGGGGTGTTCGATATCAACAACCTGCGGTGGAGCAAGGTCATCTTCTGCACCGACGCGGACGTGGACGGCTTCCAGATACGGGTGCTGCTGCTGACCATGGTCTACCGGCTGGCCCCGGCCCTGATTGAGCAGGGGAAGGTCTATATCGCCGAGAGCCCCCTGTATGAAATCACCAGCAAGGACGAGACCTACTTTGCCTATAACGAGCAGGAGAAGGCGGAGTTTCTGAAAAAGCTGGAGGGGAAGAAGTACACCATCCAGCGCTCCAAAGGCCTGGGCGAGAACGAGCCGGATATGATGAGCCTGACCACCATGAACCCAGCCACCCGAAGGCTGATTAAGGTGAACCCTGGAGACGCGGAGGACGCGGCCAGGATGTTTGAGATTATGCAGGGGAATGATTTGGATGGCCGCAAGGAGTATATCGCGGAGCATGGGGCGGAGTATACAGAGGAGCTGGATGTGAGCTGAGAAGGGAGAGCAGAAGCACCCCCTAACGGCCCGGGGCAGTGCCCAGCGCAAAGCACCGCGACCGAGCGGCGACCGGGGTCCAGGTGAGCTGCCCCCCTGGCGGGGGGGGCGGGGGCAGAGCCCCTGCGGCCTTGCCCTTGCCCTTGGGCGGCGCGCAAAAGGAAGGGGCGAGGCAGAGCATAATTCACCCCTGGGCATCCGAACGTGGCACCAACCCCCGCCGCCCCTCAGTGCCCCAAGCCGCAGCACATAGCAAGATTCCGAAAGTTAGGAAAGCTACGCTTTCCTAACTTTCGGAGAGAGGCGGACGGCCTGTACCAGCGTTGGGAGGCTATGTGTCCCCTCCGGCTGCCGCTTCCTCAGAGAACGGGCCTATGGCGCTTGGATGGACGGGGCCCGGCAGCCCGGCTCCCCAAAAAAGGAGGACAGGATGGCAAAGCGGTTTGAATATGACGAAATCCTGCATGAGATACCGGAAAAGGGCGGGGCCTATGTGGTTTTCCCCTGGAATATCCGGGAGGAGTTCGGCAAAGGCCGGGTGAAGGTCCGCGCCGCCTTTGACGGGGAGCCCTATGAGGGCAGCATTGTTAACATGGGCCTGCGGGGCCCGGACGGGGAAATCTGCTATATTATCGGGGTGCGCAGGGACATCCGGCAGAAGCTGGGCAAGAAGGACGGGGATTTGCTCCATGTGGTGATTGAGGAGCGGCAGTGAAGCCCTGATTTTGAGAGGAGGCGCCATATGGACAGCGCAAAGGTGTTTGCCATGAAGTTTTCAAAGGTCTACCCCCTGCTGGTGCAGAAGGCCCAGCGGAAGGGCCGCGGCCAGGCAGAGGTGGATGAAATCATCCGCTGGCTGACCGGCTATCGCCAGGAGGAGCTGGAGGCGTGCCTGGAAAAGGACGTGGCCTATGGCGCGTTTTTTGAGCAGGCCCCGGCCTGGAATCCCAGCGCCGGGCTTATCAGGGGCGTGGTCTGCGGCGTGCGGGTGGAGAATGTGGAAGACCCGCTGATGTGGAAAGTCCGCTGCCTGGACAAGCTGGTTGACGAGCTGGCAAAGGGCAAGGCTATGGAGAAAATTTTGAGGAGAGGGGAGGGAGCACAATGACTGATACTGTGGTGCGGCCTATGGAATATCTTGACACAGAGGCCTTGGCCCAGGGGGAGAGGGAGCAGGGCTGGTCCGGCTCAGAGGAGAAGCTCCAAAGCCGGTGGGCGGATTTGCAGGCCGGGAAGGCTGTGGGCCTTGTGGTTGAGTATGAGGGCGTTCCGGCAGGATATATTTTCGTGTATCCAGAGGGGCTGGGCGGGCCTTTCGGCGGCAGGGGAATCCCGGAAATCGTGGATTTCAATGTGTTGGAGAGATACCGCCGCAGGGGCATTGGCACGGCCCTGATGGACGCGGCGGAGAGGACTGCCGCTGGCTATGGGGACAGGGTGTATCTGGCTGTGGGCCTGCACAGCGGCTATGGCAGCGCCCAGAGAATGTACGTCAGCCGGGGCTATGTGCCTGACGGCTCCGGGGTGTGGTATGGGGAGGCTGTCTGCCCGGCCTATGGGGCGTGCCGGAATGATGACGATTTGGTGCTGTATTTTTCCAAGCCGCTGCCCAGCGCGGGGCCCTGAGGAAGGGAGGCGCTGTTTGACTACCCCGGGCTGTTCGTGGCGGAAAGGGACGGACAGGTGCTGGGCTTTGCCGCCTGTGATAAGGAGGAGCTGGCCTGGCTGTATGTGGAGCCCAGAGCCAATGCCCTGGAGCAGTTCCCGGATATTGGGGAGATAGAAGCCCTGAAGGGGAACGAGCCCGCCCGGGCCCTGTATGAGAGCCTGGGCTTCCAGGTGGCGGAGATACAGAAGGGCCGTATGCCCGGGAATGAGGATTTCCCGGTGGAGGTGTATGTTTTACGGCGGAAGTGAGCGAACATCAAGTGAAATAGGTGAGGAATATGCCAAGAAAAGAGAAGAAAACCCCCAAGTCCACAGGCAAGGCCAAGGGCTATATTGCCGGGGCGGGGGAAATCGTGGAGCAGGACGTGGGGGATACCCTGCGCAAAAACTATATGCCCTATGCCATGAGCGTGATTTTGAGCCGGGCCCTGCCGGAAATCGATGGGCTCAAGCCCTCCCAGCGCAAGCTGCTGTTTACCATGTACAAAATGGGCCTGCTGGGAGAGGGGCGCAAAAAGTCCGCTACCATTGTGGGCGAGGTGATGAAGCTGAACCCCCATGGGGATTCAGCCATCTATGACACTATGGTCCGCCTCTCCCGGGGGTATGAGGCCCTTCTGCACCCCTATGTGGACAGCAAGGGCAACTTCGGCAAGGCCTATTCCCGGGACATGGCCTGGGCTGCCCCCAGGTACACGGAGGCCAAGCTGGACAGCCTGTGCAAAGAGTTCTTCCGGGACATTGACAGGGACACAGTGGACTTTGTGGACAACTATGACAGCACCATGAAGGAGCCAAGCCTGCTGCCCTGCAGCTTCCCGGCCATTTTGAGCAACCCCAGCACAGGCATCGCGGTGGGCATGGCCTGCAATATCTGCTCCTTCAACCTGGCGGAGCTGTGCCGCACCACCATTGCCCTGATGCGGGACCCAGAAGCGGATTTGTTCGAGACCCTCCAGGCCCCGGACTTTCCGGGCGGGGGGCAGATTATCTTTGACCGGGCCCAGATGGAGAAAATCTACCAGACCGGCCGGGGCAGCTTCCGGGTGCGCAGCAAGTGGAGCTTTGACAAGGCCGCCAACTGTATTGACGTGACCCAGATTCCCCCCTCCACCAATGTGGAGGTGATTGTGGAAAAAATCATCGAGCTGGCCAAGACCAATAAGCTGCGGGAAGTGGCGGATGTCCGGGACGAGACGGACCTGGACGGCCTGAAAATCACCATTGATTTGAAACGGGGGGTGGAGCCGGACAAGCTGATGGCAAAGCTCTTCAAGATGACCACCTTAGAGGACAGCTTTGCCTGCAACTTCAACGTGCTGGTGGCCGGGGCGCCCCGGGTGCTGGGGGTCCGGGCCCTGCTGGAGGAGTGGACAGCCTTCCGCGTAGAGTGTGTGCGCAGGCGCACCTATTTTGATTTGAACAAGCGCAGAGAGAAGCTCCACCTGCTGCAGGGCCTTGCGGCCATTCTGCTGGACATTGACAAGGCTGTGCGCATTGTGCGGGAGACCGAAGAGGAGGCCGAGGTGGTTCCCAACCTGATGATTGGGTTCGGCATTGACGAAATCCAGGCTGAGTATGTGGCGGAAATCCGCCTGCGGCACCTGAACCGGGAGTACATCCTCAAGCGCACACAGGAGACCAGCCAGCTGGAGCAGGAGATTGCCGGGCTGGAATCCATTCTCAGCAGCAAGGCGAAAATCCAGGGCCTGATTATCAAAGAGCTGGAGGCTGTGGCCAAGACCTACGGCAGGCCCCGGCGGAGTATGCTGCTGTATGCCAATGAGATAGAGGAGGCTGTTATCACAGAGGAGGTGCCGGATTACCCGGTGCACCTGTTCTTCACCCGGGAGGGGTATTTCAAGAAGATTACCCCCCAGTCCCTGCGCATGAGCGGGGAGCACAAGCTGAAAGAGGGGGATGAACTGGCCCAGATTGGGGAGGCCAAGAACAACACGGATTTGCTGTTCTTCTCTGACAAGTGCCAGGTCTACAAGGCCAAGGCCGCGGATTTTGAGGACAGCAAGACCAGCCTTTTGGGGGACTATATCCCAGCCAAAATGCAGATGGACGAGGGGGAGAGGGCCCTCTATATGGCGGAGACCGGGGACTACAGCGGGTATATGCTGTTCGTGTTCGAGAACGGCAAGGCCGCCAAAGTGGAGATGAGCGCCTATCAGACCAAGACCAACCGGAAAAAGCTCATCAGCGCCTACAGCGACAAGGCCCCCCTGGCCGCAGTACTGCAATTGCGGGAGGACGGGGAAGTGCTCCTCACTGCCAGCTCAGGCCGGATGCTGCTGTTCCACACTGGGCTGGTGGCTGCCAAGTCCACCAAGAACACCCAGGGCGTCCAGGCCATGAACCTGAAACGGGGCCAGCGGGTGATGAGCGCGGCTCTCTATCAGGAGGATATGCTGAAAAACCCCGCCCGGTACAGAAAAAAGCTGCCCGCCCTGGGGGCCCTGCCCGATGGGGAGGGAGAAGGGGAGCAGCTTGAATTAGGGAACCACTGATTTATGTTTTCCCCCCGCCAACGGCGGGGGAAACACAAATAGAGCCGTACTGCCTCAGTGGGCAAGAATGCCGTGCTCGTCCCGCTGGAGCAGGTACAGCTGCTCCTCCTGGCCGGTGGCGGCGTTCACATAGCTTAACACCTCTGTGCCGTCTGCAGCGGTGCAGTGGAACTCCCAGCAGAGCACCTCGTCCAGGCCCGGGGTGGGGATAAGGGCCAGGCCCGCGTCCTCTGGCCGCAGGGCCGGGCTGAGGGCCTGCTCTGCCTCCTCCTGGGAGACAGCGGGCACAGCCAGGCTCCGCTGCTGGTGGTTCATAATCAGGCCCGTGCAGTCCAGCTCCACGGCCCCGCCCTCCCCCAGCTCCACCACCACCTTCACCAAATCCGGATAGCAGAGCACCTGCTCTGTGTCCAGGGCTTGGGTGGTGTGGAAGTTGATGGCGCACAGGCCGTCATTCTGCACATAATAGCTCTCCTCCAAAGGCGGCAAATCCAGGGTGGAGAGATAGTCCTTAGCTGCCCGGAGGGCGTCCCGGCTGCTCATGCGGGGGCTTTTCACCGCGCCGGATTTGCGGAAGTAGGAGACCCGGCCCCCCTGGCGGGTGATGTTCACCATAGAGTCCTCCCAGGTAAAGGCGTATATGGGCAGGCTGCTGCCCCCCTCCCCGGAGAAGCGGAGCTCCTCTGCCGGGCAGCCTAAAAATTCCGCTGCCAGCGCCGCGGCCTGGGCCTGGGTGACAGGCTCCTGGTTTTTCAGCAGAAGGGGCTCCCGCCGGGTGATGTGGTCAGAGAAGGGTCCGTCATAGAGCAGGGCCGGGAACTGGGCGAACTCCTCTGCCAGCTGCTCAAAGTCATCGTCCAGCAAGGCCAGCTCCTCCAGCTCCCCCACATTGTTCAGCAGGCTGACTGTGCGGACAATGCCGGACTGCTCAGCAGAAAGCCGGGCCTGGAGCTGGCCCAGGGCGTTGGAGAGCCTGCCCGCGTACTCCCCCAGGGTGGAGAGGTTTTTTATGTCCCGCTCCTCCATAGGCCGGCCTGCCGCGGAGCTTCTGGAAAGGCTCAGGGCATAGTCCCCCACCTGGGAGAGAAAGCGGCTGACCCGCTCAGAGCGCTCCTGGGAAAAGGGCAGGGCAGCCAGGGCTGCTTTGGCCCCGCCGCTCTGCTGAATCAGCTCAGCGGACACAGCGGTCTGGGTGGAGGCGGTGCCAGTGTACATGGCCTTGTGCAGGGTGCTCTCCATGGCGGAGACCGAGTCCGCCAAGTCTCCCAGGGCCCGCAGGTACACAGCCTCCAGATGGTCCTGGGTGTTCTGTAAGGAGAGGGAGGCGTCCAGCCAGAACCCGCAGAGAAGCACCAGGGCGGCCAGGGAAAAGGTGACAGCCCGGATAAGGGCGGTTTTTTTCATAGAGAACCACTTCCATTCTTTGCGTATGGGGATATGGTGGCATGGGGAGACAGGAAAAATGCGCCCTGTCAAAGATTTTTTTGACGGTTCCCGGCATCTTATGCTATAATGTCCGCAGGCGGACATCCGGAGAAGCCCTGAAGCGCGAAGCGCTTCTCTTTTGCGAAGCATGACTTGGCGATGCCAAGTCACAGCACCGGTCTTCTCCAAGCGGATATATGCTATAATGTCCGCAGGCGGACATCCGGAGAAGCCCTGAAGCGCGAAGCATGACTTGGCGATGCCAAGTCACAGCACCGGTCTTCTCCAAATGGATTTATGCTATAATATCCCCAAGATATTTCAGCGCCGGGAAGGGCAGCTGCCTTTTGCCCTGGGCGCGGGGAATACGGGTGAGAAAGAGGTGAGGGCAGGATGCGGATTTTGGGCATTGATCCTGGCTATGCCATTGTAGGCTATGGGGTGGTTGAGGCGGCTGGCGCCAAGTACCATCCCCTGGAATACGGGGCTGTCACCACCCAGCCCCAGGAGGACTTCGGCCTGCGGCTGAAAGAGATATATGAGGGCATGACAGAGCTGCTGGCCCTGTTCCGGCCCCAGGCAGCCTCTGTGGAGAAGCTCTTTTTCTTGAGCAACAAGACCACTGGCATTGGCGTGGCAGAGGCCAGGGGGGTCATCCTGCTGGCCCTGAGCCAGGCTGGGGTGCCCCTGTTTGAGTACAATCCCATGCAGGTCAAGCAGGCGGTGACAGGCTATGGCAAGGCCCAGAAGCACCAGGTCCAGGAGATGACCAGGCGGCTGCTGGGTCTGCCGGGCATTCCCAGGCCGGACGACGCGGCGGACGCCCTGGCTTTGGCCATCTGCCACGGCCAGGCGGCGGGGTCGCCTCTGCGGCGGGGGCTGATGGGGATTCCCCGGCAAAAAGGATAACCTTTTTTCAGGCGCTGGGGCGTGTTCACATAAGTTGAGTATGAAGGTTTTTGAGGGGATTTCTGCCAGATTCAAGGCAAAAATTTGCAGACGTACTGGCGT
>CAJTXF010000018.1 GCA_910580045.1 uncultured Eubacteriales bacterium
GGACTAATCCATGCCTACTCAGAAATCCAACACCAAGGTGGTCACCGGCATTGTCCGGCTGTCCTACGCCAACGTCTGGGAGCCTGCCTCCATCAACGGCAGCAACCCCAAGTACAGTGTGTCCCTCATCATCCCCAAGAGCGACACCAAGACCATCGCCGCCATCAATGCCGCCGTGGACGCTGCTATCAAGGAGGGTGTGGCGAAGTTCGGCGGAAAGGTGCCGCCCAAGGGCGCTCTGAAGCTGCCCCTCCGGGACGGCGATGCCGAGCGGGATGACGAGGCGTACAAGGGGGCCTACTTCGTCAACGCCAACAGCACCACCGCGCCCCAGATCGTGGACAAGGCCGTCCAGCCCATCCTGGACCGGGCCGAAGTCTACTCCGGTTGCTACGCCCGCGTGTCCATCAACTTCTACGCCTTCAACACCAATGGCAACAAGGGCATCGCCTGCGGCCTGGGCAACATCCAGAAGGTCCGGGATGGCGAGCCGCTCAGTGGCCGCACCTCCGCCGCTGACGATTTCGCCACTGATTTGGAGGATGACTTCCTCTCCTAAGTCCATGTGCGCCGGGTGGCGGGGCTTCGGCCCTGCCGCCCTTTGGCACAGGAAGGAGGTATCATGAAAAGCCTGTCTATCGACATTGAAACCTACTCCGCCGCTCCACTGAAAAAATGCGGTGTGTATCGCTACTGCACAGACAGTTCCTTTGAAATCCTACTCTTTGGTTACTCGGTGGACGGCGGGCCTGTCCAAGTGGTGGACTTCACCGCTGGGGAGCAGCTCCCCGCCGAAGTGCTGTCGGCCCTCACTGACCCCGCCGTGACCAAGTGGACCTTCAATACTCAATTCGAGCGCGTGTGTCTGTCCCGCTGGCTGGGAATGTCTGTGGGCGATTATCTGGAGCCGGACTCCTGGCGCTGCACGATGGTCTGGGCCGCGACCCTGGGTCTCCCCCTCTCGCTGGAGGGTGTGGGGGCCGTCCTCGGCTTGGAGAAGCAGAAACTGAAGGAGGGCAAAGACCTCGTCCGCTATTTTTGCACACCTGCCAAAGACCGGGACGGCAATCCATACCGCCACCGCCCGGAGGATGCCCCTGAGAAGTGGGAGCGGTTCAAAGCCTACAATCTCCGGGATGTGGAAACGGAGATGTCCATCCAGCAGAAGCTGTCCCGGTTCCCTGTGCCGGAGAATATCTGGGACGAGTACCATCTCGACCAGGAGATCAACGACCGGGGCATCGGTGTGGACATGGAGCTGGTGCGGCAGGCCATCGGCATGGATGCCTGCTCCAAAGAAAAGTTGACTGCTCAGATGCGGCGGCTGACTGATCTGGAAAATCCCAACTCTGTCCAGCAGATGAAACAGTGGCTGGCGGAGAATGGGCTGGAGATGGACAGCCTTGGCAAAAAGGAGGTCGCCGCACTGCTGAAAACTGCTCCCGCTCCACTCTCGGAGGTGCTGCTCCTGCGGCAGCAGTTGGCGAAATCCAGCGTGAAGAAATACACGGCGATGGCAACGGCGGTCTGCCCGGACGGGCGGGCCAGAGGGATGTTCCAGTTCTACGGGGCCAACCGCACCGGACGATGGGCGGGGCGCATCATCCAGCTTCAAAATCTGCCCCAGAACCATCTACCCGATCTGGCTGAGGCCCGCTCGGTGGTGCGTTCCGGGGATCTTGCCGCCGTGGAAATGCTCTACGAGGATGTGCCGGACACCCTATCCCAGCTTATCCGCACAGCCTTTGTGCCGCAGGACGGCAGAAAGTTCATCGTGTCCGACTTCTCCGCAATCGAGGCGCGTGTTATCGCCTGGTTCGCCGGGGAGCAGTGGCGGCAGGAGGTGTTCGCCCAGGGCGGCGACATTTACTGCGCCTCCGCCTCCCAAATGTTCCATGTGCCGGTGGAGAAGCATGGCAGGAATGCCCATCTGCGGCAGAAGGGCAAAATCGCGGAGCTGGCCTTGGGCTATGGCGGATCGGTCGGCGCACTGAAATCAATGGGCGCACTGGAAATGGGTGTGCCGGAAGATGAACTGAAACCGCTGGTGGACGCATGGCGCACCTCCAATCCCCGCATCGTCCAGTTCTGGTGGGATATGGACCGGGAGGTCAAGCGGTGCGTAAAGGAACGGTGCGCCACGGAGACACACGGCCTCCGCTTTACCTATGAGAGCGGATTCCTGTTCATCACCCTCCCCTCCGGCAGACGGCTGTCCTATGTGAAACCGAAGATCGGCGAGAACCGCTTTGGCGGCGAGTCCGTCACCTATGAGGGCGTGGGCGGCACGAAGAAGTGGGAGCGGTTGGAAAGCTACGGTCCCAAGTTCGTGGAGAACATCGTTCAGGCCACCGCCAGAGACATCCTCATGTACGCCATGCAGACGCTGCGGTGCTGCTCCATCGTGGCCCATGTCCATGATGAACTCATTATCGAGTGCGACCGCAGGGTTTCCCTCTCCGCCGTCTGTGAGCAGATGGGCCGGACGCCGCCTTGGGCGAAGGGCCTGCTGCTCCGGGCGGACGGCTATGAGTGCGATTTTTACAAAAAGGATTAGGAGGACTTTGGAATGTTCTATGTAAAAGAAAAACTCAGCGATTCTGCTGAGATCAATATCGAAATCCACGATGAGAATGTATTCTGCCGCTGCCCCAAGTGCGGCTGTGAGGTGCCGGTCGATCTGGCGGAAATCCTGTCCGATGGCGTGAGCGACCTGTTCGGCACGGCGGTCTGCTGCGCCGAGTGCAGCAAGGAGGCCCGGAATGGCCAGTAAGCGAAATTCCGAGGGCTATTTCGACCCCACCGCATACGAAGCCCTCTCCAAAATTGAGCGGGAGGCAAAACAGACCCGCGCCTATCGACCGCTGGTTTATGTGTGTTCCCCGCTGTCCGGCGATATGGAGCGCAACACCGAGAACACCCGCCGCTACTGTCGGTTCGCGGTGGACAGCGGCTGCATCCCCCTGGCCCCGCATCTCTATTTTCCGCAGTTCATGGATGATGGCATCGGGGCCGAGCGTAATCTCGCCCTGTTCATGGACATCGTCCTGCTCACCAAGTGCGCCGAGCTGTGGGTGTTCGGGGAGCGGATCTCCAAGGGCATGAGCATGGAGATCGAGAAGGCCAAGCGAAAGGGCCAGCCCATCCGCTGGTTCGATTCCAACTGTAAGGAGGTATTCCAATGAGCCAGCCGTTCACCCTTTACCGCTCGGACAGCCTGGGCCGCGCGTCCAACTGTATGTACCCCCATGCCGTGGAGGTAACGGATTCCGCCTCTCTCGCCGCCGCCGTCAGCTTTGACTATGTGGCGGTGGAATACAAAAACGGCTACCGCAACAATTCCAACTTCATCAAGACCAACTGCCTGATGCTGGACTGCGACAACGACCACTCCGAGGACCCCGCCGCCTGGATCACACCCCAAGTGCTGGCCGACTCCCTTCTGGATGTCGCCTTCGCCGTTCACTACAGCCGGAGCAACGGCAAGGTGAAGAACGGCAAAGCGGCGCGGCCCAAGTTCCATGTGTTCTTCCCCATCCCGGAGCAGACCGACCCCGCAGCTTACAGCGACATGAAGAAGCGGCTCCAGGCCGAATGTCCTTTCTTTGACTCCAATGCCCTGGATGCCGCCCGGTTCTTTTTCGGCACCAACCCCCCGGAGGTCGAGTTTTTCGATGGCGACCTGACCATTGCCGACTTCCTGGGTGACCGCTCCTTCGAGGATTTGGAGATGCCGCTGGGGGCTACCATCACGGAGGGCCGCCGCAACTCCCATCTCTCCCACTTCGCCGGTCGGGTCCTCAAGCGGCTGGGCGATACCCAGGAGGCCCACGATGCGTTCCTCGCGGAAGCCGCCAAGTGCGACCCGCCGCTGGAGGACACGGAGCTGACCTCCATTTGGCGTAGCGCCCTTCGGTTCAACCGCCGCGTCCAGCAGCAGGAGGGCTACATTCCCCCGGAGGAGTACAACGTGGACTTCCGCTGCTGTCCGGAGGACTACACCGATGTGGGGCAGGCCGAGGTGCTGGCCCGTGTGTCTGGCGGGGAACTGCGGTACTCTCCCGCCACCGACTACATCTGCTACAACGGCGCCTATTGGGAGGAATCCAAGCATGGGGCGCAGGCCGTGGCCCAGCGGCTCACTGCCAATCAACTGGAGGAGGCAACCACTGCCGCCGAGGATGCCTGGGCTGTGCTGACTAAAAACGGCGCGGCGGAAATCCTCGCCGCCATGAGCAAGAAGAAGGCAGAGTCCATGCTCACCAGGGAGCAGACCGCCGCCTACGTCAAATACAAGAAGGCGGCGGAGTACAAAGCCTTCGCCCTGGACCGGCGCGGTTCCCGGAACATCACCAACACACTGAAGGAGGCCCGGCCCATGCTGGCCATCACGCCGCAGGAGCTGGATGCGGACTGCTATCTCCTTTGCACCCCGGAGGCCACCTATGACCTGCGCCTGGGGATGGCTGGTGGTCGGGAGCATCGCCCCGGTGACTTCATGACCAAGGTGACCTCTGTGTCCCCTGGAGATAAAGGGGCTGACCTGTGGGAGAAACAGCTTGACCTTCTGTTCTGCGGCGACCGGGAGCTGATGGATTATGTGCAGCTCGTGGCCGGGACCGCCTGCATCGGGAAGGTGTTTATCGAGCAGATGATCATCGCCTATGGCTGCGGGGCCAACGGCAAATCCACCTTCTGGAACACCCTGGCCCGTGTGTTGGGGACCTACAGCGGCAACGTGTCCTCGGACGCTCTGACCGTAGGCAACCGCCGCAACATCAAGCCGGAGATGGCAGAGCTGAAGGGCAAGCGGCTGGTAATCGCCGCCGAGTTGGAGGAAGGCACCCGGCTGAACACCGCAACGGTGAAGCAGATGTGTTCCACCGATGAGGTCTACGCCGAGAAGAAGTACAAGGACCCCTTCAGCTTTGTCCCCAGCCATACCCTGGTGCTGTATACCAACCATCTGCCCAAGGTCGGTGCCATTGACGCCGGTACCTGGCGGCGGCTCATTGTGGTGCCGTTCAACGCCCGGATCACCGGGAGCGACGACATCAAGAACTATGCCGAGTACCTCTACGAGAACGCCGGACCCGCCATCCTCGCCTGGATGATCGAGGGAGCCAAGCGCGTCATCGACATGGGGTTCCATATCGCCCTGCCCCCGGTGGTGGAAGCGGCTATCGCCAAGTATCGGGAGGAGAACGACTGGTTGGCTCATTTCGTTACGGACAACTGTGAAGCTGGTCCCGGCATGACTGCCAAATCAGGTGAACTTTATCAGGCGTACCGTACCTACTGCGCCGATACCGGGGAGTTTTTTCGCAGTACGGCAGAGTTCTATGCCGCGCTGGATGCGGCGGGATATACACGCAGTCGAACCAACAAGGGAGTCATCGTGCATGGCCTCAAGCTGAAAAACCGCGATTTTGCGGCTTTTGATGACTTCTTGAACTAAGGGGCGTGTAGGTCGTGATAGTCATTTTACCAAAATCCTTATAGGTTAAAAAATACGGCCTATAAGACAGTTTATAGAATTAACTGTCACGACCTACACTGTTCCGATTTTTGGGAGGAACTATGGCAGCAGAAAAAACAATCGAGCGCAAGCTCGTGCAGGCAGTTCACCTGATGGGCGGGCTGGCTTTGAAGTTCGTAAGTCCGGGGTTCGACGGGGTACCCGACCGAGTTGTGCTGCTCCCCGGAAAAAAGGCGGCTTTTGTGGAATTGAAAGCCCCTGGAAAGAAAATGCGTCCGCTGCAGGTAAGGCGGAAAAATCAAATCGAGGCTCTGGGCTTTTCGGTGTACTGCGTCGACAGGCCGGAGCAGATCGGAGGCGTCCTCAATGAAATACAGTCCTCATGAATACCAGACCTATGCGACCAATTTCCTCCTGATGCACCCCGCCTCCGCCATCTTCCTTGACTGTGGTCTTGGGAAGAGTGTCATCACCCTCACCGCCCTCTTTGACCTATGCCTGGACAGCTTTCTCATTCGGAAGGTGCTGGTCATCGCCCCGCTCCGGGTGGCGAGGGACACCTGGCCCTCTGAGATCAAGAAGTGGGACCACCTCCGGGGCCTGTCCTGGTCGCTGGTGGTGGGGAGCGAGATCGAGCGGAAGGTGGCGCTGCACCAGCGGGCTTTCGTGTACATCATCAACCGGGAGAACGTCCAATGGCTCATTGAGGACAGCGGCCTCCCCTTTGACTACGACATGGTGGTGGTGGACGAGCTGTCCTCCTTCAAATCCTATCAGGCAAAACGGTTCCGCTCCCTGCTGAAAGTCCGCCCCGGCGTCAAACGCATCGTTGGGCTGACCGGCACACCTTCCAGCAACGGGCTGATGGACCTATGGGCAGAGTTCCGGCTCCTGGACATGGGCCAGCGGCTGGGGCGGTACATCACTCACTACCGCGCCCGGTACTTCCAGCCGGACAAGCGCAACGGCCAGGTGGTGTTCTCCTACAAACCTCTCCCCGGAGCGGAGGAGGCCATCTACCAGAAGATTTCCGACATCACGATCTCCATGAAAGCCGCCGACCACCTCCAGATGCCGGAGTGTGTGTTCAACGAGGTACGGGTTACCCTCTCCGAGCGGGAGCGGCAGACCTACGACACCATGCGTTCTGAGCTGGTGGTTTCCTTGGGAGGCGAGGAGGTGGATGCCGGGAACGCGGCGTCTCTGGGGAACAAGTTGTCCCAGATGGCGAATGGCGCCGTCTACGGCGAGGACAAGCGTGTGTTCCCCATCCACGACCGCAAGCTGGACGCGCTGGAGGACCTCATCGAAGCCGCCAACGGAAAGCCGGTGCTGGTAGCCTACTGGTTCCAGCATGACCGGAAGCGAATCGAAAAGCGGCTTCACAGACTCCACATCCCGTTTTCTCCGTTGGACACATCGGAGAGCATCGCCCGGTGGAATCGCGGGGAGCTGCCTGTGGCCCTCATCCACCCGGCATCTGCCGGACACGGCCTCAACCTCCAAGCCGGAGGCTCCACCTTGGTTTGGTTCGGGCTGACCTGGTCGCTGGAGCTGTACCAGCAGGCCAACGCCCGCCTCTGGCGGCAGGGCCAGACGGACACGGTGGTCATCCACCACATCATCGCCGCTGATACCATTGACGAGCGGATCATGTCCGCTCTGAGCAGGAAGGAAAAAACACAATCCGCATTGATCGATGCGGTGAAAGCAAATCTGGAGGTGTCAAAATGACTGTGAAAGAATATCTATCCCAGGCCAAGTTCCTGGACCAACGCATCAACAGCAAGATCCAGCAGGTGGCGGCACTCAACGATCTGGCAACCAAGGCCACTTCCACACTGACCGGGATGCCCCGGAATCCCAATCATGCTACATCCACTATGGAGGAAGCTATCGCCAAGATCATCGACCTCCAATCGGAGATTAACCGCGACATCGACCGGCTGGTTGATTTAAAGCAGGAGATCACCGCCACCATCAAAGCTGTGGACAACAACGAGTACCAGACCATTCTGGAAAAGCGGTACCTGTGTTTCCTCAGTTGGGAGAAGATTGCTGTGGACATGGGATACAGCATTCGGAATGTTCAAATCCTCCACGGCAAGGCTCTGGCAAGTGTGGTCATTCCCGCCGCCGCTTAAAGTTTGCATGGTTTTTCATTGAAATGCACCCAGCCCCTGTGCTAAGATTATAATCAGCAAAACAGCATAGAGAACCGCCACCGTGGGACCAACATCCTGCGGTGGCTTTTCTTTTGCCCGGATGGAGGTGAACACCATGCCGAAGATGCCCCGCCGCCCCTGCGGTTTCCCCGGCTGTCCCAACCTGACCGATGGACGGTTCTGCGAGGAACACGCCAAACAGGAGAACCGCCGCTACGAACGCTACCAGCGGGACCCCGCCACCAAGCGGCGCTACGGCAGGGCGTGGCAGCGTATCCGTGACCGATACGCCGCCGCCCACCCTTTCTGCGAGGAGTGCTACAAACGCGGCGTCCTCACCCCTACCGAGGAGATCCACCACATCGTTCCGCTGTCCCACGGCGGCACTCATACGGAGGATAATCTCATGGCGCTGTGCAAGCCGTGCCACTCCCGCATCACGGTGGAGATGGGCGACCGCTGGCCGCAGAACAAGGAATACACCTACTGACCCCAGGGGCGGGTCAAATCTCTACAGCCCTGCCCCGTGGGGAACGGCGCGGGGTCATTTGCGCAAAATCGCGGTTTCAAAGGGGGTATATACCCCGCGCCAGAACGGAGGTGGTTTTCATGGCGAAGGACGGCACCAACCGGGGCGGCGCTCGTGTGGGCGCTGGGGCCAAGAAAAAGCCCCTGGCGGACAAGATCGCCGAGGGCAATCCCGGCAGGCGGTGGCTGACTGTCACCGACTTCGACAGCGCCGCCGATCTGGAGGGCCAGCCTATGCCCAAGCCCTCCGCCATGCTCTCCGCTACCCAAAAGGACGGCAAGCCGCTCATCGCCGCCGAAATCTACGAGGCCACCTGGAACTGGTTGGCCCAGCGCAGGTGTGCCTCGCTGGTGTCCCCGCAGCTCCTGGAGCGGTACGCCATGAGCGTGGCCCGGTGGATTCAGTGCGAGGAGGCCATCACCGAGTACGGTTTCCTCGCCAAGCACCCTACCACCGGCAACGCCATCCAAAGCCCCTATGTGGCCATGAGCCAGAATTTCATGTCCCAGACCAACCGGCTGTGGATGGAGATTTACCAGATCGTCAAAGAGAACTGCGCCGGGGAGTACGGCGGAGCTACGCCCCAGGACGATGTCATGGAGCGGCTGCTCCAGGCCCGGAAGGGCAAGATTTGAGAAAGGAGTCCAGCATGGTGATTGAGAGGAAACACACGGCGGATTTGATTCCCGCCGACTATAACCCCCGGAAGGACCTCAAGCCAGGGGACGCTGAATATGAAAAGCTGAAACGCTCAATCGAGCAGTTCGGCTATGTGGAGCCGGTGATCTGGAACAAGACCACTGGCTTTGTCGTGGGCGGACATCAGCGGCTGAAGGTGCTGCTGGATATGGGCATCACCGAGGTAGAGTGCGTGGTGGTGGAGATGGACGCCGAGAAGGAAAAGGCGCTGAACATCGCCCTCAACAAAATCTCCGGCGAGTGGGATAAGGACAAGCTGGCCCTGCTCATCGCCGACCTCCAGGGAGCCGATTTCGATGTGTCCCTCACCGGCTTTGAGCCTGCGGAGATCGATTCGCTGTTCAAGGATGCCCAGCAGAGCAAGGTCAAGGATGATGATTTCGATGTGGAGGCCGAGTTGAAGGCCCCGGTCATCACCAAGGCCGGAGATGTGTGGACGCTGGGGCGGCACCGGCTGGTTTGCGGCGACAGCACCAAGGCGGAAACCTTCGCCCTGCTCATGGGCGACCGAAAGGCCAATCTGGTCATCACAGACCCGCCCTACAACGTCAACTACGAGGGCAGCGCCGGGAAGATCAAGAACGACAACATGGCGGACGATGCTTTCTACCAGTTCCTCCTGGCGGCGTTCCAGAACACCGAGGCGGTGATGGCGGATGACGCCAGCATCTATGTGTTCCACGCCGACACCGAGGGGCTGAACTTCCGCCGCGCCTTCGCGGATGCTGGGTTCCGGCTGTCCGGGACGTGTATCTGGAAGAAACAGTCCTTGGTGCTGGGCCGCTCTCCCTACCAGTGGCAGCACGAGCCGATCCTGTTCGGCTGGAAGAAAAAGGGCAAGCACCAGTGGTACACCGGGCGGAAGGAGTCCACTATCTGGGAGTTCGACAAGCCCAGGAAGAACGGCGACCACCCCACCATGAAGCCGATCCCGCTGCTGGCCTACCCCATCATGAACTCCAGCATGAGCAACACCCTGGTGTTGGACTCCTTCGGCGGCTCCGGCTCCACGCTGATCGCCTGTGAGCAGACCGACCGCTCCTGCTGCACCATTGAGCTGGACGAGAAGTTCTGCGATGTGATCGTCAAACGGTACATCGAGCAGGTCGGCTCCGCCGATGGTGTTTCCGTCCAGCGGGATGGGCTGGCCTATCAGTATTCGGAGGTCTGCGATGGAACGGAATAAGACACTGACCCTCGGCAGCCTGTTTGACGGCTCCGGGGGATTTCCTTTGGGTGGGCTGCTGGCTGGCGTCGCCCCGGTCTGGGCCTCGGAGATCGAGCCGTTCCCTATCCGGGTGACCACCAGGCGGCTCCCCACCATGAAACACTACGGCGACATCTCCCGGATGGATGGCGGGAAGATCGAGCCGGTGGACATCATCACCTTCGGCTCCCCCTGCACCGACATGAGCATTGCCGGGAAAAGGGCTGGGCTGGATGGCGCGCAGTCCTCCCTGTTTTATCAGGCTATCCGAATCGTCAAAGAAATGAGGTGTGCGACCAATGGAAGGTACCCGCGATGGATATGCTGGGAGAATGTTGTCGGAGCCTTCAGCTCAAACCGGGGCCTCGACTTCAAAGCGGTCCTCGATGCGGTCATCGGGGTCGTTGAGCCGGGGGCCGAGGTGCCTATGCCTGAGAAAGACCGCTGGCCCTACGCCGACATTTACATGGGAGAGCGATGGAGCGTTGCGTACCGCACTTTCGATGCGCAACATTGGGGAGTCCCCCAGCGAAGACGCCGCGTCTACCTTGTCGGCGATCTTGCAGGCCAGTGTGCCGGACAAGTATTATTTGAGTCCGAAGGCTTGTCTGGGTATTCTGCGGAGGGCTTCCGCTCGTGGCAAAGAGCTGCCCGAAATCCTGCGGCTGGCCTTGGAGCGGCAGGCGGCATCTGCTTGAACGACCAGGGCGGGAGCTGCATGGATATTTCCTTTGGTGTATCTGGAACGCTCCGCGCCCAGATGGACGGACATCCGCCCTGCATCGTGGAATCGGACGCCGCCGTCTATGAAAACCATAGCCAGGACACCAGATACACCGGGCCGCTGGACACGGCCCCCACGGTCAGCTCCACCTACGGCACCGGGGGCAACAACCAGCCCTTCGTGGTGGAGGCCGACACGCCCAAGACGCTGAAGATACGCTCTGGCTGCGAGGGCGGCGGCAAAGGTGCGCTCATCCAGGAGGATGTGTCCGCCACCCTCTCCTGCAACAACGACCAGACACTGTTCGTGCCATTCTGCAAAGGCACCCGGCCCCACTCCGCCCAAGAGGGTCAGGTGTGGAAAGCGGCGGAGGTCGCCAACACACTGAACACCTTTGATGTGGGCGAGGGCCGGTGCGCGGAACTGGCGGTGCGGGCCTTTGGCATCGGCGCGGCCTACAGCGCCGGGATGCTCTCGGACAATCCCCACAGCGGCATCTACGAGGCAGACTTCTCCCGGACGATTGACCAGAGCGGCGGCAATCCGGCCTGCAATCAGGGCGGCATCGCTGTGGTGGAGGGGCCGACCTATGCTGTGACCACAGGGAAATACACGCAGGTCAGTGCGGAGCAAGCTCCCACCCTGATGGCGCGGGATTTCAAAGACCCCACTGCGGTCAACCGGGGCTACAGTGTGCGGAGGCTTACCCCCACCGAATGCGCCATGTTACAAGGGTTCCCGGATTTTTGGTGCGCCGGTCTGGACACGCCGGAGCCGACTGAGGCCGACATCGCTTTCTGGACGGAGGTCTGGGAAACGCACCGCCGGGTGGTCGGCGGCTCCGCCAAGGCCAAGAGCCGGAGCCAGATCGTCAAGTGGCTGCAACACCCCCATTCGGATGCCGCTGAATATAAGATGTGGGGGAATGGCGTGGCCTTGCCCAATGTGTTTTTTGTGCTGGCGGGGATTGTGTGGTCTACACAATTATCCGGCCAGTAATTTGTCGAGGTCAGGGCGAGAAACAACTTGCTATATCCGCCGGGTAGAGCGAATATGTGACTACCAAAAAACAAGGGGGTTCCACCATGACCATCAACTACAACGTGACCGGCAACCAGCGCAAGCGCCTCGCCGACTACATTTCCGGCTTTATGGGTACGGAGAAAAAGTACCTGGGCGCGCCGACCTTCGCCTACCAGATCGGCTACCTCACCGTCAGCAAGGACGGCGCGGTCAGCTTTGAGGACCGAGGCTACAACAGTGACATCGACGCGCTGATGGCGGAACTGGAGGGCCAGGGGTTCCACACCGAGGATACCATCGCCAAGGCCGACACCGCCGAGGCGGAGACCAACAGCGGCGGGGATGCCGCCCAGCCGGACGAGGCCCAGGCCGGCACCGAGCCGGAGGCCACTCCCGCCGAGGATGGCGTTACCCAGCCCCACGGCTTCGGCCTGACGGTCACCCTGCCCTCCGACAGCCTGCCCTCCGAGGCGCTGACCAACCTCACCAGCCTCCTCGCCGCCAAGGGGCGGCTCATCCGCAAGGCCCTGGGGGTGGAGGCCCTCCCGGTGGATGTCAGCCCCGACACGGTTTCCTTCCCCTGGTTCGAGGGCCGCGACCTTGATGCCGATGAGGTCAAGACCTACACCCACCTGATCACCGCCCTCTGCGACATGGCCCGGAACCAGAAGCGCATCACCGCCAAGGAGAAGGACACCGACAACGACAAATACGCTTTCCGGTGTTTCCTCCTCCGGCTGGGCTTCATCGGGGCCGAGTTCAAAGACGAGCGGAAAATCCTGCTCCGCAACCTCTCCGGCAACAGCGCGTTCAAGTCCGGCAGCAGAGAGGAGGTGGCCGACCATGAAGTTTCCGCGTAGGGAAACGGTGGAGCACATCCGCCAGGAGTACCCGGTGGGATGCCGGGTGGAGCTGCTCCGCATGGACGATCCCCAGGCCCCGCCCATCGGCACCAAGGGAACGGTGAGGGGCGTGGATGATTCCGGCTCCGTCATGGTGGCCTGGGACACCGGCGGTTCTCTTAATGTACTGTTCGGTGTGGACAAGTGCAGAAAGGTGGGCGAGTGAAATGCGGAGCATCATCCGTGAGTTCTACCTGGGCAATCTCTCCCCGGACGCCACCGCCATCAAGCAGACCTCCGAGTTGAAAAAGGCGGTGCAGGAAATGGACGATGCCGAGTCCTTCCTCCGGGAACACTTGGACGGCGAGTGCCTTGCCGCGCTGGAGCGGCTGGTGTCCGCCCAGCTCACCACCAGCACCACCACGGCGGAGGAACGCTACATGGACGGGTTTCGCACCGGGGCCAAGTTCATGCTGGACATCCTGACCGGCGAGAGTGAAAACCTGGCCCCGCTGGTGCAAACCGAGTCATAAACTACACAATTTCACTCCAGAATCCTTGTGTACTCTATGAATCGAATCAACTTGCTATATCTCCGTTTTAGAGCGAATATGGGTACACCGAAAGGGGGAAACACCCCGCCGGATACACAAAAACGGAGGTCAGCACCATGAACGAGAAAATGAAAAACCAGGTCGCCGAGATGAAAAAGCAGACCATCGGGGTCGAGGTGGAGATGAACAGCATCACCCGCCACGCCGCCGCCAAGCTCGCCGCCGAGTTCTTCGGCACCGGGCGCTACGAGGACACCGCCTACCGCAACGGCTACTACACCTGGTCGGCCTGGGATGCCCAGGGCCGCGAGTGGAAGTTCCAGCGGGACGTGAGCATCGAGGGGCCGGACAGCGAGAAGTGCGAGATGGTCACGCCGATCCTCACCTACGCCGACATGGACACCCTCCAGGAGCTGGTACGGCGGCTGCGCAAGGCCGGAGCCAAGAGCGACTACACCAGAGGGTGCGGGGTCCACATCCACATCGGGGCCAAGGGTCACACCGCCCAGACCCTCCGCAACCTGGCGAACATCATGGCCAGCCACGAGAGCCTCCTGGCGGATGCCTTGGCCCTCGACCACTACCGCATGAGCCGGTACTGCCGGACGGTCAGCCCTCGGTTCATCGAAACGGTCAACAGCCGCAAGCCCACCACCATGAGCGACCTGGCCGACATTTGGTACAGCGCCAACAACGCCACCTACGGCAGGAACCAGCACTACAACGACAGCCGCTACCATATGCTCAACCTCCACGCTACCTTCACCAAGGGCACGGTCGAGTTCCGGCTTTTCCAGTTCGACGCCCCCACCGCCGAGCGCAAGAACGGCCTCCACGCCGGACAGCTCAAGAGCTACATCCAGCTTTGCCTCGCACTCAGCCAGATGGCGAAGTCGGTCAAGACCGCCAGCCCCAAGCCCCAGCAGAACGACAACCCCAAGTACGCCATGCGCACCTGGCTCCTCCGCCTGGGCTTCATCGGCGAGGAGTTCGCCACCGCCCGCGACCTGCTGACCCGCCGCCTCACCGGGGACGCTGCCTTCCGCAACGGGCGCGCCGCTTGAAGGGCAAACAGAAGGAGATAGCCTTCTGCCACCTTACCTTTGACCGCTTCGGCGGTCTTAAGGTGGTAGAAGGGTACCTCCTTCGGAAAGGACGGAATCAAAATGGCAAAAAGATACTACATTGCCTACGGCAGCAACCTCAACATCCCGCAGATGCGGATGCGCTGCCCAGGGGCGCGGATCATCGGCACCTCAGTCATCCCCGACTACGAGCTGCTGTTCAAGGGGAGCAAGACCGGCTCCTACCTCACCATCGAGCCGAAGGCTGGGGCCAGTGTCCCTGTGGCGGCTTGGGAGGTCAGCGAGGAGGATGAACTGGCCCTGGACCACTACGAGGGCCACCCCACCTTTTACTACAAGGCTGAGATGGTGCTGCCCATCAAGGGCATCCGCACTGGCAAGGTTCGCCACCGCAGGGTGTTCGTTTACATCATGCACGAAGAACGGTGTCTCGGCCTGCCCTCCGCCCGCTATGTGCAGGTCTGCCGGGAAGGGTACGATGCCTTTGGCTTCGGCCAGCGCTACTTGACCGACGCCATCCAGCGGAGCATGGAGGGTATGAAATGAAAGACAACATTTTTCGGATTTCGGTCTGCCCCAGGTGCGGGCAGACCTACACCGCGCCCCCGGCCACGGCCAGGGACGGTTCCGGCCCCATCTGCCCGGACTGCGGCACCAGGGAGGCCCTGGAGAGCATTGGTGTGGACACCGCCGAGCAGGACAAGATCATCGACACCATCCACCGCTGCCAGAGGAGATGATCTACACAGTTTTGCACCAGTTATTTGTGTAGTTTACGTTCCGAATTGACTTGCTATTATCTCCGTTTAGAGCGAATATGGGTACACCGAAAGGGAAAACCACACTTTGAAAACGGAGGAAACGAACATGAAAAAGCTGAACACCAACAAGGCCCAGACCTACCGCCTGCCCCAGACCACCACCCCGGAGGACCTTGAGACCCGGCTGATGCACAACGGCGGCACCCTCCTCACCTTCGGCGACCGCGTCCTGGTCGCGGGGTACTTCTACGACCCCAGCGGGCGGAGCTACTACGGGGCCACCTACCGCTTCACCACCGCCGACCACACCTGCGAGGGCCGGGTGGAGTTGGTCAGCATCTCCGAGGACACTTTCGAGGACAACGGCCACGCCATTGCCTGGGCGATGGCCCACTGAGGGGGTGCCGAACATGACGAGACAGAAAAAGGAGATCATCAAGAAGATTGACGATCTGGAGCAGTGGATCGAGGTTGACGAGGAGCTTGGCTGCGGATTCGCGCCAGCCGGTGCCTACGATGAGACGTACCGGGAAATCGACCGGCTCCGGGAGAAACTGGCCCGGCTCCAGCACTACGCCAGCGTGGAGGATATGCTCTACGACACGAGGGGCTGCGAGAACAGCGGATGCCCTTGGTGAACTGAACCAAAACCGAATACACCGAAGCACCAGCCCTACGGGGCTGCTGCTCGTTACTGGCTTGCCGCTGGGCAGGTCATTTTTTATGCCATCTTGGAGGTGACCGACCATGCGCAAGCTGAAAAAATACAAGCCTACTCCGTTCAAGGCCAAGGACTCCGTATATGACAAAGCGGCGGCGGACTATGCGGTAGGGTTCATCGAGTGCCTCTGTCATACTAAGGGGACCTGGGCCGGAAAGCCCTTCGAGCTGATCGACTGGCAGGAGCAGATTATCCGGGATGTGTTCGGCACTCTCAAGCCCAACGGCTACCGCCAGTTCAACACCGCCTACATCGAAATTCCGAAGAAGATGGGCAAGAGCGAACTTGCCGCCGCTGTCGCCCTCCTGCTCACCTGCGGCGATGGCGAGGAGCGGGCCGAGGTCTACGGTTGCGCCGCTGACCGCCAGCAGGCGTCCATCGTGTTTGAGGTCGCCGCTGATATGGTGAAGATGTGTCCGGCTCTCTCCAAGCGGGTGAAGATTCTGGCCTCCCAGAAGCGCATCATCTACCAGCCGACCAACTCCTTCTATCAAGTGCTGTCGGCGGAGGCGTACAGCAAGCACGGGTTCAACATCCACGGGGTGGTCTTTGACGAGTTGCACACCCAGCCTAACAGAAAGCTGTTCGATGTCATGACCAAAGGCTCCGGCGATGCCCGGATGCAGCCGCTCTACTTCCTCATCACCACCGCTGGCACCGACACCCGCTCCATCTGCTACGAGACACACCAGAAGGCCAAGGATATTCTGGAGGGCCGGAAGATCGATCCCACCTTTTACCCTGTGATCTATGGCGCGGACGAGGAGGACGATTGGACGGACCCCAAAGTGTGGAAAAAGGCCAACCCCTCCCTGGGCATCACAGTGGGCATCGACAAGGTGCGGGCGGCGTGTGACTCCGCCAAGCAAAACCCCGCCGAGGAGAACTCCTTCCGCCAGCTCCGTCTCAACCAGTGGGTGAAACAGGCGGTGCGCTGGATGCCCATGGAGCGGTGGGACAAATGCGCCTTTGCCGCCAACGAGGACAGTTTGGAGGGCCGGGTCTGCTACGGCGGGCTGGATTTGTCCTCCACCACTGACATCACGGCCTTTGTGCTGGTGTTTCCTCCGCTGGACGAGGACGATAAATACAGCATCCTCCCGTACTTCTGGATTCCAGAGGACAACCTCGACCTCCGGGTCCGGCGTGACCATGTTCCCTACGATGTGTGGGAGAAACAGGGATTCCTCCAGACCACCGAGGGCAACGTGGTCCATTACGGCTACATCGAGAAGTTCATTGAGCGGCTGGGGGAGCGGTTCAACATCCGGGAGATCGCTTTCGACCGCTGGGGCGCTGTCCAGATGGTGCAGAACTTGGAGGGCATGGGTTTCACCGTGGTCCCCTTCGGGCAGGGCTTCAAGGATATGTCCCCGCCCACCAAGGAGCTGATGAAGCTGGTGCTGGAGGAGCGTGTGGCCCACGGCGGTCACCCGGTGCTGCGGTGGATGATGGACAATATCTACATCCGCACCGACCCGGCTGGAAATATCAAGCCGGACAAGGAGAAATCCACCGAAAAAATAGATGGTGCCGTTGCCACAGTGATGGCCCTGGACAGGGCAATCCGCTGCGGCAACGACACCAGCGTCTCGGTCTATGATGACAGGGGCATTTTGTTTATCTAACTTTTAGGCCAAAGCCGCGTACCGCCTACCCAACTCCCTCTATCTGTGTTATACTCTTAACCAGATTCATTTATTTTTTAAGGGGGATTTCTGAATGAAAGACCGTTGCTTTTTTGATGTCATTGAGGAGAATAATGTCCTTGGCTACGCGGCTTTTTGTCTCAAAATAAAATGGAATGTATCTACAATAGCTGGTTCTGAAAATGCTGACGGGTATATCGTTCAACGGATACATTATACTGATACAGTAGGTGCAGCTTCTCCGGTCGATGACTATTATGAAGCATGGCTGGTACGCAGAGGCATCTGCGTAGGTAGCTCCAACTATGATGATGCCTTCAGTCTTGATGTGAATTATTCTGAAAGGCCAATATGCAGATCGCTTGGTAAACAAGGCAGCATCTGCTACGATGCAAAGGTGTATTGGGTAGACAAAAACCACCCCTTATACAAAATTGTTGATTCTTGGGGAAAATATAGCACACCAATGGCAGGGAATTTGAAGTCCGTATTCGTAAGCAATTGCCCTGTTTTTGAAGATGTGGAGCCTCGCTTTACAAGAAAATTTGAACACAAATTTGATTGTCGGTCTGATGAAGCAGTGGAATTGGCCTTGCGGCAAGCATATGAAAAGCGCATAAATCGTAGAGACCCCAATTTGAGGGGATACTTACAAGACATACTGGCTGGCTCTGAGTATATCCAGTTAATTGATAAACTTTGTCCACCAGTCTAAGCACAAAAACAGCTATTTTTGCAAGCGTCTATCAGAAATGATGGGCGCTTTTCTTATGCCCATTTTCAGAAAAGGAGTGTGATCTCTATGGGCTTTTTCAGTAGTCTGTTCCGTTCACGGGACGCTCCCCAGAACCGCACCACTGGGAGCGGCTACACCTTTTTCTTCGGCGGCACCACCTCCGGCAAGGCTGTCACCGAGCGGAGCGCCATGCAGATGACAGCGGTGTACTCCTGTGTCCGTATTTTGGCGGAGGCCGTGGCTGGCCTGCCCCTCAATCTCTACCGATACACCGAGGACGGCGGCAAGGAGAAGGCTATCGACCACCCGCTGTACCTCCTGCTCCATGACGAGCCTAACCCGGAAATGAGTTCCTTCGTGTTCCGGGAAACGCTCATGACCCACCTGCTCCTCTGGGGGAACGCCTACGCCCAGATCATCCGAAACGGCAAAGGCGAGGTGGTGGCCCTCTATCCCCTCATGCCCAACAAAATGACGGTAGACCGGGACGAGCGGGGCCAGCTCTACTACAGCTACCAGCGGAGCAATGACGAAGCCCCAACCATGAAGGGGAACACAGTCACCCTCCGCCCCTCAGATGTGCTGCACATCCCCGGCCTGGGCTTTGACGGGCTGGTGGGGTATAGCCCTATCGCCATGGCGAAGAACGCCATCGGCATGGCCATCGCCTGTGAGGAGTACGGTGCGAAGTTTTTCGCCAACGGTGCGGCACCTGGCGGCGTCTTGGAACACCCCGGCACCATCAAAGACCCCCAGCGTGTGCGGGAGAGCTGGCAGTCCACCTTCGGCGGCAGCGGCAACGCCAACAAGATCGCCGTTCTGGAGGAGGGCATGAAATACACGCCCATCGGCATCTCACCGGAGCAAGCGCAGTTCCTCGAAACACGAAAATTTCAAATCAATGAGATCGCTCGAATTTTCCGAGTGCCGCCACACATGGTGGGCGACCTGGAAAAGTCGAGCTTTTCTAATATTGAGCAGCAGTCCCTGGAGTTCGTGAAATACACGCTGGACCCCTGGGTGACCCGGTGGGAGCAGTCCATCCAGCGGTCATTGCTCACCCCGGAGGAAAAGTCCACCTATTTTGTGAAGTTCAACTTGGAGGGCCTGCTCCGGGGCGACTACCAGAGCCGGATGAATGGCTACGCCATCGGTCGGCAGAACGGCTGGATGTCCGCCAATGACATCCGGGAACTGGAAAACCTGGACCGCATCCCCGCTGAGGAGGGCGGCGACCTGTACCTCATCAACGGCAATATGCTCCCGCTGAAGGACGCGGGGGCTTTTGCAGATATGACTACTTCGAGAGAGGAGGATTCCGATGAAGAAGTTTTGGAACTGGAAAGTGAAGGCGGTGGCGGAGATGGCCCCGGAGGAACGGACGCTGTTCCTCAACGGCACCATCGCCGAGGATAGCTGGTATGACGATGATGTGACCCCGCAGCTTTTCAAGGACGAGCTGATGAGCGGCTCCGGCAACATCACGGTCTGGATTAACAGCCCCGGCGGGGACTGTGTGGCGGCGGCGCAAATCTACAATATGCTCATGGATTACCCCCACGATGTGACCGTAAAAATTGACGGCATCGCCGCCAGCGCCGCGTCCGTCATCGCTATGGCTGGCACCAAGGTGCTAATGTCCCCGGTGTCCACCATGATGATCCACAACCCGGCCACCATCGCCTGGGGCGATGCCGGGGAGATGGAGAAGGCCATCGCAATGCTGGAAGCAGTCAAGGACTCCATCATCAACGCCTACGAGATCAAGAGCGGCCTGTCCCGCGCCAAGCTGTCCCATCTCATGGACAGCGAGACCTGGATGGACTCGAACAAGGCGGTGGAGTTGGGCTTTGCGGACGGCATCCTGTCCCGCGCCCAGACCGGGGACGAGGCCCCGCCCGCTGGCTCCATGCTGTATTCCCCGGCAACGGTGGTCAATTCCCTCATGGATAAGATTTCTGCCAAGTGTCGCATTGAAAAACCGAATACCACACCCACAGGCCGTTCCATCGACACGCTGATGGAGCGGCTTGAACTTTTGAAATTTTAAGGAGGAACACATCATGACCATTCTGGAACTGAGAGAGAAGCGGGCCAAGGCTTGGGAGGCTGCGAAGGCTTTCCTGGACAGCCACCGCAACGAGAAGGGCGTTCTGTCCGCCGAGGACGATGCCGCCTACACCAAGATGGAGCAGGACATCACCGATCTGGGCAGGGAGATTGCCCGCCTGGAGCGGCAGGAGGCGCTGGACGCGGAGCTGTCCAAGCCCACCGCCAGCCCCTTGACCGGCAAGCCCCTGGGCGGCGGCGACCCGGACGAGCCCAAGACCGGGCGGGCTTCCAAAGCCTACAAGGAGGCCATGCTCACCGCCCTGCGCACCAACTTCCGCCAGGTGAGCAACGTTCTCCAGGAGGGCATCGACGCCAACGGCGGCTACCTGGTGCCGGAAGAGTACGACTCCCGGCTCATCGACGGGCTGACCGAGGAGAACATCATGCGCAGGCTGGGCCACCGCATCACCACCAGCGGCGAACACAAGATCAACATCGCCGCCACCAAGCCTGCCGCCGCGTGGATCGATGAGGGCGGGGCGCTCACCTTTGGGGACGCCACCTTCGCCCAGATTTCCCTGGATGCCCACAAGCTCCATGTGGCGGTGAAGGTCACCGAGGAGCTGCTCTACGACAACGCCTTCGGCCTGGAGAGCTACATCATCGCCCAGTTCGCCAAGGCCCTGGGCAACGCGGAGGAGGATGCCTTCCTCAACGGGGACGGCACCGGCAAGCCCCTGGGCCTGCTGGCGGCGACTGGCGGGGCGCAGACCGCCGTCACCACCGCCGGGGCTTCCATCGCGGCGGACGAGGTCATCGACCTGGTCTACGCCCTCAAGCGGCCCTACCGCAAGAACGCCGCTTTCCTCACCAACGACCAGACGCTGGCGGTGCTCCGCAAGCTGAAGGACAACAACGGCCAGTACCTCTGGCAGCCCTCCTACCAGGCCGGGGAGCCGGACCGTCTGTTCGGCTACGCCATCCACACCTCTCCCTATTTCCCGACCGTCACCGCCGGGAAGCCCGCCATCGCTTTCGGCGATTTCAGCTACTACAACATCGGCGACCGGGGGACCCGCTCCTTCGCCGAGCTGAAGGAGCTGTTCGCCGGGAACGGTATGGTGGGCTTTGTCGCCAAGGAGCGGGTGGACGGCAAGCTGGTGCTGCCGGAGGCGGTGCAGCTCCTGGCTATCAAGGCCAGCACCGCAGCGAAGTGATCTGCGAGGGTCCCGGTGGTGTATCCGCCGGGACCCTCTGATTTTAGAGGGGGTAACGCTTTGCTCGTTTCTCTGAAGGAGGCCAAGAAGTACCTTCGGGTAGACCATGACGATGATGACACCATCATTCGGAAGCTCATCCGGGCTGCTGAAACGCTCTGCGAGGGTACGCTGCGGAAGGCTGTGGAACCGCTCCCCATCAACAAAGTGGCGGTGCTGTTCGCCGTGGCCTACCTCTACGAGCATCGGGAGAACGCCGACATGGACGAGCTGACCCGGATGCTCCGCTACATCCTTGCCGCGGAACGGGAGGTGGCTTTCTGATGGACATTTCCAAGCTGCGCTCCCGCATCACCATCCAGCGGAGCGAAGTGGCCACCGATGCCATCGGCAACCACTTAAGCGTCTGGGTGGACTACTGGTCCTGCGCCGCCTACGCCAACCTCGCCTCCGGGAAAGAGTACGGGGCCGCTGGACAGACGCTGGGCAGCGACACCCTGGTGTTCGAGGTGCGCTGGTGTGAGCGGCTCCGTGATCTGGACGCTACCCGGTTCCGCATTCTGTTCGGCGGCAATATCTACAACATCACCTGCGTGGACGATGTGCAGTTCCGGCATGAAAAGCTGAAGCTGACCGCCCAGCGGGAGCGGAGGTGAGGTCATGGCAAGAGACAGGGTGTCCATCGACCAGTTCCCCGGCGCGGTCATGGCCCAGCTTGAGGAATATGTGTCCATGGCCTCGGACGAGGTCAAAGAGGCCGTCCGTACCGTCAGCGAGGACGTGAAGGCCGAGATACAGTCCCGCGCCCCGGTCAAGACCGGGAAGTACAAAAAGAGCTGGACCGTCACCAAGGTGGAGGAGACCGCCCAATCCCTGGTGAACACTGTCCACTCGGCAAAGCACTACCGGCTGACCCATCTGCTGGAGAACGGCCACGCCAAGCGGGGCGGCGGCAGGACGCGCGCCTTCCCCCACATCGCCCCCGGCGAGGCCCTGGCGGAGAAGAAGCTGCTGGAGATCGCGGAAAGGAAACTGCGATGAAAAAATCAGATGTTTCCGCTCTGTTGGAGCGGCTGGGGTTCCCCTTCGCCTATGACCACTTTGCCGAGGGCGAGGGGCCAGACCCGCCCTTTTTGGTGTATCGCTTCCCCAACGCCGACAACTTCGCCGCCGATGGGGTGGCGTACTTCAAGCAGGATGTCCTCCACATCGAGGTCTACACGGATAAGAAGGACCCGGCGCTGGAGGAGCAGATCGAGGCCGCTCTGGACGAGGGCGGCATTTTTTATGGCAAAGGCGAGACATGGATCGACAGCGAAAAGCTGTACGAGGTCCTTTATGAAATGGAGGTATCTGCATGAGCAGCACCAATAAGCGCAACAAGGTCAAGTTCAATATCTGCAACGTCCACTACGCTCCGCTCTCCCAGGACAACGATGGGAAGTACACCTGGGCGACCCCCGTGGCCCTCCCCGGCGCGGTGTCCCTCTCCCTGGACCCCCAGGGTGAGCCGGAGAGCTTTTATGCGGATGGCATCGAGTATTACGTCATCAACAACAACCAGGGCTATGACGGCGACCTGGAGGTGGCCCTCATCCCGGAGTCCTTCCGGCGGGACATCCTCATGGAGACCACGGATGCCAACAGTGTCCTGCTGGAGAACGCCGCCAGCGAGACGGGCAAGTTCGCCCTGCTGTTCGAGTTCGATGGCGATGTGCGGAAGATCCGCCACGTCCTCTACAACTGCTCTGCGTCCCGGCCCTCTATCTCCGCCAAGACCAACGAAGAGAACCGGGAGGTGCAGACCGAGACGCTGACGGTCAAGGCCCGGCCCCTGTCCACCGGCTATGTGAAGGCCAAGACCGGCGATTCCACCACGGCCAGCGTCTACAACAACTGGTACAAGAGCGTGTACCAGCCCGCCGACACCCCGGCTGTGGACGAGGATGCCTCCGCTGGCGGTCAGGGCTAAAGGAGGGCTGAACTATGGGTATCAAACGCACCATCGAGATCGACGGCCAGGAGGTGGCGTTCAAGGCCAGCGCCGCCATCCCCCGCATCTACCGGCTGAAGTTCCACCGGGACATCTACAAAGACCTCGCCGCGCTGGAAAAGAGCGTGGGCGAGAACACCGAGAGCGGCTCCGGGCTGGATATGTTCTCTCTGGAGATGTTCGAGAACATCGCCTACATCATGGCGAAGCACGCCGACCCCGCCGCCGTCCCGGATTCCCCGGAGGATTGGCTGGACAGCTTCAACACCTTCTCCATCTACCAGGTGCTGCCCCAGCTTATCGAGCTGTGGGGGCTGAATGTACAGACGGATGTTCAGTCTAAAAAAAACTTCGCCCGACTGACCGGGAAATGACTACGCCGCTGTTCCTGCTCCGCTGTTTGCAGGTCGGGCTGTCCCTCCGGGACCTCGACCTGCTGACAGTGGGCATGGTCAACGACATTTTCGCGGAGCATCTGAACGATGACTGCAAGTATGCGACCCTGGCGACCCAGGATGACTTCGACCGCTTCTGATGGGAGGTGACGGCCTATGGGCGCAAGACGGATCGCTGGCATCACGGTGGAGATCGGCGGCGATACCACAAAGCTGACCACCGCCCTTAAAGATGTGGACAAGGCCCTCTCCACCACCCAGAGCAGCCTCCGGGATGTCAATAAGCTGCTCAAGCTGGACCCCGGCAACACGGAGCTGCTGGCCCAGAAACACAGGCTGCTGGGCGAGGCCGTCTCCGAAACGAAAGAGAAACTGGCCACGCTGAAAACGGCGGCGGAGCAGGCCAATCAAGCCCTCGCCAGCGGGGAAATTACCCAATCGCAGTATGATGCCCTCCAGCGGGAGATCATCGAAACTGAACAGAAACTCAAGGATTTGGAGCGGCAGGCGGAAAATTCGTCTGTCGCTCTTCAAAAAATCGGGCAGGTGGGCGACAAGCTCCAAGCCGTGGGTGATAAGGTGTCCGGGGTGGGCGAGACGCTCACCAAGTCGGTCACCGCCCCGGTGGTGGGCCTTGGCACCGCCGCTGTCGCCACCGCCGCCAACTTCGAGTCCTCCATGTCCCAGGTGCAGGCCACGATGGGCATCACCAAGGACGCCATGTCCACGGTCAACGGGGAGAGCGTCAACACCATGGACACCCTCTCCGCCCTGGCAAAGCAGATGGGCAGCGAGACGGTTTTCTCCGCCAGCGAGTGTGCCGAGGCCCTCAACTATCTGGCCCTGGCTGGCTACGACACCCAGGAGATGTGTGACACGCTCCCCACGGTGCTGAACCTCGCCGCCGCTGGCGGTATTGACCTGGCTTCGGCCTCGGATATGGTCACCGATGCCATGTCCGCCCTGGGCATGGGTACGGACGAGGCAACCACCATGGTGGACCAGATGGCAAAGACCTCCTCCACCACCAACACCTCGGTGGCCCAGCTCGGTGACGCCATCCTGACCATCGGCGCTACGGCGAAGTCCGTCAAGGGTGGAACCGCCGAACTGAACACCGCCCTCGGCATCCTCGCCAACAATGGCATCAAGGGGGCCGAGGGCGGTACACATTTGCGCAACGTCATCTTGTCCCTGCAAAACCCCACGGATAAGGCGGCTGCTTCTATGGAGCAACTTGGCGTGGATGTGTATGACTCCGAGGGGAATATGCGGTCCCTCAACGATGTGCTGGGCGACCTCAACACCTCGATGGACGGCATGACCTCCGCCGAGAAGTCCAACATCATCGCCACCATCTTCAACAAGACCGACCTCGCCGCCGTCAACGCCCTTCTCGCCAACACCGGAGAGAGCTGGGACACCCTCCAGCATTCCATCACCGAGAGCGGCGGAGCGGCCCAGCAGATGGCGGATACACAACTGGACAACCTCCAAGGCCAGCTCACCATTTTGAAGTCGGCTCTGGAGGGCCTCGCCATCTCCATCGGGGAGTTGCTCATGCCGGTCATCAAGAACATTGTGGCTTGCATCCAGTCCTTCGTGGATTGGCTGAACAGCCTGGACGAAGGCGCCAAGCAGACCATCGTCACCATTGGGCTTATCGTTGCAGCGGTGGGGCCAGTCCTTATCATCATCGGCAAGGTTATCTCTGCGGTCGGCACCATTCTTTCGGTGGTGTCCAAGATCGGCCCGGTCATTGGCGCGGTCAAAACCGCCGCCACCGGGCTTTTCACAGTTCTGGTGGCAAACCCCATCGGGCTGGTGGTCGCGGCCATTGCCGCCCTCATTGCTATCTTCGTGGCCCTCTGGAACAACTGCGAGGGTTTCCGGGAGTTCTGGATTGGGCTGTGGGAGGCCATCAAGAGCGCGGCCATCGCCGTGTGGGAGGCGCTGTCCTCCTTCTTCCAGGGGGCTTGGGAAGCAATCGTCAACTTGGCGCAGACCATCTGGGGCGGCATCGGCGGCTTCTTCTCCGGGCTTTGGGAGGCCATTTCCACCACGGCCCAGGCGGTCTGGGGTGCGATCAGCGAGTTTCTCTCCGGCCTCTGGATCGGCATCGTCAGCACCGCCCAGACCATATGGGGCGGTATCACCGAGTTCTTCTCCGGGCTGTGGGAAGGCATCCGCTCTGTAGCTGAAACCGTCTGGAACGCCATCAGCAGTTTCCTCTCCGGCCTTTGGACGGGCATCGTGACCACCGCCCAGACCATTTGGAACGGTATCACCACATTCTTCTCCGGACTGTGGGAGGGCATCCGGGCCACCGCCGAGGTGGTCTGGAATGGTATCAGCACTTTCCTCTCCACCCTCTGGACAGCCATCTCCACGGCGGCGCAGACCATCTGGAACGGCATCGCCACCTTCCTGTCCACTCTTTGGACGGCTATCTCCTCCACGGCCCAGGCCGCATGGAACGGTATCAAGGAGTTCCTCTCCGGCATCTGGGAGGCCATCAAGGGTGTGTTTACCACCGCTCTGGAAACCATCAAGGCGGTGGTGACCGGGGCTTGGGAGACCATTAAGAATGTGGTCTCCACGGCGATGGAAGTACTCAAGACGGCTGTCACCACAGCATGGGAGGCAATCAAAGCCGCCATCTCCACTGCTCTGGAGGCCATCAAGACTGCTGTGACCACAGCGTGGGAGGCAATCAAAACGGCGGTCACCACGGTCATGGAGACCATCAAGACGGCAATCACCACAGCCTGGGAAGCCATCAAGACCGCTGTGCTGACGGTCATGGAGGCGGTGAAAACCGCCATCACCGCTGCGTGGGAGGCAATTAAGACCGCTGTCACCACGGTGGTCAATGCTATCAAAGATACAGTCACCCAGGTCTGGGAGGCCATCAAAGAAACCGTCAGCGGCATCATGGAGCGGCTGAAGGAAACCATTGTTAATGCTTGGAACGCTCTGAAGGAGGCCGTCACCAGTGTGGTCAACGGCATCAAAGAGGCGGTCACTGGTGTGTTCAACAGTCTCTCCGAAGGGGTGCGCACCGCCATGACCAAGGTGCTGGAGGCGGTGAAGTCCGGCTTCAACTTCGTCAAGGACCACATCCTCGGTCTGGGCAAGGAGGCCGTGAGCTGGGGCCGCGACCTCATCATGGGCATCGTCAACGGCATCAAAGGGGCCATTGGCTCGGTCAAGGACGCTGTGGGGAATGTGGCAAGCACGATCAAGTCCTTCCTACACTTCTCCGTCCCGGACGAGGGGCCGCTCACCGACTACGAGAGCTGGATGCCTGACTTCATGGCTGGGCTTGCCAAGGGCATCGAGCAGAGCCGGGGGACCGTCCGCGCCGCCATTGGAAATGTGGCGGACGATCTGACCCTCACGCCCACCATCACTGCTGCCACCAGCGGGCTGGAGGCTATTCGCAATGGAGGCATGGCCCAGAGTGACAACACCCTCACCGCCGCCAGCGGCAATTCCGAGATGGCCACGCGGCTGGATGCCATGTATGAGGTGGTCACCAAATATCTGCCCCGGCTGGCGAACCGCCAGATCGTGCTGGACTCCGGCACTCTGGTGGGCGAACTGTCCGATGGTATGAACCGAACGCTGGGGAGGGCTTTCCTATGATCCGAAAATTCAGACTGACCAACGGCGCGGGGGACGGCTGGGATTTGAACAGCCGTTCCTCCTTCTTTCACAATATCGCCGGGTTCGGCTTCAAGGACGGCACCCAATACGAGCAGGTCGGCACCGACTTCATCCCCCTGGAAGAACTGTTCTCCCAGGGGGAGATGTCGGGCCGCATCCTGTTCGGCGGCTCCACCGCCTACCAGACCTGCCGGGAGTTCTCCCGGTTCGTCCGGGCTGTGCCGCTCACCCTCATTTACCAGACGGACGAGACATACCGTGTCCCTGTCCGCCTGACGGAGCTGTCCAAGGGGGAGCTGATGGAGGGCGGCGGCGGTCTGGTCTGCGATGTGACCTTCCTCGCCACCGGGCTGTTCTACAAAAGCGTCATCCGGCAGAGCGGCGTCCTCTCCATCGGCGGCAAGGTGTATCCGTACACCTATAGCTACTCCTACGCCGAGGTGGCTCAGAACACCTTGGTCATCGACAGCGACAGCTACGAGGACAGCCCATGCAAGGTCACCATCTTCGGCCCCTGCCTCAACCCGGTCTGGAAGCACTATGTGGACAATGTGCTGGTGGAAACCGGGCGGTATGAGGGTTCCATCATGGCGGACCACAAGCTGGTGGTGGACGCTACCGGCATTCCCTACAGCATCACCGAGCGCGGCGCGGCGGACGATATCGTGGCTGACCGCTACCAGCTCTGTGACTTTACCACGGAGCGGTTCTTCCACCTCAAGCATGGGAGCAACCGCATTTCCGTTTCCCACGACGGGCTGAACACAGTGAAAATGATGGTGGAGGGGAAGATCAGCTATGAGACCGTATAGTGTGGAGATTTTCCGGCCTGACTTCACGATGGTCGGAAACGCCAATGTAAACGAGGTCACCTACAAAGAGGACTACCTCGCCTCGGACGAGAACACCATCACGGTGCTGGCGCTCCCCGGCATTGAAAAGCAGGACTTCATCCGCATCAGCCGGGGCAGCGAGGAGTACGCCGGGGTGGTCACCGAGATCGGCTACGGCACCGACCGCTCCAAGCGGCTCCAGACCATTTCCTACAAGCCCCTGGTGGAGCTGCTGAACACCGGCATCCTGTTCGATGTGAACGCCCAGGGCCAGGGGACGCTGGAGGACTTCATCTGTGACCGTATCCGGGAAACCTTCATCGAAAACCCGGACACGCTCCAGAACATCCACGGTCTGTCTGTGGCACACACCAGCGCCACCCCGGATTGGAGCCTGCACATCACCCCGGCGGAGAGCGGCGGTCATTACAACATCGTCAACCTCATGGATTCGGTCATTGTCCCCGCTATGCAGAAATATGGCATTCTGGTGAAGGCCGCGCTGGACATCCAGAACCGGGAGATACACGTCACGGTGGGCCGGACCGGGGACAGCATCCTCACCATAGAGGCTGATTTGCCGAACATCATCAAGAAAAGCGTCACCATTAAGCAGGTCAGCGCCGATGTAAACAAGCTGATCTTGTTTGACAGCGCGGACTACGCCACCACCCGTATCTACTACCTCCACCCGGATTTGGGCTACGACACCTACGACCGCGACCGCATCACCCCGGTGGTCTGCGAACTGCAAGCGGTGCAGCATGAGGAGGGCAGTTCCTTCGAGTCCGCCGCCATCCGCGCCGCCCACGACAAATTCTCCGGGCTGGCCTACTCCAACCTCATCGAGCTGACGATGGCGAATGACGATGGGCTGGTGAAGCCGGAGCAGATGGAGTTCGGGCAGCAGGTTGAGATCATTTCGGACGGGGTGGCCTATCGGAGCATCCTCACCGGGCGGGAGCGCGGGAAGAACACCAAGCTGGTGTTTGGCACCGTCCGGCTGGACCTTACAAAAATACTCAGGAGGAGCGGCAATGGCTAACAACATCGTTTTGAAAACCTACAAAGGCGGCAGCGTGACCCCGCTGGACGATGCCATCATCCAGCAGACGGTCATCGCCACCAACGGCATCTTCAAGGGCTGCAACATCACCTACGCCAGAGGCAACGTCCTCCATGTGTCCCAGGGCTTCGGCATGATCAAGGGACGGTTCTTCGAGGTGTACGATTGCGAAGTCGGCGTCATCCTCAACAGCGGCTCCGGCACGCTCCAAGGGCGGCTCTACATCCACATGGACTTGTCCAACGCGGACGAGCCGATCCAGCTTTTGACCGAAACGGCCTCTGTGCTGACCGACCTGACTGGGGACGAGGATGTGAACTACAACAACACTGCCTATGATCTGGAATTGGCGACCTTCGGTGTGACCCGGACGGGTATCACCAATCTGGAGGCGACCTTTGAAAAGATCACCGGGGCATCCGGCAGCAGCGGGGCCAGCACCCTCCAGCGGTCCACCGAATACTTCAAGGGCGACTATGTGACCTGCAAGAACGCCCCCGGCTGGGTGACGCTCTACTGCACCACCCAAGGTGTGACCGCCGCCACTGAGCCGCTGGATTATTTGGGCATTGCAGAAGTGGGCGACCAAGTGCAGGACGGCTCCTGCGTGTTCACCGCCCGCGATGTGGTGGGGGAACTGGATGTGCTGAGAGAGCTGTTCGCCGACACCGAGACAAGCATCGCTGGTCTGGAGGGCGACATTGAGGATTTGCGGGAGGAGCTGAATCTCAAGGCCGAAGATATCCAGCCTGTGGGGTCCATCCGCTACAGCGCCGCGCCGGACATGGGCGAGGACTGGCTCAAATGTGATGGCAGCTTTGTGAGCGAGGATGACTACCCGGAGCTGGTGGCCCTGCTGGGAACCAAGCAGCCCACGGCAAAGGACCTAAAGACTGCATACACCGCTGGCAAGGCCGGAGCCATCACCAACACTTGTGTGTTCAATGGCTCCATCTGGGCCTATCTGGTGGACGCCCATCTGCTGGTCTGCATTCCGGCTACTGGCGCGGCAAAGACCATCACTGTGACAGGAGCCGAGGCCCTGTCTGGGGCAAGCCCGGTGTATCTTTCGATTTGCGGCGGCTCCCTCTACCTGACGCAGATCGGTGGAGCGCAGACCAAAATCCTCCTGTTTGAATTGGTGTCGTTCAGCGGCTCGGAAACCTCCATCAAAATGACAGCGGTGACCACCTATGTCAGCAACCGGGTCACACAGACGGCGAATCAGTACACCATCCCCTATGTAGTGGATGTGGGTGGCACAAAAATGATGGCGCTGTTGATGACGGATTCCTATCTCTATTATATCACATGGAAAGCCGGATCGTATTCTACTTCTGCGGCAATGGTTCAAGCGTATTGCAATGCCTATGGCGGCAACATGACTAAGCATTACACATCGAAGCTGGCTGCAAAGTTTGGTTTCTCTGTGAAAAATCAGAATGAGGCACTCTATGCCTCGCGTTTTCTTGGTATCTATCTCTACTCGACCACCTACGGATACAAGTTTTGGTTCAGCATCGCCTCTGTGTCTCAGTCCCTCTACGGAACGCCGGAGAGTGACCCGTATTCTTCCTATAACAGTTACACCAACATGGAGGCCGCTATCGAGCAGGATGAGCGCGGCAGGTATCTGAAAAGATTTGTCGCTGAGGATTATACTCCCCAGATGATCACGCTCCCCACTGGTGCGAACAATGAGTACCTCTACAACGTAGACCTCGTTGACCGAAAGGTCACGCTGATGCATGGGCGGTACAATGGCGGGACGCTGCCGGAATGGAGGGAACTTAACATCAAACTCCCCTCCAGAGCGGTGCTGTTCACCGATTCCGTCTGCTATGTGGCGGAGCAGTCCATGTGGTTCATCTTCGTGGGGACGGGGCTGCTGTTCGGCTCCAAGCTGGCCACCAGCGGCTGGGGCTACATCGACACCATGGGCCTCCTGGGGTTGGTGGCGAAGTATGGGTGCATCACCTATCTTCCCGGCGAGAACGCGCTGTATATCAGCGGCCTCAACACGGCTGGCGTTCCCGTGGTCTGCAAGCTGCTGTTCGATGGGACGATGGATTTCACCGGCGCGGGCGCGTGGCTTCCCGTGCTGACCAAAGACGGCATCCCGGCCTACATCAAAGCCAAGACAACCGAATAACGGATGAAGGGTTGTCCGCCGCTTGGCGGATGGCCTTTTATTATACACATTTTTGAAACGGAGGGATTTTCCATGAAAGAGTTCTGGAACACGATCCAGATGGTGCTCACCGCCGTGGGCGGCTGGCTGGGCTACTTCCTGGGCGGCTGTGACGGTCTCCTCATCGCCCTGGTGGTGTTCACAGTGGTGGACTACATCACCGGGGTCATGTGCGCCATCAACGACCAGAAACTGTCCAGCGAGGTGGGCTTCCGGGGCATCTGCCGGAAGGTGCTGATCTTCTTCCTGGTAGGGGTCGCCAACATCCTTGATGTGCAGGTCATCGGCACCGGCTCGGTGCTGCGGACTGCCATCATCTTTTTCTACCTGTCCAACGAGGGTGTCTCCTTGGTGGAGAACGCCGCCCACCTAAGCCTGCCTGTGCCGGAGAAACTGAAGGCTGTGCTGGAGCAGCTCCACGACCGGGCGGAGAAGGGCGGTGACGGGGAATGAAACTGGTTGAATTCATCCTCACCAAAAACCCCTGCTACACCGCTGGCCGGAAGATCACGGTCAAGGGCCTTATGCTCCACTCCGTGGGCTGTCCCCAGCCCAGCGCCCAGGTGTTCGTCCGCAACTGGAACAAGGCCAGCTACGACCGGGCCTGCGTCCATGCGTTTATTGACGGCAATGATGGCACCGTGTATCAGTGCCTCCCCTGGAACCACCGGGGGTGGCATTGCGGGGCCAGCGGCAACAATACCCACATCGGTGTGGAGATGTGCGAACCGGCCTGCATCAAGTACACGGGCGGGGCCACCTTCACCTGCTCCGATAAGGCCACCGCTCAGGCCGTTGCCAAGCGCACCTATGAGGCGGCGGTGGAGCTGTTCGCCATGCTCTGCCAGAAGTTCTCCCTCGACCCTCTGGGGGACGGGGTCATCGTCAGCCACAAGGAGGGCTGCAAGCGGGGCATCGCCTCCAACCACGGCGACCCGGAACATCTCTGGACGCAGCTCGGCCTGCCCTACACGATGGACACATTCCGCAAGGCGGTCAAGGCCGCGATGGACGGTGGGGCCGCTGCTCCCAGCGATGTGTCCGGCACGAAGATTATGGGCGCGGCTGTCGCTACGGCGGAGCAGATGCGCACCTACATCAAGGCCAAGAATCCGAAGGTGGCCCAGAGCGTTCTGAACATGGTGCCGCTCTATCTGTCCGAGGGGGCGGCGGAGGGAGTGCGGGGCGACATCGCCTTCGCGCAGTCCTGTCTGGAGACCGGGAACTTCGGCTTCGCTGGCTCCGCCGTCACGCTGGACCAGAATAATTTCTGCGGCATGGGTGTCACCGCCAACGGCATGAAGGGTAATTCCTTCTCCACGCCCCAGCTTGGCATCCGGGCGCAGATGCAGCACCTCAAAGCCTACGCATCCACCGAGCCGCTGAAGAACGAGTGCATCGACCCCCGGTTCAAGTATGTGGCGCGGGGCTGCGCCGAGGTGGTGGAATGGCTGGGTCAGAAGGAGAATCCCCAAGGCAAGGGTTGGGCCACTGGCGCAGGTTATGGGGAGAAGATCATCACCATCCTCAACAGCATTCTTGCCACCGCTGGCGGAGCTGCTCCGGCTCCTGCCGCCGTTCCCTTCAAGGTGAGGGTCACTGCCACCGACCTCCGTATTCGCACTGGCCCTGGCACCGACACCGCCAAGACCGGGAAGTTCACTGGGGCTGGGGTGTTCACCATCACCGAGGTCAAGGACGGCACAGGCTCCGCCAAGGGCTGGGGCAGGCTGAAATCTGGCGCGGGGTGGATCGCCTTGGATTACGCGCAGAAAATTTAATCGGCATTCAAGCCCACCGGGAACATCCACCCGGTGGGCTTCTTGCTTTTACCATCGTTTTGAGGGGGTATCACTTATGGTGACAGCGAAAGCAAAAGACATTCTACGGTATCGGGAACAGGGGCTGGGCTATAAGCGCATTGCCGCCCTCACCGGCTACTCTATCAACACGGTCAAATCGGTGTGCAGAAGGAATCCTGACGGGGCAGAGCGATTCTGCCCTCAATGCGGGGCCATGCTGACGCACACACCCCATCACAGGGAGAAGAAGTTCTGCTCAGATAAATGCCGCATGGCTTGGTGGAACAGCCACCCGGAAGCTGTCAACCGCAAGGCTGTCTACCACTTCACCTGCGCCCAATGCGGTCAGCCCTTCGACAGTTATGGCAACGACCACCGAAAATACTGCTCCCGTGCCTGTTACGCCGAGGCGCGGCGAAAGGGGGTATAGGTGTGTCCGAGGAGTTTTTCCGCAATCTTGCAGCATACAAAGCAGCGATGAGCCTCGCCATGGGTATGCTCCACCAGGGCATCATTTCCGAGAGTGAGTACACTGAAATCGATACAATTATGACCAAAAAGTACGGCCTGTCTTTGGATAGCATTTTTCGTTCAAAAACTTGATAAACCTGCGGTTTAGAGCGAATATGTGACCACCAAGGAGGTGATTTTTTGGAACGCATTATTCAGAAAATGGGGCTGAAAGTCCCAGCCCAGCCCAAGGTCAAGCGGGTCGCGGCCTACGCCAGAGTGTCCTCCGGCAAGGATGCCATGCTCCACTCCCTTTCGGCCCAGGTCAGCTACTACAGCGACCTGATCCAGAACCATCCTGGCTGGCTCTACTGCGGAGTGTTCGCTGACGAGGCGTTGACCGGCACGAAGGAGAACCGTGAGAACTTCCAGCGGCTGCTGGCCGAGTGCCGCGCCGAGAACATCGACCTCATCATCACCAAATCGATTTCCCGGTTCGCCCGAAACACCGTGGTGCTGCTCCAGACCGTCCGGGAGTTGAAGTCGATGGGCGTGGATGTGTACTTCGATGAGCAGAACATCCACTCCATGAGTGCAGACGGTGAGTTGATGCTCACCATTCTGGCATCCTACGCCCAGGAGGAGAGCCTTTCCGCCAGCGAGAATCAGAAGTGGCGCATCAAAAAGAACTTCGAGGATGGCAAGCCCTGGTCAGGGCAGATTCTGGGCTATCGGTACGAAAACGGCGTCTACATCGTCAAGGCGGAGGAGGCGGAGATCGTGCGGGGCATTTTCGCTGACTACCTTTCCGGCATGGGGGTCGAGGCCATCATGAAAAAGCTGAACGCCCAGGGCAAGACCACGCGCAACGGGAATACTTGGGGCCGTAGCTGTGTGCGGAAGGTTCTGGGGAACTACTCCTACACCGGCAACCTGCTCCTCCAGACCACATTTCGAGAGAACCACATCACGAAAAAGACGCTCCCCAACCGGGGTGAGCTGCCCATGTACCATGCGGAAAACACCCATGAGGCCATCATCAGCATGGAGGATTACCAGGCGGTGCAGGCGGAGATGGCCCGCCGCTCCGCCAAGCACAACAAGACCAAGTGCGGCCCCGTCAAGTACCCATTCACGTCAATGATCGTCTGCGGCACCTGCGGCAAGGGCTACCGGCGCAAGGTGACCCGCACCGGCCCGGTGTGGATTTGCAGCACCTTCAACATCTACGGCAAAGCCACCTGCCCCTCTAAGCAGATACCTGAACGGACGCTGGAAAAGGCGACGGCAGAAGTGCTGGGGCTGGATGAATTTGATGCGGAGGCCCTCCACGATAAAATAACGGCTATCCGGGCCGAGGGGGGCAACACTCTGGTATTTCTGTTCAAGGACGGCACTCAAACCGTTAAACGGTGGACAGACCGCTCCAGGGCGGAAAGTTGGACCCCGGAGATGAGGGCCGCGGCCAGAGAATTTACAAAGAAAGGACAGGCGATGAGATCATGCCAGCGGCAAGAGCAGTAACAGTCATTCCGCCGACCATTAACCTTCACACCCACGCCCCGGCGGTGGCGGCACAGAAACGGCGGGCGGCGGGGTATGCCCGCGTCTCCACCGACAGCGATGAGCAGTTCACCAGTTACGAGGCGCAAATCGACTACTATACCCGGTACATCAAGAGCAACCAGGAGTGGGAATTTGTGTCGGTCTATACTGACGAGGGCATTTCTGGCACGAACACAAAGCACCGGGTCGGTTTCAATCAGATGATCGCCGATGCCCTTTCCGGGAAGATAGACCTCATCGTCACCAAATCGGTGAGCCGCTTTGCCAGGAACACGGTGGACAGCCTAACCACCATTCGCAAGCTGAAGGAGCATGGCGTGGAGGTCTACTTTGAAAAAGAGAACATTTGGACCTTCGACAGTAAAGGCGAATTGCTCATCACCATCATGTCCTCGCTGGCCCAGGAGGAGAGCCGCTCCCTTTCGGAGAACATCACCTGGGGCCAGCGCAAGCGGTTCTCTGACGGCAAGGTCAGCCTCCCCTACAAGCAGTTCCTCGGCTACCGAAAGGGGCCGGACGGATTCCCGGAGATAGTGGAGGACGAGGCCAAAATTGTCCGCCGTATCTACGCCCTTTTCATGGAGGGCAAGACCAGCTACGCCATTGCCAAGGCCCTCACCGCTGACGGCATCCCCACGCCCTCCGGCAAAAAGAAGTGGGGAGCCAGCGTGGTGGAGAGCATTCTCACGAATGAAAAATACAAGGGGGCAGCACTCCTTCAGAAGTGCTATACGGTTGATTTCCTCAGTAAAAAGCGGAAGGTCAACGAGGGCGAAGTGCAGCAGTATTGGATCGAGCAGAGCCACCAGCCCATCATCCAGCCCCATGAGTTCGATGTGGTGCAGGCCGAGTTCGCTCGGCGCAAAGGTATGGGCCTCCACTACAGCGGCGGCGGGGTGTTCGCCTCCCGCCTGGTCTGCGGTGACTGCGGTGGCTGCTACGGCCCCAAGGTCTGGCATTCCAACAGCAAGTACCGCCGCGTGGTTTGGCAGTGCAATGGGAAGTTCAGCAACAAGGAGAAATGCAGCACTCCGCATCTGCTGGAGGAGGACATCAAGGCCCGTTTCCTGGCAGCGTTCAATCAACTGTTGGAGGGCAAGGATGCTCTGCTGGAGGATTGCCGCATCATGCAGGACCACCTCACCAACTGCTCCGCCATTGACGCGGAACTGGACGAGCTGCTCCGGGAGATCGCGGTGGTGACGGAACTGACCCAGCGGTGCATCCAGGAAAACGCCCGGAGTGCCCAGAGCCAGGAGGAATACGCCGAACGCTACAACGGCTATGTGGCATGGTATGAAAAGGCCAAGGCCAGAGTGGACGCCCTCCAGGAGCAGAAGAAACAGCGGCAGGCCGAGGCGGACCTCATCGGTGGATTCATGTTCGCCCTGCATGAACGGGAGGCAGGCATCACGGAGTTCGACAACTCCACTTGGCTTGCGGTGGTGCAGAAGGCCACGGCATACCACGATGGGCGGCTGGTGTTCACTTTCCAGAATGGGATGGAGATTGAGGGATAACTGAATACGGATACATGGCCCGCCGGTTCATCTTTGAGCTGGTGGGCCTTTTTCTCCGCCTGCTTTACATTCTGTATGGTGTTTTCTGGCCTTTTTCGGGCTTTCTTTTTTGCGAGAATGATGTATAATATTGTCGATAGAATCGGGGAGGCAATGATGCATGGCAAAGAAAGAAAAGCGAATACCACCTCATATAGTTGAAACACGCTCAAGAGATAATATTCGCTCATTGATTGATCGGGACGGGATTGCTCTTTTGCGGGATTTAACGGAGCGAGATTATGGAATTGATGCAATAATGGAATTGTTCGAGGATGGATGTGTTACTGGAAAATTTGCGCTTTTGCAGCTTAAAGGGAAAGAGCATAAAATTGTTCCGCTAAAAGGAAGCGAAGAAATTTCCTGCTCCATATCTGCATCAAATGCAAGCTATGCTTTGCAGCAGAATATACCAGTGATTCTGATTTATGCAAGTTTGGAGGAAAAAGAAAATTTTTACTATATTGCGCTACAAAATGCATTGACAGCTGCTCACCTCAAGAAACTGGAAAAGGGGCAAGATAGTATTACTGTCCGTATCCCAATTTGTAACTGCGTTGCAGAGGGGATGCAGCCTTTTTTTGACATAGTCAATACGTTTTATGAGCGCAAACAACTCACAATTTAGGCTAAACCCCCCTGCCGCAAATTTGCACCCCCCTCTCCATAAAATGCACCCCCCTGGCGAAATTTTGCACCCCCTATGCGGCAAGGGTGTGCATTTGTATCGGAATCACCAGTTCTTTTCATGTTTACACATCTTAAAAGATGCCACACCGAAAAAACCCCGGAATTCCGGGGT
>CAJTXF010000019.1:0-36877 GCA_910580045.1 uncultured Eubacteriales bacterium
CTCGGTCGGTTCGCAGCTTATGTGCCACTGGCACACGCTCACCCCCTGGACCGCGAACTTGGCTTTCCGGAACGTCTCGTTTTTGGATTGCGGGACTGCCTCCCCCGGAACGTTCTTATTATACCACGCCCTTGGGCATTTGAACACCCCTTTTTCATTCTATCCTCAGCCTTTGCCTAAACTCTGTATCTCCTTCTTATAAAGCCGCAGATAAAACATCACGCTGGCTGCCAGGGAAACACATTCCGCAATGGGATAGGCCCACCAAACCGCGTTTACCTGCCCTGCTATCCGGGCCAGTAGCCATGCCGCCGGAACCAGAATCACCAGCTGCCGCATCAGGGAGACCGCCAGGCTGTATGTCCCCTTGCCCACCGCTTGGAACAGGGTGGAGGACACGATTCCCAGGGCCGCGAAAATAAAGCAGCTGCAGATAATCCGCAGGGCGGGTATCCCAATGGACAGCAGCTCCTCTGAGGCGTTGAAAATGCTCAGCAGGGGCTGGGGGGCCAGCAAGAACAGCAGCATCCCGGCAGTCATGATGACAAGGGCAATGGCGCAGCCATTATACAGGGCGGAGAGCAGGCGCTTTTTGTTCTTGGCCCCATAGTTGAAGCCCATAATGGGCAGAAGCCCCTGGGTCAGGCCGAACACGGGCATGAACACAAAGGACTGCAGCTTGAAGTACAGGCCGAACACTGTGTACGCCGCTGTGGAGAAGCCGGAGAGGATGCCGTTCATGGCCATGCTCATCACTGTGCCAATGGCCTGCATTACAATGGCGGGCAGGCCCACGGCGTAAATGTTCTTCACAGTCCCCCAATGGGGGCGGAAGCCCTTGAAGGAGATGTGGATGGCGTGGGGGCGGATAATCAGAATCACCACGCTGAAAATCATGGAGATAATCTGCCCGGCCACTGTGGCCACTGCCGCGCCGGTCACGCCCATAGCGGGCAGGCCGAACATGCCGAAGATGAACACTGGGTCCAGCAGGATGTTGGCCACCGCGCCCACCAGCTGGAAGACCATGGGCCAGAACATGTTGCCCGTGGCCTGGAGAATCTTCTCAATCATCACCACCACAAAGCTGCCAAAGGAAAAGATGCAGCAGACGGAGATGTACTGGTCGCCCATATGGACAATCTCCCCGTCAGACTCGAACATCTGGAAGAAGGGGGTGGTGAAAAAGGCCCCGTACACCGCAAAGGCCAGGGATGTGGCAATGCCCAGCAGAATCCCGTGGACAGCCGCGGAGTTGGCCTCGTCCTTTCTGCCCTGGCCCAGCCGCCGGGAAATCAGGGACGTGACGCCCACCGCTGTGCCCACCCCAAAGGCAATCTGCAGGTTTTGGATGGGGAAAGCCAGGGACACCGCGGCCAGGGCCTTTTCGCTGACCTGGGCCACAAAGTAGCTGTCCACCACATTGTACAGGGCCTGCACCAGCATGGAGAACATGGCCGGCAGAGCCATGGAGAGAATCAGCGGCAGCATTTTTGCCGTGCCCATTCGATTTTGGGCCTGTGGATTTGAGCTCATCTCAAAACACTTCCTTTTCAATGAATTTCCAAACCCCAATTATAGCAAAAAATCGGGAAAAATGGAAGCCTGATTTCCCTTTTGGAAAAACCTTGTGGAAAATGCCCCCGGCGGCTGGCCACCCAAAGGGGAAGCGGGCAAAACGCGCAGGGGAGCCCTTGGGTGACAAGCGGAAAGCCAGTGGCCTTCCAGAGGAAAACATTGTAAAATAGAAAAAACCGCGCCAGCGCGGAAAGCAGAGAAAAGGGGAGATGAGTTTGAGCAGCTACGCGTATCTGCGTGTATCCAGCGTGGACCAGAGCGAGGACCGGCAGCTGATGGCCCTGGGCGAAAAGGGGGTCCCGAAAGAAAACATCTATACTGACAAGCAGTCCGGCAAGGACTTTGAGCGGCCCCAGTACCAGCGGCTGCTGCGCAGGCTGCGGCCCGGGGACTTGCTGTACATACTCAGCATTGACAGGCTGGGCAGGAATTATAAGGAAATCCAGCGCCAGTGGCAGCTGCTGACCAAAGAGAAGCGCATAGACATCTGTGTGCTGGACATGCCCCTGCTGGACACCCGGCAGGGCAAGGATTTGATGGGCACCTTTATCGCGGATTTGGTGCTGCAGATTCTCTCTTTTGTGGCAGAGAACGAGCGGGCCAATATCCGCAAGCGGCAGAAGCAGGGCATTGCCGCGGCCCAGGCCCGGGGCGTGCGCTTTGGGCGGCCGGCCCGCCCCCTGCCGGAAAACTACGCCAAGGCATACTGCCTGTGGAAAAGCGGCAAGCTCAGCGGCGTGGCCGCGGCCCGGCTGTGCGGGATGCCCCTGTCCAGCTTCCGGTACCGGGCGGCGGGATATGAAAGGGGGGCAAAAGAGCAGGACTGAGGGGCAGGATTGGTGGACCGGCGAAAAAGTATACTTTTTTGCAACCAACGGGCACCGGCACTCTTCCTCTCAATATTACCACACATTTCCTGAATAAGCAATACATCCCAAGAATAAATACCGTGATTTTGTTAGAAATTTTTCGACAAATTCCTGTTGCAAAAAAGTATACCTTTTTGCAAGGGCCGGGCAGTCTGCCGCCGGAAGGGGCCAGCGAAGGGCCTGCCGTCTTTTCCGGTTGGCTGAGGGGTATTTTTTCAGGAGGGGAGGGGGAAAGAGGAGATGAAACTGGGGGGTGTGCTGCCATAAGCGCCGCCCGGGCCCGCGCCGGGACCCGGGCGAACACAGGCGAATGGGCAAACCATCGGAAACGGTGGGACTGCAAAGCTAGGGGGCTAAGGCGCTGATTGGCGCTATGCCAGCCCGGCTGCTGGTGCGGGCCCTTTCGGGGGGCCCGCCGGAGGCGGCGAAGCCTGCGCTTCGCCAACGTAATGTGGTAAACCGGTCGAAAGGCCGGGGCACAAAGCAAGGGGCCTACGGTGGTTTCCTGAAAAGAGGGAGCTGCTATGGCAGCCCAGCCGCCGGAGCCTTTGCGTCCGATAAAACCAGCAAAGAGAGGATTTTTAGTATGAAAAAGCACGAAAACAAGTTCTCCAAGCGAGCGTTCGCGATTCTTCTGGCCCTGGCGCTCTGCATGGGGATGCTGCCCTTTACGGCGGTGGCAATCGACTTCAATAACGATTGTCCTCTTCTTTCTTGTGTAGGCAAGGGGCATAAACTAGTTGATGTACCTGAACTTTCCCCAACTTGTCAATCTGAAGGAGTAAAAGGACATCGAACTTGTCCTGAATGTGGTGCTAATTTCCATAGGAATACTGTGGGAGCGCCCAATCATTATACCGGCAAAGTGGACCGTATCTCCAAACTTGACCACTCCTACACCGGTGCATGGGTTGAGGTCGAAGGCGGCCACGCCCAACTGTGTGTGAATGGCTGCAATCAGCCTGGCCCTGTTGTTGAGCACACCTGGAATGATGGCGTTATCACCACCCCTGCCACCTGCCAGACAGAGGGCGTAAAGACCTTTACCTGCACAGTTTGTTCCGCCACAAAGACAGAGGTGATTCCTGTTGACTCCACCGCCCACAATTTTGGCGGGGAGTTTGTAGAGGCAGGAACAGGCCATGCGCATATGTGCCAGAATGAGGGCTGCAAGGCGCATGACACAGTCCAGATGCACCAACTTACAACAACCACCCCCCCTGTTGCTTGCGGCGATGCTGGCTCTGTTGTGACGAAGTGCGAGGTTTGCTCCTATACCAGCACCAAGGTTCTGGAAGCATTGAAGCATGATTGGAGCATCGTTGAGACCACCCCCGCCACCTGCACAAAGGACGGCTTTACAGTAAACCATTGTGCCCGTTGCGGTCTGCCACAGGAAACGTCCCGTAAGGTGCTTAAAGCTACTGGCCACCAGTTTAGCGCCTGGACTCTTGACATTGCGGGTTATGTGACCCATTCCCGCGCCTGCACAGTCTGCGGCGAGAAGGAGACTGCTCCCCACATCTTTGGTGAGTGGGTTTCTGACGATGAGAACAAAACAAAAACCCAGACATGTAAGACCTGTGGGTACAGTGTGACAGAATCCATCCCCACAGGGTGCAAGCATCCTGCCACTGAGCGGACAACGGAGGAGAAAGCCCCCACCTGCACAGAGAATGGGTACAAGACTGTCACCTGCACGAAGTGTGATACTGTAATTGAGCACACTGATAGTCCCGCCTCTGGCCACAGCTTTGGCGAGTGGGTACAGGTCAGCGATATTCTGCGGACACGCACCTGCACAGTCTGTGACTTTGTGGAGGAGGAAAGACTTCCCGGCCCCGAGCTGCCCCCGGTGATTGTTATCCCGCCCGTGGAGCCTGTCGACCCGGTAGACCCTGTCGACCCTGTCGACCCGGATGACGGCGACGGCGATGTGGATATCGACGACCCCGACGTGCCTCTGGGCCCCGACCCGGATGACGGCGACGGCGACGTGGATATTGACGACCCCGATGTGCCTCTGGGCCCCGGCCCGGATGACGGCGACGGCGACGTGGATATTGACGACCCCGATGTGCCCCTGGGCCCCGGCCCGGATGACGGCGACGTTGACATCGATGACCCCGACGTGCCCCTGGGCCCTGGCCCCGGCGGCGACGAGGACGGCGATGACACCAGCGGCCAGCAGCCCGGCGGCTCTGACAACAAGCCCCAGAACCCTGGCAACAGCGGCAATGGCGGCGAGGACGAGATTGAAGACGAGCCAGTGCCCCTGGCCGCAACCCCCAAGACCGGCGACAACCAGGGTATGCTCTGGGTTCTGTTCCTGGTCTCCGGCGCGGCCCTGACCGGCCTGGTGTTTGCCGAGAAAAAGCGGGGAGAGCAGTAATTTTTTCCCTGCCCCATAGCAAGAACTAGCTGAAAAAGGCCGGGACCCTGCCAGGGTCCCGGCTTTCGCGTGGGGAAAATCCCACACAATCCGGGGCTGGTTTTCCCCGTTTTTTGGCGGGTGAGGCCGGGCCGGTGGGGGTTTGCGGCGGTTTGACAAAAAAATCCAAAATTTTGAAAAAACCTATTGACAAACCCAGCGCCTTGTGATATCATATAGCCAGAACAAAGGAAGACGTTCTAAGAAGTCTCAAAAGAGCCGTGAAAGCCGGAAGTAGATGGCGCGGAAGCCGCCAATACGAAAACGGCGGGGAGAAGCTGTAAAAAGGCTGCGGGGCCGGAAAACGGACAGGCCAGCGGCAAAAGAGAAGCGGTACTTTTAATCCTGGACGGAAAGGCGGAGGAGTCCAATGGACAGCAGCATCGAACAGCACCAGACCGGCGGGCTTCGGCCCGCAAAATAAATATAGATGAAGGGAAAAACATCCACAGAAAGGCGGGTTGCGAAACTGAAAGAAAATTTCAGAAACAGCAAGCCAACCAGGTATAGGACCGTTTGAACGCCGCTATAAGTCGCTTAATAAAGTGTATTCCAGGTGGAACGAAAACAAACAGCGGGACAGGACGAACGGCACAGAAATGCCAGAGAAGGAGTTACCGCCAATGGGCTGTAAAATAGTTCGCGTGGTCACGCAAGAGTGAACTTCATCGGTAATAGAGAGCTTTCGGGAGAATGCCCGAAAGCTCTTTTTTCTGTTTATCTGAGAAAACACCCCCAGCGCAGGCGGAACAGCAGGCTTGCGCTGGGGGGTGTTGGTAAAATTGGAATTCTATCGAAGAAGTAAAATATTATTTCAAGGATACTTGCGGAATGTGGCGAAATATGTTATAATTATTTCAAGTAATAACTTTTTTTCCTCAGAGAAATGCGGCTGTACTCTGGGGCGCGCCCTAGAAATCTATGGACATCCCGTCGTAAGAAACCTGGAAGCCCTTCTCTTCAGCAAGGGGGACCAGCTCGTCATACCCGGCCTGGCCGTTGTGGGAGAAGTGGTTCACCACGTGAAGCGTCTTGCCGGTCACCCGGCCCATGCCGGCCAAGGCCTCCCGCAGCTGGATGTCCCCGTCCAGGCCCATGTGGCCCCGGTTGTTGGTGGTCAGCAGGCCGTTGGTGCAGTCGTAAGACACCAAATCGAAGTGCACGTCCGCTTTCTCCAGATAGTCCATGCTCTCTTGGGGGAGCAGGCCTGTGTCATGGGCATAGAGCATGGCCTTGCCCTCCTTTTCCAGCATATAGACAAAGGAGTCCGGCGCGCCGTGGTCTGCCCGCAGGGGGGTAACCCGGAAGCCCTCCACTGTAAAGGGCTGGAACACTGTGACAAGGTGGAGCTCCAGGGCCCCGCGCTTCTCGATAGCGGCGATGTCCTCGCACTGGCGGCGAATCAGCTCCAAAGTGGGGGCCGAGCCGTACAGGTGGAAGGGCCGCTCCACCTTCCGGTGGGCCGCGCAGTCAGTCAGGCACCACAGGTCGCCGGGGTAGATGTGGTCGCTGTGGCAGTGGGTGATAAGGACAGAGTCTACCTCCCACAGCCGCAGGCCGTAGTTCAGCACATGCAGATAGGTGTCAGGGGGAAAGTCCAGCAGCAGCCGCCCCTCTACCAGGGCTTGGCTGCGGGTGCGGACGTTCCTGCCGCCCTTTTGGCGGGCAGCCTGGCAGACGGGGCACTCACAGAAGGGCGCGGGGACAGCCTCTGCAGCGGCAGTGCCAAAGTATTGCAGGTTCATACAGTTTCCTCTTTTCTCGGAATACACCGGTGTATTTTATTTGGCGTTCCCTGTCTGGCAGGGAACGATGGTGCTTTGTTTTTGCGGTAAACGCACTAAAAAAATGCTGCTTGCCGATTTTTCCAAACAGACTCTAATGATGCAGCTCCACCCATTTGCCTGGCTCAGCCAGGGCCCGAAGGGCAGCGGCCCGGACAGCCGCAATGTGCAGGGTCTCCTTTGGCTCCACCGGGATTTCGCCGGTGAGGTAGAAACGGACCAGGGCCTGGATAAATGCGTGGAAGAAATCCTCCTGGGCAGATACCACCTGGTTGGGCGCGCCGTTCATGGCCAAGTCCAGCCGGAAGGGGGAACCCTCGACCAGGCCGTTCACCACAGCCAGCCGCCCGCCGGCAAACTGGATGGTGACTGTGTACATATGCTCGCCGGGCATGGCAATCACCCGCCGGGCCGGGGCCTGCATCAGCATCATCACAGGCTCCAGCTGGTGGATGATATAGGTCTCAGCCCCAGCAGGGCCCACGGACACAATGCCCGCGATTTTCTCCCTGTCAATGTTCTGGTACTCTGGGGCAAAGCGCAGGGCAGAGGTGGACCAGCAGGGGGTGTTGTGGGCAGCGGCCAAGTCGAAAATTCGCCTGCCAATGATTTCATCCGGGGCAAAGGTCTTGTCAATATAGGTTCGCTTGCCGGAGCGCAGGGCCACCTGGCAGAGGGCTTCGTGCAGCTCGGTGTTGTCCGGCGACAGCACAGCCAGCGCGTCCGATTTCTCCACCAGCTCCTCCATTGTGGCGCACAGGGTGACCCCGTTGTCCTCACACCACTGGCGGTTGGTGCGGCCGTTGGGATTGTCCAGGACAGCGTAGCCAAAGGCCACCTCTGCTTGGGAATCCACCTCTTTGAACCACTGGGGATAGTGGTTGGCGTGCCACTCGTCCAGGTAATAGTCAATAAATCCGATTTTCATACTGTGATTCCTCCGTAACCATTTCAGGGTTTTGATATTGATATTGTGAATGGAGCTCCTGCTCCACACAGGCGGAAAGTGAGGGACAGCCATGCTGACAAAAGACGGCAAATTCCACTGCGATTATGACTTTTTCCAGAAGCCCCGGCGCTATGGGGGAATCGCCCTCTATCAGCTGGGGGACTGGCTCTGCCCCAGCGGCAAGGATATTGGCGTTCACCGGCAGATTTGCCACGAAATCTCCTCCATTGTGTCCGGCACCGGGGTGTTTTTCTTTAACGAAAAAACCTTCCGGGTAAAAGCGGGGGATATTGTCATCTCGCCTGAGGGCTCTATCCATAATATCCAATCCAGCCGCCATGCCCCCCTGCGGTACTCCTACTGCGGGTTTACCCTGGACCCCCAGGCGGGGAACGGCCAGTACGCCCGCTTGGCCCAGTTTTTTGCCGGTGTGGAGAATTCCTTGGCTGTGGATGTGCACAGCAGTGTGCGCCAGGTGTTCTCGCTTTTGCTCAACGAGATGATTATCAATGACAGGAACACCGAGCAGCTGGTGAAAAACGAGCTGGACCAGCTGCTGCTGCTCACCCACCGGTGCTATGAAAAGGGCCCGGCCCTGCGGCGGGAGATGCAGCAGAGTGAGAACTTCCGCCAGCGGATGGTCTATGATGTTATCAACTATATTGACAACAACATCTATGGCATCAGAAAGCTCACGGACATCAGCGCCCAGCTGGGGTACAGCTACTCCTATGTATCCCAGACCTTTGCCGCTGTGATGGGCAGCAGCCTGGGCAGCTACTACCAGCAGCGCCGGTTTGAGAAAGCGGTAGAGCTGCTGGGCAAGTCCAATACTGTGACCCAGGTGTCAGAGGCCCTGGGCTTTGACTCGGTCCAGTCCTTCAGCCGGTTCTTCCGGAAAAACTGCGGGACCCCGCCCTCCAGGTATATCCGCCAGGCAGGGCAGAAAGGGGAATTGGAGCACAGAGGGGACAGCGCCATATGGTTGGAATAAGAGCGCGGCAGGCCCTGTAATCCATAAAGGGAAGGGCAGAGAGAAGATAGCTTGCAGGCAGGGCTGTGACAGGCCCTGCCTTTTGTGCTTTCCAATGTCAATTTAACCACAGCCAGGAGAGATAATCAACCATATTGCCAATGTATCGTAAAAAAAGCTAAATGTATTGTGAAATCTGCCATTCCAATCTGCCCGGGGAAATGGTATCCTTGAACCAGAAAAGACAAGAAGGCAGGACGCTCCTTCCTTTTCTGCAAAATATCCATCACATAGGAGGGGTTTTTATGGATACCGGCAGTACCAAAACCGCGCGGGCGCCGCAAAACCGCGGCTGGTGGGCAAGGCTGGGCAGGGATATGCTCCGGGACAGATGGCTGTATCTTCTGCTTTTGCCTGGCATTGTGTTCTTTATTATTTTTAAGTATGTGCCTATGTACGATTTGCGCATTGCCTTTATGGAGTACAACATGTTCAAGCCTGAGGCCAGCCAGTGGGTGGGCTGGGAGCAGTTCACCAGCCTGTTCGCAAAGCCCGCCTTTCTCAAGGTCATGAAGAATACAGTGGTCATCAGCCTGTGGAAGATGCTGTTCGGCTTTCCGCTGCCCATTATCCTGGCGCTGATGATGAACGAAATGCGCAGCCTGAAATTCAAGAAAGCGGCCCAGACCCTGCTGTACCTGCCCTATTTCATTTCCTGGGTCATCCTCTCTGGTATTATCATTGACTTCCTGGACCCCACCTCCGGCATTGTCACCAATCTGATAAGGGCTGTCACTGGGGAGAGCATCCAGGTGATGACCAACCGGGCGGCCTTTGTGCCCATGCTGGTGGTGACAGATTTGTATAAGGGCGTGGGCTGGGGCACTATCGTGTATTTCGCGGCCCTGTCCGGCGTGGACCCCCAGCTGTACGAGGCAGCGGCCATAGACGGGGCAAAGAAGTTCAAGCAGCTGCTCCACGTGACTTTGCCTGCCATTATGCCCACAATTATCGTCATGCTGATTTTAAGCTGCAACAACATCCTCAACGCGGGCTTTGACCAGATTTTCATGCTGTATTCTGAGACTGTCTATGAGGTGGCGGATGTGATTGACACCTATGTGTACCGCATCGGCATCCAGAAGAGCAGCTATTCCTTCAGCACAGCTGCGGGCATGTTCAAGTCTGTGATTGCCCTGGCGCTGATTGTTTCCGTCAACTGGGCAGCGAAAAAGTCCGGCAATGAAGGCGTGTGGTAAGGAGGCGGAATATGACGATGACAAAGAAAAAATCCAACAAAATCCAGACCTCCCTGGGGGAGAAGGTTTTCACTGTATTCAACTATATCTTTTTCACAGTGCTCTGCCTGATTATGGTCTACCCCTTCTGGCATGTGGCCATGGAGTCTTTAAGCTCCACCTCTGCGGCTCTGCGGGGCGGCGTGTTCCTATACCCCAAGGGCTTTACCCTGGGGACCTACCAGTCCGTGTTCAAAAACCCCAACATCTTCTCCGGCTTTAGGACCTCTATTCTTGTGACAGTGACAGGCTCTCTGGCCGGGACCCTGCTGACCGCCATGACAGCCTATCCTCTCAGCAAATCCCGGCTGCGGGGCGGCAAGGTGATGATGATGCTGGTGCTGTTCACCATGATATTTTCCGCAGGCATGATACCCAACTTCCTGCTGATTAAGAACCTGGGCATTTATGACACCCGCTGGGCCCTGATTCTCCCTGGGCTTATCAGCGCCTATAACTGTGTGCTGATGAAGAACTTTTTCTACTCCATCCCAGAGAGCCTGGAGGAATCCGCCAAAATCGACGGGGCCAATGACGTGCAGGTATTCTTCCGCATTGTGCTGCCCCTGTCCAAGGCCACCATTGCCACTATCATCCTCTTTAACGCGGTGGGGTACTGGAACGATTATATGTCCACAGTCCTGTATGTCCAGGCCCTGGACAAGTGGTCCCTGCAGGCAGTGCTGCGCCAGATGCTCACCAACACCCAGCAGGCCATGGAGCAGGCGGGCGTGGATGTTCTGGCCCAGAGCAACACCAACGCGGTGACCATCAAGGCCGCGTCCATTGTGGTGACCACCCTGCCCATTCTGGTGGTGTACCCCTTTGTGCAGAAGTACTTTGTCAAGGGCGTGATGATTGGCGGCGTGAAGGGATAAGCCCCTGTGGGAAACTCGCTTCGGTAATCACAGTGCAAGCTGTTTTTACAAATATAATCTAGGACCGAAAGGACCGAAAACCAAGGAGGTAAAAACCATGAAACATCTGAAAAAAGCCTTGTGCCTGGTGCTGGCCCTGGCCCTGTGCGTTGGCCTGTTCAGCGCCTGCGGCGGCGACGGCGGCTCTTCCTCTGCGGCCCCTGGCTCCTCTCAGACAGAGAGCAAGCAGGACGGCAGCTCTTCTGAGGCGGCGGGCGATGACGCCAGCGAGCCTGAGGGCGGCGATACTGCTTCCGGGGACAAAATTGACCCCACCGCCTGCGGGGACATGGAGACCATGAAGGTAAGCGTGGCCAACCTGTCCGGCTATTCTCAGGACGGCAGCATGATGCAGAAGCATCTGGAGGAGAAGTACAATATTGACATTGACCTGATTGTGCTTCCCGGCTGGACCGACGGCCCCACCAAGCTGAACACCCTGATGGCCTCTGACGACATGCCCAGCTTGATTTGGTGGGGCTGGGCCAATGACAAGGAGTATCAGCAGTGGAAGGACGCGGGACTTTTGGTAGAGGTCTCTGAGTACTACAACAAGTACACCAACATGCGGGACTACTATAACAGCATGAACCCCATGACCCTGTTCTATGATACAGAGGATGATGGGAAGATGTACCGGATGCCCGCCTCCTGCGCGGAGCCGGCCTGCGAGAGCCTGTACATCCGCCAGGACTGGCTGGACAATCTGGATATGGAGGTGCCCACCACCATTGAGGAGCTCAACGAGGTCCTGCGGGCCTTCACAGAGGACGACCCGGACAAGAACGGCAAGGACGATACCTATGGCCTGGGCGGCGCGGGCCGTGACTGGCGCTCCTTCTGGCCCTGGCTGCAGGGCTATGACTACACCCACTATGACCGTTTTGTGGTAGATGACCAGGGCAAGGTGGGCTATGGCCCGGCCATGGACAACACCAAGCTGTGGCTGGGTGAGGTGGCCGAGCTGTACAAGAAGGGCTATATCAAGCCCAACATGACCACAGCCACGGACCGGGAGCAGGAGATGGCCAACGGCGGCTTTGGCGTGACTTACACCTGGTGCACCTGGACCAACAAGGACGACGCTGTGATGAAGGCTTTCTATGACGCCCATCCAAATGCTAAGTGGGTGGCCATTGACATGGTCAAGGGCGCCAACGGCGACCCCCAGGACGACCCCAGCACCAGCGCTGCCTGGTCCAAGTTCGCCATTACCTCTGCCTGCTCTGACCCGGAGCGCCTGTTCGCCATCTGGGACGACATGGCTGAGCGTGACAACTATATTGAGCGTATCTACGGCTTTGAGGGCGAGCACTACACCTTTGACGAGGACGGGGAGTACAGCCCCATTATCCACCCGGACGGGGAGGAGAACACCACCCAGAATATTGGCCTGAACTTCTTCTATCCCATTTTCTACCGCACGGACGACGCCCAGCTGAGCAAGACCAAGCCCACCCTGGCCCTGTTTGAGAAGGTCATTGAGACCAGCCGGGCCCGGGCCGACCAGCTGGTGGAGTGGCAGAACGTCACAGAGCTCACCGAATGGCAGGACGTTGGCACTGACATCACTGACGAGGCGGGCCGCTACATGTGGGGCGTCATTGCCGGTGAGGAGTCCATTGACGACTGGGACAAGTATGTGGACACCCTGAAAGGGCTGGGCCTGGAGAGTGCTGTTGCCCAGGCGCAGGAGGTCTATGACGCCCAGAACGCCAAGGTCAAGGCCTACATGGACAACAAGGTGAACCAGGGCTGAGTATCCGCGGAAGCCTGGAGGTTCTAAACTGAGCCATACACAGCATATATAGTTTATAACTGGATTTTCTCCATACAGAATGGAGCCCGGCCCCAGGGAGGCGCACCTCCTTTGGGGCCGGGCCCTTTTTGCCGGTTTTCAAGTGCGTTTACTACTCTATGGGACGGAGATGGTAAGCTGCTCCTGGCCCGGCTCCAGCTCCGGCATACTGCTGGCAAAGTAGTCGCTGCGCAGGGTCTCCATGGACATGGCCACCCGCAGGCTGAGATTCGCGGTCAGCTCTGGGTTCGAATCCTGACCCTCGCCGCTGAAATAGCTCTCCCCATTGTACCAGGCCCCATTGGGCAGCATCACTGTGCCGCCCCTGTCCCCAAAGATGTCGTCCCCCACATAGTACTGCCTGGGCGCATCCAGGCCGAACAGGTTGAGCAAAGTGGGCAGCAAATCCACAGAGCAGCAGTATTTTTCCACCTGCCGGGGCTCCAGGCCGCCGCCGTACAGCAGGCAGGGGGTGTGGTACAGCTCCGGCTCGCCGCTGACCCCCTTAATCTGGTTGAGGAACTCCTTGTCCGGGATATATTTGCCGTAGTGGTCTGCGTACAGGCAGAGAACCGTATCCTCCATCAGGCCCTCCTTTTCCAACCGCTCCACCAGCAGGCCAATAAAGGCATCCGTCTCCATGGCCTGGGCCAGGGCCCGGGTATAGCTGTACAGGTTCTCCTCTGTGGACTGGATGCCCGAGGCCTCCACATAGGCCTGGGCCTTGTCAAAATGGGGCTCAGCCACATTCCACAGATAGTCCCCGTCATAGGGGCCGTGGCCTGAGAAGGTGATGATAAAGCTGTAAAAGGGCTGGTTCTCCTTGGGGGCGAACAGCTCAAAGCCGTTCATCAGCTGGGTGTCCAGCTTGTGGTCATCCATGCCCATGGCCTTGAAGTTGTGATAGCTGGAAAAGCCCAGGTTGGGGTGGATGGCAAAGCGGCTGTAGTAGACCCCGTTGTTGCTGTGGAAGGAGTTGACCTGATAGCCCTCATCCGCAAAGAGCCGGGGCAGGGCCAGGGGGAAGGAGTTGGTGGAGTAAATGCCGCTGGGCGCCCCGTCTGGCGGGGGAATCAGCCCGCTTTGGCTGACGATTTCCGTGTTGAAGGTGGCAGCGGAAATAAACAGCGGGGTGTAGAAGTTTTGGAAGCTGACCCCCTCCTGCTGCAGGCGGTACAGGTTGGGGGTGGTGTCCTCAGAGACCATCCAGGTGTCTATGGATTCCATCATAATCATAATCAGGTTTTTGCCCTCCAGCAGGCCGGTCATCTCATTGTCCCCGCTGATTTCCTGCTCCCGGGCAGCGTAGAACTCGTCCAGCTCCCGGATGCTTTTGGTGTCCCGGTTCCAGCCCAGGGAGGTAATCAGGTTCCGGAAGGTGTACTGGTACAGGCCGGTGAGCTTCATGCAACGGTTCGAGTCCGTGAAGAGCCGGTAGAGCTCCCGGTTGTCCGCGGGGTTATAGGCGCCCTTGGAGGAGAACAGCACGATGCCCTCTTTTGGGGCGAGAATCTGCTCACAGGCATAGATGGGCACCAGGGAGAGCACTGCCAGGCTTACAGAGAGCACTGGGCGAATCCAGGGCTTTTTCAGGGGCCGGGGCCGCTGGCACAGGCAGATGGCCAGGGTGACCAGGCCAAGGAATACCCCGATGCAGAACAGGTATTTCTTGGGCAGCTTGAGATAGGCCCAGCTGAAGGCCTCCAGCCCGTCCCCGGCAAAGTTCATGTCATGAAAGCTGAAAAAGTGGCCGAAGATGTTGAACATCACCGCGTGGAGAAAGGCGAGAAAACCCACCAGGCCCCCCACAGCGCCCATGGCAATCCGCCGGCCCAGCTTGGGCAGCAGGGAGATGAGGGCAGTAATCAGCAGGGTCCAGCCCCCGGTGAAGAGAAAGGGGAATTTTGCCAGTAGCCGCACGCTGCCAGTGAAAGAGTAGACAAACCGCAGGGCATAGTCCATAAAGATAAGGGCCGTAAAAAACAGCGGCAGGCTGAGAAAGCCCAGCTCCTTTCGCCTGCCCCAAAGTCTGCGGAAAAAGTTCAGCATGTTGACAATCGCTCCCTTGCTGTATTTCAGAGCCTGTATCCACAGGGGACGAACACCCTATGGGCGGTGGTTTTCCCGCCATGAATGCTTGCCGTATTACGAGGGTTTTCCACGGGGGAAGTGGCCGCCTCTGATGTTCGCTTTGCGAAGTCGGGCAAAAAGACGGCGCTTTCATTTTTTCAAACAGGCCCTAAGCGCGTTTACTATAGAACGCCCGAAATACTATTATACAGCATTGCCGGGGATTGTCAAATAAAATGTCAAAAAAAGCAGAAGGAAGTCAAAGGCTTTTTTGGCCCGGCCCGGATTTTTTTGCCGCCACGCATGATTGCCCCTGGGCCGGGAAAAGTAGATTTGCTGAAAAAAATCCCCTCTGCCAAAAAATATATGCCCAGCTCTCTTGACTTTCCGCTCTGATTTATGTACAATATACAGCAAGGGGCACAGAGCCTGTTCCAAAATCAGACTCCCCCTGCTGAAAGGAGAACGGGCATGGATAACTTTGAGGCTGATTTGATTACCCTGATTGATGATGAGAATCAGGAGCATGAATTTGAGATTATTGACGAGCTGGAAAACGATGACGGCCATTTTATGGCCCTGGTCCCCACCCAGCAGGAGCCGGAGGAGATGGCCACAGACGCGGAGACCTATTACATCTTCGAGGTGATTGAGGAGGACGGGGAAGAGCAGCTGCAGGAAGTGGAGGATGACGCCCTGCTGGATAAGCTGGCGGATATCTTTGAGTCCCGGTTTAACGAGGCTTACTTCGACGCCCCGGAGGACTGAGAAGCCAGAAGCGGAATGGTTGATTCGTCTGCCCGATGCGCGGACTGTGCACATATAACCCTACACTCGAATAAAAGGGAGTCCCCCTCCGCCTGCGGATAGCAGACCTCCCGGCCCGGCTTTGACCGTGGTTGGACGAAGGGAGCATGAACCATGCGGGAGGACACCCACCTGACTCTTTGTAGGCAGGTTATTGAGTTGCACGATACGGTCGGGCGGGCAAGCTGAATATTCGCCGCGGATGCCAAAAGGTGTCCGCGGCTTTCCTTTTCCCCAAAGGGGAAGGGCCCGCGCCCCTGCCGGCACGGGCCCTTCTGGAAGCCGCGTCTTAGGGCATGCTCAGCTTATGTGAACATGCCTTAGAACTATTGCCCCCGCCTTTTGTCCCCGGCAAACCGTGCCGGGAAATCCAGGCACAGGCCCTACTGGCGCGGCTGCTTACCTTTTTTTGGACTGCTTCTTCCCGGCGTTTTTCTCAGGCACAATCTCGGACTTGTCCACCGAGTGGGCCACCAGGCCCGGGTCGTCAGGCTCAATATTGGGAATCACCAGGTTCAGGATAATGCCCACAATAATGCCCAGGCCAATGTTGGAGAAGCTGAAAACAGCATTGCCAATCACCGCGCCGCCAATGGCCAGCACCAGCATCACGGCCGCAATGCACAGGTTCCGGTTCTTGGTGAAGTCCACGTGGTTCTCCACCAGCGTGCGCAGGCCCACAGAGGCAATCATGCCGTAGAGTACAATGCAGGCCCCGCCCAGCACGCAGTTGGGCACAGACTGGATGACCCCAATGGCCTTGCCCAAAAAGCTGACCCCAATGGCAATGACTGCCGCAATGCGCAGGGAGGCGGGGTTATAGTTGCCCGTGGCCGCCAGTACGGCGGTGTTCTCACTGTAGGTGGTGTTGGGAGGGCCGCCCACCAGCCCGGCGAATACTGTGGCCAGGCCGTCCCCCATCATGGTGCGGTGCAGGCCGGGCTTTTCGGTGAAGTCCTTGCCCACCACCGCGCCGTTGGCGTACACATCGCCCACGTGCTCCACACAGGTGACAATGGCAATGGGGGCAATCATGCCAATGACCGTGATGTTGAACTTGGGCAGCACAAAGTGGGGGGCCTGCAGCCAGCCGTAGTCCGCGATAATGCCGGTGTTCATCAGGGAGGCAGGGGCCAGGCCGGTCTTGGTGACAATCAGGGAGAGCACATAGCCCCCCACCAGGGCAATCACAATGGAGGACATCTTCACCATGCCCCTGCCGCAGCTGGAGAGCACCACGGCGGTCAGGCATACCACAGCGGCCAGCACCCAGGCCCACACATAGGTGCGCATGTCATAGCCCTTGGCAAAGGGGGAGAGGGCAGCGCCGTCCGGGCCGTATTGGGTCTGGATGTTGTTGATGGCAGAGGAGGCCAGGTTCAGGCCAATGAGGGTGATGCCCACGCCCCGGACCACAGGGGGGAACAGCTTGTCAATCAGCCCCTTGCCGAACAGGCGGATAATCAGGGCCAGAAGCAGGTAGAACAGGCCGGCAGTGATAATGCCGCCCATGGCCGCGGCAACCTGCTCGTCTTTGGTCTCGCCAAAAGCGGTGTTGCCGATGACCCCGCAGAGGGCGGAGATAAAGGCAAAGGAGCTGCCCAGGAAGGTGGGCATCCGGCCGCCGGTGCACAGGTGGAAGATAAGGGTGCCGCAGCCCGCGCAAAACAGGGCCACGCCCACATCCAGGCCGGTGAGCAGGGGCACCAGAATGGTGGCGCAGCTCATGGCAAAGGCGTGCTGGAAGCCCAGGGTGATGGCTTTTTTGGGGCCCAGCTTTTCATATTCCCCGGCGTGGGGAAAGAGGAGCTGGTTGAGTTTAGAAAAGATTTCCAATGAATTGACCTCCTCATAGCTGTAGGGTGGGGAGTGGGGGAGAGAGCCTGACGGCTCGGGGCAGGCGTTAGCGCCAAGCGGCAGCGAAAGGCGGACGAAACTTTTATTCCGCCTGTACGCGGCTTCTTTCCGCCAGGCACTGCCCCGGGCCGTCAGGCCTGCCGCTTAGCCTTGCTCTCTCCCTTACACCTCCAGCCCACAGCAAATTTCAATCGCTCAACATTCTATCAGACCCGGCAAAATTTGTCAATGTGCTTTGGCCATCAACCTAGGGCTTGTTTGAAAAATCGAAAACGTTGCCTTTTTTACCATCCATTTCCCATGCTTTTTCCCCCACTTGAAAATTCCGCCCCGATATGTTACAATACTATTTAATTGTGATTCCCATTTCAGAAAGGAAGTCTTGCACCAATGGCTCTTAAACAGTTCCAGGCCGAATCAAAGCGCCTGATGGATTTGATGATTAACTCGATTTACACCCACAAGGAAATTTTCCTGCGGGAGCTGATTTCCAACGCCAGCGACGCGATTGATAAGCTCTATTACCAAAGCCTCAGCGGGGGCGCTGCCGGGCTCAACCGGGAGGATTTCTTTATCCGTCTGACTGCTGACAAGGACGCCCGCACTCTCACCCTGATTGACAACGGCATTGGCATGACCAAGGACGAGCTGGACAACAACCTGGGCGTGATTGCCAAAAGCGGCTCCCTCCAGTTTAAGAATGAGCACAAGAAAGAGGATGCCCCCAAGGCCGAGGGCCCGGAGGATGTGGATATTATCGGCCAGTTTGGCGTGGGCTTTTACTCTGCCTTTATGGTCAGCGCCAAGGTGGTGGTGGAGAGCCGGGCCTTCGGCTCTGAGCAGGCCTGGGCCTGGGTCTCTGAGGGCCTGGACGGCTACGAGATTACCGAGAGCAGCTGGCAGGAGCGGGGCACCCGCATCACCCTCACCCTCAAGGAGGACAGCGAGGGGGAGGACTACTCCGCTTTCTTGGAGCAGTACCGCCTGCGGGAGCTGGTGAAGCGCTACTCTGACTACATCCGCTATCCCATTAAGATGGAGATGCAGAAATCCAAGCTCAAGGAGGGCACCGGCACAGACGGCAAGGAGCCGGAGTATGAGAGCTATTTTGAGGACGAGACCCTGAACTCCATGACCCCCATCTGGAAAAAGGCCAAGTCAGAGGTCACGGAGGAGGAGCTGAACGGCTTCTATAAAGAGAAGTTCTACGACTGGCAGGAGCCCCTGCGGGTTATCCGCAGCTCTACCGAGGGCGCGGCCACCTACAGCGCACTGCTCTTTATCCCCAAGACCGCGCCCTATGACTACTACACCCGGGACTTTGAGAAGGGCCTGCAGCTCTATGCCAGCGGGGTGCTGATTATGGAGAAATGCGCGGATTTGCTGCCGGACTGCTTCAGCTTTGTGAAGGGCCTGGTGGATTCCCAGGATTTGTCCCTGAACATCTCCCGGGAGATGCTGCAGCATGACAGGCAGCTCAAGCTCATTGCCGGGCGGCTGGAAAAGAAGATTGCCTCTGAGCTCAAGTCCATGCTCGCCAATGACAGGGAGAAGTATGAGGAGTTCTGGAAGAACTTCGGCCTGCAGCTCAAGTACGGGGCCTATGAGCGCTATGGGGAGAAGAAAGAGGAGCTCCAGGATTTGCTGCTGTTCACCAGCTCAGAGGAAAAGAAGCTGGTCTCTCTGGCTGAGTACGTGTCCCGGATGAAGCCAGAGCAGGAGAACATCTACTATGGCTGCGGCGAGAGCCCGGAGCGCATTCTGGCCCTGCCCCAGGCTGAGGCCTTGACGGAGAAGGGCTTTGAAATCCTCTGCCTGACAGACAATGTGGATGAGTTCGCCCTGCGCATCCTGGACAGCTATCAGGAGAAGCACTTTAAGAACATCACTGCCGAGGATTTGGACTTGGAGAGCGAGGAGGAGAAGGAGCACACCAAGTCCCTGACCGAGGAGAACCAGTCCCTGCTGGACGCCATGAAGGAGGCCCTCTCCGGCAAGGTGGAGCAGGTGGGCCTGCGGGGGAGCCTTGGCAGCCACGCGGCCTGCATCAGCACCCAGGGCGGGCTTTCCAGCGAGATGGAAAAGGTGCTGAACTCCATGCCCGCTGGGGAGAAGGTCCACGCCAAGCGGGTGCTGGAGCTGAACCCAGAGCATCCTGTTTTCCAAAAGCTGAAAGAGACCTTTGGCGACAAGGAAAAGCTGGGCCTTTACGCCCAGGTGCTCTATGGCCAGGCCCTGCTGCTGGAGGGCACCCCCTTGGAGAACCCGGCTGAGTTTGCCCGGCAGGTCTGCCAGCTGATTGGCTGAGCCGGATGGGCACAAAACAGGAGGTCACTATGGCAAAACGATGGGATTCCCAGGCGTTCTGGAGCTGGTATCAGGAGCTGACAGCCAGCTCGAACCTGGGCACAATGGCAGACTATCCTCAGCACGGCAACACCTGCCGGCTGCTGCACAGCGTGGCAGTGGCCTATTACAGCTGCCGCCTGGCAGCGCTGCTGGGCCGGGGCTTCCATATGCAGGAGATGGTAAGAGGGGCCCTGTTCCACGACTACTTTTTCTATGACGCCCAGGACGGGGACCCGGCCCATAAGGGGCATTGGTCCCGGCACCCGGAGATAGCCTGGCGCAACGCCAGTGAGGAGCTGGATTTAACCGGGCGGGAGGCGGATATCATCCGCTCTCATATGTTCCCGCTGACGTTAAAGCCCCCCAAGTACCGGGAGGGGATAGTGGTGATGCTGGTGGATAAAGGGTGCTCGGTGTACGAGTTTTTTAAGAGAAAGAGGCCATATCCGGTGCTGGCAGGGAAGCTGGAAGGGGCCTGACGGCTCGGGGCAGAGTCCTTCGCAAAGCAGAAACAAAGGAGCGGAAACCGGGGTCAAGGGGCGTAGAGTTGGCTTTGGCCAACTCTTGGCCCCAAACCCCCACCAGGGGGACTTTTTGAAAAAAGTCCCCCTGGACCCTTCAAAAACTTTCAGCTGGGCCCGCCGCTAGGCCTCCTTTTCCGGGAGTGTCCGCTCCGAGGAGTTTTTCGTGTTCCCCCCGCCCTACGGGCGGGGGGAACACAGATAATTATCTCTGTGGTTTGGACAATCCCCCTTTTCCCCAGGACTTGCATTCTTTCCCAATTTGCGGTATAATATTTCCCCAAGCACCGCGCACACTATTTCCGGGAGGCGTTTGCCTTGCAGCAGATTATCCAAAAATATTGGCAGAAATATCGGGAGCTGGTTATGTACGGCTTTTTCGGCGTGCTGACCACTTTGGTCAACTGGGGCCTCTATTGGCTGATGGCTGATGTGCTTCATGTGCACTATATGGCAGCCACTTTCTTCGCCCAGGTGCTGGCCATCCTTTTCGCCTATTTTACCAACCGCCGCTGGGTCTTTGAGAGCAGGGCCAGCGGGGCCAGGGCCGTGGCCCTGGAAATGGCCCGCTTCTTCGCTGCCCGGGGGGTCTCCCTGGTGATGGACATGCTGTTTATGTTCGTGGGGGTGGATTTGCTCCATGTGGACGACAAAATCGTGAAGGTGGTCTCCAGCGTGGCGGTGGTGATTGCCAATTATGTTTTCAGCAAGCTGTTCGTGTTCCGCAAGCAGTAAGAGTACAGCGGAATTTAACCTAAACTTTCAGGAGGAACCAAGATGCCTGGCAGAGCCAAAAGAGAAAGAGAGCAGGGGTTTGAGGATGTTTCCAGCTATTCCCCGGTGGAAAAGAAAAAACGCCAAAAGGGCTACCGGGGCCGGACAGTGCTGCAGTGTATCGCGGCCTTTCTGTGCGTGGTGATGATTCTCTTTGGGGCGGCGCTGATTTACATATCCACCGACCTGATTGCCGAGCTGACCACCAACACCATCACCAAGGACCCGGCCAAGCTGGGCATCCGTGAGGACGCGGTGGTGGATGACAGCATCAAGAATATCGCCCTCTTTGGCCTGGACTCCCGCTCCAGCGACTTCCGGGGCCAGTCTGACGTGACCATGATTCTCACTGTGGACAACCGCCACGGGGCCATCAAGATGACCTCCATTCTGCGGGACAGCCTGGTGAACATCGAGGGGGAGAACTTCTCCGGAGAGCACGTGGACTGGAACAGCAAAATCAACGCCGCCTACGCGGTGGGCGGGCCGGAGCTGGCCATCCGCACCCTCAACCAGAATTACGGCCTGCGCATTGAGGACTATGTGACCGTGAACTTTGTGAACATGGCCGCCATTGTGGACGCTTTCGGCGGCGTGGAGATGGAGGTCACGGCAGAGGAGATTGAGGAAATCAACCTGAACCTGCGCAACCTCTATTGGGAGGTGGAGCAGCAGAAGCAGCAGGATATCGCGGTGGGTACCTATGACGAGCTGAATTACCCCATCATCCTAGACAGCGACTATATGAGCGCCACCGGGGATGTGGCCACCTATCTGCTCAACGGCAACCAGGCGGTCAGCTATGGCAGAATTCGTAATATCGGCAGCGACTTCGGCCGGGTAGAGCGGCAGCAAAAGGTGCTGACGGGCCTGGTCCAGCGGGTGAAGCAGCTGAGCATTACGGACTATCCCAGCCTGATTAAGAACCTGATGCCCTATTGTGAGACCAACCTGGATTTGAACGATATCATGAGCATGGTGCCCATTTTGGCCACGGATATGGACATGGAGAGCATCTCCATTCCGGACCCGGACTTTGAGACGGATTTGCAGGATATTAAGTATGACTTGGTGTACGACCTGACCCAGGCATCCAAGCGTATGAGCGCCTTTATCTTTGAGGAGGGCTCCCCCTACTGGGAGGAGTACCAGGGGGCCACGCCCGCGCCGGACACTGGGGAATAAGAGCCGGTATCTGTCCGCGGTGAATGCAGGTTCTACTATAGATTGGGAAAATAAGGGAATGAGAAATGGCACAGAAAAACGAGCGCAGGGGCAGGCGGGAACAGGGCAGGCGCCGGGAGCCTCTGCAGGACAACTATTACTATCAGGTCCCTATTCGGAACTTTGAGGATATCTCCAGCTACAGCTCAGAAAAGCGCCGGGACAGCGACAAAGCCAGAATGGAGCGGGGCGGCAGAAGGCCCCCCAAGCCCTACCGGGCCCGGCGGCGGATGTCCCTGGGAAAGAAAATCGCTGTGGTGCTGAGCCTGCTGCTGGTGGCTGGGGTGGGGCTGTTTGTCTATATGTTTATGGGCCTGCGGGTGCACAGCCTCTCCCGGGACGTGGGCGCGGATTCCAGCGTCAGCGTGGATGGGGTGAAGAACATCGCGGTTTTTGGCCTGGACTCTCGGGATGACGAAAACGAGGGCCGCTCTGACGTGACCATGGTGCTCACCTTGGACAGCCGTACCCACAAGGTGAAGATGGCCTCCCTGATGCGGGATTCCTATGTGTATATTGAGGGCTATGGCTATGACAAGCTGGCCCATGCCTATGCCTACGGCGGGCCGGAGCTGGCTGTGCGCACCCTGAACCAGAACTTCCACCTGGATATTGAGGACTATGTGACTGTAAACTTTATCCACATGGCGGAGATTGTGGAGGCCTTCGGGGGTGTGGAGCTGGAGCTCTCCGGCGATGAAATGCTGGAGGTGAACCGGAACCTGTGGAACCTGTCTGTAGAGGTGGAGCGGGAGGGGCGCAAGTCCCCGGTCAAGGCAGAGGACTACTTCACAGCCCTGGACGGCACCCATAATATGGTGGATGGGGAGTACGCCGGGGGCAAGGTGATGCTCACCGGGGCCCAGGCCGTGGCCTATGCCCGCATCCGCTATCTGGACAGTGACGAGGGCCGCACCAACCGCCAGCACAAGGTGGTCTCTGGGCTGATTGCCCGGGCCAAGCAGCGCAGCGTCTTTGCCTGGCCGGGCATTGTCCACGGGGTGATGCCCCACTGTGAGACCAGCCTGGGCCTGGGGGATATGCTGAGCCTTCTGCCCTTTGCCCTGGGGGGCATTGAGACGGAGAACATCACCCTGCCCGGGGAGAACGAGAACGCCTATGGCAGTGAGGACGAGGGCGGCAACTGGATTTATTGTTTTGACGAGGACTTGGCCCGGGCCCATCTGCACCAGTTCATTTTTGAATGAAACTACATAATAACTGCATAAGGAGTGATTTGGTATGAGCGAGCCGGTATTGGTGATTATGGCGGCAGGACTTGGCAGCAGGTATGGCGGAGGCGGCGTGAAGCAGGTGGACCCAGTGGGCCCCTGCGGGGAGAGGATTATTGACTTTTCCATGTACGATGCCTGGCGGGCGGGCTTCCGCAAGGCTGTGTGCGTGATTACAAAGGCCATGGAGGAGGACTTCCGCCGGGAGATTCTGGCCCCTGTGCTGTCCTATATGGAGGTGGAATGCGTCTTCCAGGATTTGTCCCAGGTGCCGGAGGGAGGGGTGATTCCTCAAGGCCGGGAGAAGCCCTGGGGCACTGGCCACGCGGCGCTGATTGGGGCCCGGGCTGTGGGCGGCGCGCCCTACGCGGTCATCAACGCGGACGACTTCTATGGCCGGGAGGCCTATGAGAAGGTGTACCAGTTCCTGAAAAACGCCCAGGACGGGGAAAAGCTGGATTTGTGCATGGTGGGCTATCAGGTGGGCAACACAGTGACTGAGAACGGCACCGTGGCCCGGGGGGTATGTGAGGTGCAGGACGGTATGCTCCGCCGGGTGGTGGAGCGGACTAAAATCTCCAAGCTGCCTGAGGGAAAGATTGGCTACACAGAGGACGAGGGGCAGACCTGGATTATTCTGTCCCCGGACACGCCGGTGTCCATGCAGCTGTGGGGCTTTACCCCTGGCTTCACCCAGGCGCTGGAGGGGGAGTTTGTCCGTTTCTTCCAGGAGGATTTGGAGAAGAACCCCTTAAAGGGAGAATTCTTCCTGCCCTTTGCGGTCAACGCCCTGCTGGAAAGGGACGAGGCCCAGGTGCAGGTGCTGGAGACATCCGGCAGATGGTATGGGGTCACCTACCGAGTGGACCGGCAGTCCGTGGTAGACGCGGTGGCGGCCATGACAGAGGAAGGCAGGTACCCCTCTCCTGTGTGGGGCGGAGAAGCCGTGCGGGCTCAGCCAAACTGATTTCTATTTGCGAAAAAAGCGGACCGGAGGGAGAGGGCTCTGGCCCGCTTTTTCATGTGCGAAAAAGGGTGACTTGGCGTATTGTACAGAGAAATTGGCAAGCTTATGTTAGGTTTTACAAAGTTTGAGGATATTTATCGAAATCTTTCAAATAAATAACCAAAAAAGGCTTGAAATTTTCCCAGAGTATGGTATTATAATAGTGACAGTTTCTGGAATGAGCTGCCCGGGGCGCGCCAGTGCCTGCGCCTCGGTAAGAGAAAGGATTGTGGTCACATTGAATATGGAAACGACCGGCGCAGAAAGCGGGAAAGCCACTGCGCTGCCTGTTGCCCAGCCGGACCCGGCAGAGGTACCGCTGTTCCTGTTCCACAGCGGAAAGAACCGCCGCCTGTATGAATACCTGGGCGTGCACAAAGCTGTGCGGAACGGGAAGAAATGTATGGTCGCGCGGGTGTGGGCTCCCCATGCCAGGGCGGTCTCTTTGGTGGGGAATTTTTGCAACTGGGACAGTGCCAAGTATCCGCTGAAAAAGAAAGATGACAGCGTTTGGGAGGGCTATACGGATTTTGAGTTTGAGCCCTTTGAGATGTACAAGTTCTATATTAAGACCGCGGGCGGGGAGGACAGCTATAAGGCTGACCCCTTTGCCCGCCATACTGAGACCCGGCCCGGCACCGCCTCGCGGTGGTATGAGCTGGAGGACTATCAGTGGAAGGACGCTGCCTGGCAGAAGAAAAAGGAGGTTGAGAAGCACTATTCCCGGCCTGTGAATATCTACGAGGTTCACGCGGGCTCTTGGCGCAAATACGCGGACGGGAGCGTGTTCTCCTATGACAAGCTGGGGGATGAATTGATTCCCTATGTAAAGGAGATGGGCTTTACCCACATTGAGTTCATGCCCCTGACTGAGTACCCCTATGACGGCTCATGGGGATACCAGGTGATGGGTTATTTCGCCCCCACCTCCCGGTATGGCCAGCCCGCGGATTTGATGCGCTTTGTGGACCGCTGCCATCAGGCGGGCATTGGGGTGATTATGGACTGGGTGCCCGGCCATTTCCCCAAGGACGCGGCGGGCCTGGCCAGGTTTGACGGCACCCCCTGCTATGAGTATGAGGACCCCCGCAAGGGGGAGCATAAGGAGTGGGGCACGCTGGTGTTCGACTTCGGTCGGGCTGAGGTGATGAGCTTCCTGATTTCCAGCGCGGTGTTTTGGCTCAAGGAATATCACATGGACGGCCTGCGGGTAGACGCGGTGGCCTCTATGCTGTATCTGGACTATAACCGCCAGGACGGGGAGTGGATTCCCAACAAAGACGGGGGCAAGGAGAATCTGGAGGCCATTGCATTCCTCCAGGCCATGAACGAGGCCGCTTTCGCGGAGGTGCTGGACCCCATGATGATTGCGGAGGAGAGCACTGCCTGGCCCATGGTGTCAAAACCCACCTTTATGGGCGGCTTGGGCTTTAACTACAAGTGGAACATGGGCTGGATGAACGATATGCTCAGGTACATGTCCATGGACCCCCTGTTCCGCAGCGGGAACCACAGCTCTCTGACCTTCTCCTTCTTCTACGCCTTTTCCGAGAACTTTATCCTGCCCATCTCCCATGACGAGGTGGTGTACGGCAAGGGCTCGCTGATTAACAAGATGCCAGGGGACGATGAGATGAAGGCTGCCCAGATGCGGGCCTTTGTCACCTACATGATGGGGCACCCGGGGAAGAAGCTGCAGTTTATGGGCACCGAGTTCGCCCAGAAAAACGAGTGGAACTTTGAGAAGGAGCTGGAGTGGGGCCTGCTGCAGTATCAGGAGCACCAGGACGCCCAGAACTTCTTCAAGGCAGTGAACCACTTCTATCTCCAGCGGCCCGAGCTGTGGGAGATTGACTTTGACTGGGGCGGCTTTGAGTGGATTTCCAACGATGACTATACCCAGAGCGTGATTGCCTTCCGCCGCAAGGCAAAGAACGGCAAAGAGCTGGTGTGCGTGTGCAATTTCGTGCCTGTCCAGCGGGAGGATTACTGCATTGGCGTGCCCTATTGGGGCACCTGGGCCGAGGTGTTCACCTCTGACGACCAGGCCTTTGGCGGCAGCGGGGTGACCAACGGGAAGAGCATCCAGACTGTTGACGAGCCTATGCACGGCTGTGAGCAGAGCATCTCCCTGACCCTGCCGGGCTGCTCGGTGTTCTTCCTGGAGTGTGTGAAGCCCCAGGAAAAGCCCGCGAAAAAGGCCAAGCCAGAAAAGCCCGTCCAAACCGCGGCAAAGCCCCAAGAGAAGGTTGAAAAGGCCAGCTGACCCGGTGTTCTGTGAACAGGCGCCCCGGCGCTTTGTGATATAGTTAAGCCAAAATAATTGAAATATCAGGAGGACGAAACATGTTACCCAAACAAGAGGTCGTAGCCATGCTGCTTGCGGGCGGCCAGGGCAGCCGTCTGGGCGTGCTGACGAAGAACATCGCCAAGCCCGCCGTGCCCTTTGGGGGGAAATACCGCATCATTGATTTTCCCCTTTCCAACTGTGTGAATTCCGGCGTTGAGACTGTGGGTGTGCTGACCCAGTATCAGCCCCTGGAGCTTAACGAGTACATTGGCTCAGGCCAGCCCTGGGATTTGGACAGCATGGACGCGGGCGTCCATGTGCTCTCCCCCTATGAGAAGCGGAAGAAGACCGACTGGTACAAGGGCACAGCCAACGCCATCACCCAGAATATCCCGTTTATTGAGCGCTATCACCCGGATTATGTGCTGGTGCTGGGCGGCGACCATATCTATAAGATGGACTATGCCAAGATGATTGCTTTCCATAAGGAGAAGGACGCGGCCTGCACCATTGCCGTGCAGCAGGTGCCCATGGCAGAGGCCAGCCGGTTCGGCATCCTGAACACCAATGAGGATGACTCCATCTATGAGTTTGACGAGAAGCCCAAGAAGCCCAAGAGTGATTTGGCCAATATGGGTATCTATGTGTTCAACTGGGATGTGCTGAAAAAGTTCCTGCTGGCTGACGAGGAGGATCCCAAGAGCTCCAATGACTTTGGCAAGAACGTGCTGCCCGCCATGCTGAACGCGGGTGAGCGGATGTTTGCCTACCGGTTCGACGGCTATTGGAAGGACGTGGGCACCATTGACAGCCTGTGGGAGTCCAACATGGACTTGCTGGACCCCAATGTTCCCTTGGATTTGTCTGACCCGGACTGGCGCGTCTACAGCCGCAACCCGGTGATGCCCCCCCATTACATTGCCAAGGGCGCCCATGTGCAGAACTCCACCATTGCGGAGGGCTGCAATGTGTACGGCGATTTGGAGTTCTCCATCCTGTTCGCGGGGGTGTATGTGGCACCCGGCGCAGAGGTCCACTCCTCCATTATCATGCCCGGCGCCCGCATTGAGGAGGGCGCGAAGGTGCAGTACGCCATTGTGGCAGAGGATGCTGTGGTGGGCGCGGGCGCTGTGGTGGGCCAGCGGCCTGAGAACGTGGAGAACAAGGAAGAGTGGGGCGTGGCTGTGGTCGGCCCCGGCGCCCATGTGCCTGCAGGGGGCAGCGTGGCTCCCCAAGAAATGCTGGATGCGGACGAGGCTGCAAAGAATTAAAAAATACCCAATGAAAGGGAGCTGTTCGATATTATGATGCGCGGCAATGAAGTAATTGGCATCCTCTTCGCTTATGTGCATGAGGAGCGTGTGAGAGAACTGACAGAAAACCGGGTGATGGCCTCCATCCCCTATGGCGGCCGCTACCGGCTGGTGGATTTCGCCCTGTCCAACCTGGTGAACTCCGGGGTGAACAAGGTGGGCGTGATTACAGAGCAGAATTATCAGTCCCTGATGGACCATCTGGGCTCCGGCAAGTCCTGGAACCTGTCCCGGAAGCGGGAGGGGCTGTACCTGCTGCCCCCCTTTGGTGCAGACACCTCCCGCACAGGCGGCATGGTGGCGAGCCTGGCCTCTATCCACCGGTTCCTGAAGAATTCCAAAGAGGAGTACGTGCTTATCTCCAACTGTGACACGGTCTCCAACATTGACTACCGGGACGTGTTCCGCTTCCACACGGAAAAGAACGCGGATGTCACCGTGATTTACCGCCACGGCACTTCCCCGGATACAGACAAGAACGTGGTCTATACTGTTGACCCAGAGGGCTTTGTGCGGGATATGCTCATTAAGCGGGGCAGCGAGGCCAACTGCAACTATGGCTTCGGCAAGTGCATCCTGCGCCGCAAAAAGCTGATGGAGCTGGTGGACGACTGCATGAGCCGCAATCTCTATGATTTTGACAGGGATTTGATTCAGCGCAACCTGAAGGATTTGCGGGTCTATGGCTATGAGGCAGCAGGCGCGGCCTATACCATCACCTCCTTCCGGGACTATTTTGAAGCCAACATGGCCCTGATGGACCCCAAGGTCCGCACCCAGCTGTTCCCTGCGGACCGGCCCATTTACACCAAGGTCCGGGACGATATGCCCGCCAAGTACGGCCTGGGCTCCTCTGTCACCAACTCTATTGTGGCTGACGGCTGCGTGATTGACGGCGAGGTGGAGAACTGTGTCCTGTTCCGGGGCGTGAAGGTGAAGAAGGGCGCCAAGCTGAAGAACTGCGTCATTATGCAGGACTGCGTGATTGGCGAGGGCACCAAGCTGGACTATGTGGTGGCGGACAAGAACGTGGAGTTCGACATGAACCGCACCATGTCCGGCTATCAGAGCTACCCGGTCTATGTGGGCAAGGGCAGCAAGGTGTAAGCGTATCCCGCGATTTTTTAGATATGAGGCAGAAAGGAAACCTGTACCATGAAGATTTTATACTGTGCCAGTGAAGCTCTGCCCTTTTCCGCCACAGGAGGCCTGGCCGATGTGGCCGGTTCTCTGCCCCAGGCCCTGCGGGCCCGTATGGTGGGCTGCCGGGTGGTCATTCCCCTGTATGACAACGCCCCCCAGGAGCTGCGGGACAAGATGAAGTTCATCACCAGCATCAGCGTGCCGGTGGCCTGGCGGCGGCAGTACTGCGGGATTTTCGAGGCGAAAATCGGCAGCGTGACCTATTATCTCATTGACAACCAGTACTACTTTAAGCGCGGCAGCCTCTACGGCCATTTTGACGACGCGGAGCGCTTCGCCTTCTTCTCCCGGGCTATTTTGGAGATGCTGCCCTACATTGACTACAAGCCTGACGTGATTCACGCCAATGACTGGCAGACCGCCCTGGTCCCGGTCTATTACCGGCTGTTCTACGCCAACAACGAGTGGTACGCGGGCATCAAGACCCTGTTCACCATCCACAACATCCAGTATCAGGGCCAGTACGGCAAGGATATCCTGGAGGATGTGTTCGGCATCCCGGCCTATGAGAGCCAGCTGCTGGAGTTCAACAAGGATGTGAACCTGATGAAGGGCGCCATTGAGTGCGCCAACTGGGTCTCCACTGTCAGCCCCACCTATGCCCAGGAGATTCTGGACCCCTGGTTCTCCCACAAGCTGGACCCCATCCTCCGGGAGCGCTCCTGGAAGCTGTCCGGTATCCTGAACGGCATTGACACCGTGAACTATGACCCGGAGACAGACAGCAATCTGTATGCCAACTATACCCAGGCGGATAAGTCCAACAAGGCTGTGAACAAGGCGAAGCTGCAGGAGCGGCTCTGCATTGAGGTGGATGCGGATGTGCCTGTGATTGGCATGGTCACCCGGCTGGTCTCCCACAAGGGGCTGGATTTGGTGAAAGAGGCCGTAGACAATGTGATGGAGTATTCCAACGCCCAAATCGTGATTTTGGGCAGCGGGGATTTGGAGTATGAGAACTACTTCAAGTGGATGCAGGAGAAGTATCCGGGCCGCTTCGTGCTGTGCCTGGGCTTTGTGCCCGAGCTGTCCCGGAAGATTTACGCGGGCGCGGATATTTTCCTTATGCCCAGTAAGTCCGAGCCATGCGGCCTGTCCCAGATGATAGCCCTGCGGTATGGCACCATTCCTGTTATCCGGGAGACAGGCGGCCTGAAGGACTCTATCACGGACAGCGGCGACGGAGAGGGCAATGGCTTTACCTTTATGACCTATAACACCGGCGACATGCTCCACAGCCTGCACCGGGCCATCTACGCCTATAACTCGGACAAAGTGGGCTGGGGCGTGCTGGTAGACCGGGCCATGAGCTGCGACAACAGCTGGAGCAAGTCTGCGGGCGAGTACATTAAGCTGTATAAGCAGATTATGGAGAGCTGAACAGTATAACAGCTGGATAGTGTGGAAAAAGGCGCGGAGGCGGGAAGGCTTCCGCGCCTTTCTGTTAGGGGCGAAAACATTCTGGATGAAGTTTGCGCCAACCTTGACTTTTGGATAAGCGGGGGGTATAATAAGCCTGGTAATTTGCAGTATTTTTGATTTTCCGAAAACGCCTGACAGCGCAGGAAGCGCATAAGCTGACGACCCGAGGCAGAAGCTGGCGCGAAGCAGGGCGAATAAACGGAGTGCGCGGTCCAGGGGCGTTAGGCCCCTGGCAGGGTTTGGGGCAGCGCCCCACGACCTTGCCCTTGACCTTAGAGGCGGCGCGCGCAGCAAATGGAGAGAGGCAGAACTCAAAGCCCCCTGCTTACGTCCGACAGAGGCACGAGAGTTCGCTTCGCGGCTTGCGTGCCACTGGCACGCGCTCACCCCCTGGACCCCGGCCGCCGGCTTTGGGCGCTGCTGGGAGTGCATCCCTGCCCCGAGCCGTTAGGTGTTCGCGGAAAGCATACACATTTTTTTAGAAAAGAGGTACTTTCTATGGAAGACAATAAAATGTCCCCTACCAAGGAGCTGGCTGAAAAGCTCCTGCTGGACAATGCCAAAACCGCCCGTGCCGCCTGTGTGGCCAGCGTGCCCAAGGCCATGGATTTCGCTGAGGGATACAAGGACTTTATCAACGCCGCCAAGACTGAGCGGGAGGCTGTCTCCTGGTCTGTGGAGGCTGCCCAGGCCCAGGGCTTTGTGGAGTTCGACCCCGCAAAGAAGTACAACCCCGGCGACAAGGTCTATTACAACAACCGGGGCAAGGCCATCTGCCTGGCGGTTATCGGCAAAAAGGGCGCGGCTGAGGGCGTGCGCATTGCCGCTGCCCATATTGACAGCCCTCGCATTGACTTGAAGCCCATCCCCCTCTATGAGAGCAATGAGCTCTGCCTGCTGAAGACCCACTATTACGGCGGCGTCAAGAAGTATCAGTGGCCTGCCATGCCCCTGGCCCTTCACGGCAAGATTGTCCGCAAGGACGGCAGCGAGGTCACTGTCAACATTGGCGAGAACCCTGGGGACCCCCAGTTCTGCATCACGGACATCCTGCCCCACCTGGGCAAGGACCAGGCTGTCAAGAAGCTGGGAGAGGCTTTCTCCGGCGAGGATTTGAACGTGCTGGTGGGCAGCCTGCCCCTGGAGGCTGAGGGCGAGCAGCTGTACAAGCTGAACATTATGAAGGTGCTCAACGAGCAGTACGGCATTGTGGAGAGCGATTTGATTTCCGCTGAGCTGGAGTTTGTGCCCGCTTTCCCTGCTGCTGACATTGGCTTTGACCGGAGCATGGTGGGCGCTTATGGCCACGACGATAGGGTCTGTGCCTATCCGGCCCTGCAGGCCCTGTTCGACTGCGAGGCCCCGGAGAAGACCTCCCTGGTGGTGCTGGCGGACAAGGAGGAAATCGGCAGCGTGGGCAATACTGGCCTGTGCTCTGAGTATCTCAACTACTTTGTGGCGGATTTGGCCGAGGCGGAGGGCCTGAACCCCCGCTGGGTGTGGAGCAAGTCCAGCTGTCTGTCCGCGGACGTGACCGCGGCTCTGGACCCCACCTATATCTCTGCTTTTGAGCCGGGCAACTCCACCTATCTGAACCGGGGCGTGGGCATTGCCAAGTACACGGGCAGCCGGGGCAAGGGCGGCAGCAACGACGCTTCCGCTGAGTTCCTGGGCTGGGTGCGGAAGATTTTGGACGATGCCGGGGTTCTGTGGCAGATTGGCGAGCTGGGCAAGGTGGACCAGGGCGGCGGCGGCACCGTGGCCTATGACGTGGCCCGGATGAACGCGGACGTAATTGACATTGGCGTGCCGGTGCTGTCCATGCACTCTCCCTTTGAGGTTATTTCCAAGGTGGATTTGTTCGCCGCTTATCAGGCGTTTAAGGCCTATTTCCAGGCGAAGTAAGCCAATGGCAGAAGAAGGCGGGAATGGCCGCCTCTCTCTGGGCAGGGGGGCATTCCAGCCATAGCTCAGACAAAAAAGGACGCTTGAGCAGGAAGCTCAGGCGTCCTTTTGGGTTTGGGCTGAATGGGGACTGGTATCACGCGCCCTCACGCAGGCGCTGAAAGAACTCCCGCAGCAGGGCGCTGGCCTCCTCACCAAAAAAACCGGGGAACACCTCTATCCGGGGCGCGGCAGGCAGGGTGAGAAGATTGGCCGCTGTGCCGCAGCAGCCAGCCGCTGCATCGTCCGCACCATAGACAATGCGGCTGATTCGGGCGTTGATGGCCGCGCCGGTGCACATGGGGCAGGGCTCCAGGGTGACGTAGAGGTGGGCGCCAGTGAGCCGCCAGCTGCCCGCAGTCCGGCAGGCAGCGGCCAGAGCCTCTATCTCCGCGTGGGCCAGGGCATTGCGGCCAGCCTCCCGGCGGTTGCGGCCCTCACCCAGAATCTGCCCCTCCCGGACCAGCACCGCGCCTACAGGCACCTCTCCTGCCTGGGCGGCCTCCCGGGCCAGGGCCAGGGCCCGGAGCATGAAGCGCTTTTCCGGCAGAAATTCCAGATCCATCACAGGAACATGGTCAGGGTCTCAAGTGCCATCACCAGCACCAGGCCCCACAGCACTGGGGAGCTCAGCAGGCACAGGATGCCGCTCCCTGCTTTCAGGCGGGCAGGCGCCTGGGGCTGGAGGGGAAGCTGGGCAGGGGGCTGGAAGTCAGGCTGGGGAGCCGGGCTCAGCTGGGCGGGCAGGGCCAGCTGTCCCTGCCGGGTCAGCTTCCGCCTGTGGCCCCGGACCAGCAGGAAGATAAAAGCGGCTGTGCCCAGCACCATGGGCACAATGCTCAGCAGGGCAATCAGCAGGGATTCCTTCACCTCCCCCAGATTCAGAAGGCCCAGGTAGCTCTCAAAGGTGGCAATCCCGTTATTCAGGGCGTGGATGGCCACAGTGACCCACAGATTGCGGGTCTTGGCGTAGACCAGGGCCATGCCCAGCCCGGCGATGGTGGCAAAGACCACACTGGTGGGGTTCATGTGGGCCAGGCCGAAAATCAGGGAAGAGCCCGCAATGGCAAAGCCTGTGCCGTGCTTTTCCAGGGTGGAGAAAATTACGCCCCGGAAGGCGAACTCCTCAACCATGGGCACCAGAACAGCTACCCCCAGAAATTCCAGCCCAAAGCTGAGCCAGCTGTCCCCCTGGCCCAGCACGTCAGGGGGCGGGGCCGCGCCCAGATACTCCAGCAGAGTCTCCAGAAAAAAGGCGGGGTAATTGCCGGCCAGGCTCAGCCCCAAGCCAGCCAGGACCCAGGGGATGGCAGAGAAAAAGCCCACCTTCTGGAAGTGCAGAACCTGGTTCCAGTCAGCCTTGGAGGCCAGAAGGTAAATAAGCGCGGGCAGGCCAGTGGCAAGGGGGGAGAGGGCGGCAGTGAACAGGGTGAGGAGCAATTTGTCCCCCAGGATATCCACGCCCATGCTCAGGCAGAGGGCCATAATGGGCACTTGGAGAGCGAGCCCCAGGGCTGATTGGGCAAGGACAATAGCGCTGGTTTTGTTCAGCGCGGCGCGGCCCTGGCGTCTGGGGGTGTGGATTCGCTTGGCCCGGAAGCTGGGGGCCGCGGGCTGAGGCGGATAGCAGGCGGGCTGGGGATAAGGCTGGGGCTGAGGGGGATAGTAGGTTGGTTCCAAAGTAACTCTCCTTTCTGGTGAGAGAAGATAAGCGCGGGCAGGGTGAAGAAAGCCAGAGGGCTTTTTGTGTCCAACTAGGGCTTGTTTGAAAATAGAGAAAGTGCCGGATTTTTGCCCTGGCCGGTGCGGTTTGACGAAGAAAACCGCAAGTAATACTTTCGTGTTACGAGGATTTTCGACACACAAATCCGCCCGGACAGGGCAGAAAGACGGTGTTTGCGATTTTTCAAACAGACTCTAAGCTCCTGCGGGGGGAATATTTTTTACGCCTGCCGCAGATATTCCCACACCAGCCGCTGGAAGTTCCCGCTTGCCTTATCCGCTGCCTCCTGCACCTCTGCGTGGGAGAGGGGCCTCTCACTGATGCCGGCGGCCATATTGGTGATACAGCTGATGCCGCAGACCTCCATGCCCATATGCCGGGCAGCCATGGCCTCACAGGCAGTGCTCATGCCCACAGCGGAGGCTCCCAGCAGGGAGAACATCTGAATCTCTGGCGGGGTCTCGTAATTAGGGCCTGTGGTTTGGAGATAGACACCCTCCTTGAGGGGAATGCCCAGCCGCTCCGCCGCGTCCCTGGCCCTGCCCCTTAGCCGGAGGGAGTATACCTCCGTCATGTCCGGGAAGCGGGGACCCAGCTCCTCCTGGTTGGGGCCAATCAGCGGGGAGGGCACAAAGCTGGTAATCTGCCCGGTGAGCAGCATTAAGTCCCCTGGAGCAAGGCCCCGGTCCACGCCGCCTGCCGCGTTGGTCAGCAGCAGCTCTTTGGCCCCCAGGGCGCCCATTACCCGGATGGGCAGCACCACATCCTCCATGGAGTAGCCCTCATAGTAGTGGATTCGGCCCTGCATCACCACCACCGGCCGGTTTTCCACATACCCGAACAGGAACTGCCCCGCGTGGCCGGGCACAGTGGAGGTAGGGAACCCGGCAATTTCCCCATACCCTACTGCCGCTTCGGTGCGTAGTAAATCCCCAAAGCCTCCCAGGCCTGAGCCCAGCACGAGGGCTGCCTCAGGCTGAAAATCCGTATGCCTGCGGATGGCGGCTGCACAGCCCTCTATCCGCTCCCAAACAGCGCCCATATGCTTCCTCCTTTTTCTACTGGGCCGCGCCCAGGGCCACAGCCTGCCGGTTCAGCTCCAGCATCTGGGGCCTGCGGGCGGACACACACTTCTGAATGGCTTCATCCAAGGTTTCCGCTGGGCAGAAATCCAGCTCCTGGAACAGCTTGCCCACCAAAATCATATTGGAAAGGCCGGAGAGCCCCTTTTCCTCAGCCAAAGAGGAGGAGGGCACCCGATGCACAGAAACGTCGCCCCGGGCAATCTCCGTCTGAATGAGAGAGCTGTCCAGAATCACCAGCCCCCCGGGCTGAACCGTGCCAATGAATTTTTCCAGAGAGGGCAGGTTCATGGCCACCAGCACGTTGGGGGAAGTCACCAGAGGAGAGCCAATGGGCTTATCCGAGATGCAGACACTGCAGTTGGCTGTGCCGCCCCGCATCTCCGGGCCGTAGGAGGGGAGCCAGGAGAGCTCTTTGCCCAAGATGAGCCCGGCATAGGCCGTGACCTTTCCAGCGAACAACACGCCCTGCCCGCCAAAGCCCGCGAAGATGATATTCAAATCCTTCACAGCGCCCCGCCTCCTTTCTTCACGCCCGCGTCCACGTCCTTATAGACCCCCAGGGGGTAATAGGGAATCATGTTCTCCCGCAGCCATTGAAGGGACTCTACAGGAGACAGGCCCCAGTTGGTGGGGCAGGTGGAGAGTACCTCCACAATGGAGTACCCCTTGCCGTCCAGCTGGTTTTGGAAGGCTTTTTTAATGGCTTTCCGGGCGATGTTCACGTTCTTCACGCTGTCCACAGTGACCCGCTGGGCAAAAGCCACCCCGTCCAAGGTGGAGAGCAGCTCGCACACCTTCACCGGGTACCCGGCAGTGTCCGTGTCCCTGCCATAGGGGGTGGTCTGGGTGACCTGTCCCGGCAGGGAGGTGGGGGCCATCTGGCCGCCGGTCATGCCATAGATGGCGTTGTTGATAAAGATAACCGTAAGGTTCTCCCCCCGGGTGGCGGCGTGAACTGTCTCAGCAGTGCCGATGGCAGCTAAGTCGCCGTCGCCCTGATAGGTAAAAATCACGTTTTCGGGCCGGGCCCGCTTGAGGCCTGTGGCAACGGCCTGGGCCCTGCCATGGGGGGCCTGGACCATGTCGCAGGCAAAATAGTCATAGCACATCACCGAGCAGCCCACGGAGGCCACGCCAACAGTGCGGCCCTCCACGCCCAGCTCGTCAATGGCCTGGGCCACCAGCCGGTGGACAATGCCGTGGGTGCAGCCAGGGCAGTAGTGCAGGGGGGCGTCAGTGAGAGCATGGGGCTTTTGGAATACGATTGGCATATAAGAGCACTTCCTTTCAGAGAGTGATGGTTGATTTGGGTGGGGAGGGGAGAGGAGCAGACGAGCGGCAGATTCTGACAAGTTGGGAAACGTCCCGGTTCCTAACATATAGCGGCAGTGTCCGGGGACGCTTAGGGCCCAACGCTCCTACAGACGGTCTGCGGCTCTCCGTGAGTGAGGAAAGCTCCG
>CAJTXF010000019.1:36886-37102 GCA_910580045.1 uncultured Eubacteriales bacterium
GGCTGGAATCTCTGGCGGCGCTATCCTTGTGCCACTGACCAGCTTGGGCTTGCCGCCGGACTTGCTGCCTCGCAGGGCTTTTGGTGAGCGCCGCCCCGAAGGGCAAGAGCCAGACCTTGGGGGCGCTGGTCTCGTCTGCCGACTCGGTCGGTTCGCAGCTTGTCTGCCACTGGCAGACGCTCACCCCCAAACCCCTGCCACCTTTTGAAAAAGGGC
>CAJTXF010000020.1:0-18147 GCA_910580045.1 uncultured Eubacteriales bacterium
CCCCTCAAAAATCTTCATACTCAACTTATGTGAACACGCCCTAAGGTCTGCGAACACCCGCCGAATCCTATTAACAATATAGCATACCATACTGGAAACATCAAGTCTATTTTCGCCTTTTTCCCTTTTCCTCTCAGCCGTACAGGGGCCCGTAGGTCTGACAGGCCCGGTAGTCCGCGCTCTGGGCGTCCTCTGTGCCAAAGGCAGCCCAGGCGTGGGGGCGGAACACCCGGCCCGGCTCCACATTGTGCATGTTCACCGGGATGCGCAGCATGGAGGCCAAAGTAATCAGCTCCGCGCCCACGTGGCCGTATACCGTGACCCCGTGGTTGGCGCCCCAGTTGGCCATCACGCTGTATACATCCCCAAAAGCCCCCTGGCCGGTGAGCTTGGGCACGAACCAGGTGGTGGGCCAGCTGGCATCCGTGCGCTTGTCAATGACAGTGTGGATTTCGTCCGGCAGGTCAGCGGTCCAGCCCTCGGCAAGCTGGAGCACCGGGCCCACGCCGTCCACCATGTTCACCCGCAGCATGGTGACAGGCATCTCCGCCCGGCAGCGGAAGTGGCTGGAGAACCCGCCGCCCCGGAAATACTCGTAATTGGCCCGGCACCAGTCCGTGGCCGCAAGGCAGGCGGACACATCCTCCTCTGTCATCTCCCAGAAGGGCTTCATGCAGCCCTGGCCCTCCGGGTTTTTCGCGGCGCCGGAGCCGTCCAGAGCCGTGGCCCCGGAGTTGATAAGATGGATAAAGCCATCCTTGGCCACGCCCTCCGGCCTGCGGCCCGTGACCCGCTCACAGGCTTCGGGGCTCCAATAGGTGCGCACATCGTGGAAGCAAGGGGCGGTATTGCTCACCAAAGTGCCCAGGAGCATGGCCACGCCGTTGAGGGTGTCATTCTCAGTGGCAAAGGGAGTGGGGGCCTTTCTGCCGTTCCAGTCAAAGGTGGAGGCCATGATGGCCTCGGTAAAGTCCGCGTTGGGCAGCCAGTCTGTCCACTGGCGCTGGCCCTGGAAGCCCCCGGCCACAGCGTTTTTGCCCAAGGCCTCCTCGTGCCAGCCCAGCTCGCCCAGCTTGGGGTTGCCGCAGAGGATATCCCGGACAATGATGGTCATTTTGGCGATGAACTCCCAGTCCTTATCCGCGGGCACCACCTTGGACTTAGTGATGATTTCCGGCAAAGCCTTGCCCGCGTTCAAATCAAAGCCCTCTTTGCAGTTGGCCTTTATCCAGCCCAAGGCCCGCTGGTACTCGTCCTTATCGTAAATTTCCAGGGTAATCCGGCGGAGAATCTCGCTCATATCCACCCACTCGGCCCGGATGCCCAGGTATTTCTGGAACATATCCGCATCGCAGTAGCTGCCCGCAATGCCCATTGCCACGCCGCCCAGGTTCACATAGGCCTTGTTCTTCATCCAGCCCACAGCCACCGCGCCCCGGGCGAATTTCAGGATTTTCTCCGCCACGTCAGCGGGGATGGAGCTGTCGCCCAAATCCTGCACGTCATGGCCATAGATGGCAAAGGCGGGCAGTCCCTTTTGGGCATAGGCGGCCATAACCGCGGCCAGGTACACGGCCCCGGGCCGCTCGGTGCCGTTAAAGCCCCACACAGCCTTGATGGTCTGGGAATCCATGTCAAAGGTTTCAGAGCCATAGCACCAGCAGGGGGTGACGCTGAGGGTGGCTGTCACGTTCTGGGCGGCAAAATACCGGGCGCACTGGGCGGCCTCTGCCCCACCGCCAATGGTGCCCTGGTTGATGACGCACTGGACCGGGGTGCCGTCAGGGTATTTCAGGTTGGAGCTGATCAGCGCGGCGGCCATGGTGGCCATGCCCATGGTCTGGGCCTCCAGGCTCTCCCGCACGCCGCCCCAGCGGCCGTCAATCACCGGGCGGATGCCAATTTTGGGGTATTGGATGGACTGCATAAGGGACCTCCTTCTCGGGGTAAAAAGTCATGGGGGGCAAGCTGCCCCTCTCCCCTAAGTATAGCAGAAACCGCCGAAAAAGCAAGTGAAGTCCCGGCAAAAAATATTTATTTTTCCGCGGGCAGGCAAAAAAATTGAGCCGGGCAAAAGCCCGGCCCAACCTATCATGCCCACAGAGGGGTATGGAAAAAATTGACTTGCTGGAGCAGCTGCGCAGATTGCTCTTACTGGAGCAGCTGCAGAACGCCCTGGGGCACAGAGTTGGCCTGGGCCAGCATGGCCTGAGCGCTCTGAATCAGGATGTTGTTCTTGGTGTAAGCCATCATCTCGTCAGCCACGTCAGTGTCGCGGATGGTGGACTCAGCGTCCTGAATGTTCTCGGTCATAACGCTCAGGTTGTTGGCGGTATGCTCGAGACGGTTCTGGGTTGCGCCCAGCTTGCCGCGGATAGCGGAAACGGTGTTGATGGCGTTCTTGATGTCATCAATGGCAGCAGTTGCGCCGTTGATGGAGCTGATGTCAACGCCGGCAACGCCGATAGCCTTAGCGTGCAGGTCGCCAACAATCACGTTCAGCTGGTTGAAATCATCACTGGTGTCGCCAATCTGGAGCTGCAGGCCGCCGCCATTAGCGGAGCCAGAGGCACCCTTCAGAGATACGAATGTACCAGTAGTGCCAGGAGTAAACGCACCAGCAGCAACAGCGCCCTGCTGAGCCTCTAACCCTGTTGCCGCACCAATAGCAGTCGCCATTTTGGTAACGTCAGCAGCTGCAAGGGTAGTACCGGCAGCAATAACATAGTTGTTGCCAACGCCTGCATCATTGAGCATCTTCTTCTGGTCATCGGTAAGGTTGGTACCATTCTTGATGAAGACAAACTTCTCGCCAGCCACCTCAAAAATAGCGTCCTCAAGCGTCTTATCTTTCCCATCCCAAATTGTAGCTTTGCTAAGGTCAACAGCTTCATACTCATCAGCGGGAGCCTTGGAAACTGTCATAGAGTTGTCAGTTACTGTAACCGCACCTGTTGCTTTCGCGGTCTCTGCAACAGAAACCTTTGTGACACGCAGAGCGTCAGCACCGGAATTTTTGGCGGTAAACTCTATCTTGCCAGAATTGTTAGCAACATTAAAGTTGCCCTTCACTGTGCTGTTCTTCTGCAATTCGCTCAATACAGCGGCAGCAACTTCTGTGCCCTTTACGCCACCTTGAGTCGCGGCATATTCTTTGCCGTCTGCAGTAACCAGCTTAGCTGTTGTGCCATCATCAACAACCGTGAACTCAACATTTACTGTTTCGACTACCTTGCCATTTTTATCGGAAATGTCAAATCCAATACTAACCTTATCGCCATTTGCAGTAGCGGTGAGGTCGGCAATCGCCTGTGTCATATCAAACTTACCGGTAGTCGCGTCAACTGTAGTTGTTTCCAGTGTTGTAGCAGCAGAGCCACCGGAAGCGCCAGCACCAGCCAAAGAGCCATCCAACAGCTTAGTGCCGTTGAAGTTGGCGGAATCGGCGATACGGTTGATTTCAGAGTTCAGCTGGTCAACCTCGTCCTGCAGGGCCTTGCGGTCCACGTCGTCGTCATAGGTGCCGTTGCTGGACTGGGTGGCCAGGTACTTCATGCGGCTCAGCATGTCCTGAATCTCCTGCATAGCGCCCTCAGCGGTCTTTACCAGGCTGATGCCGTCCTTCACGTTCTTGGAAGCAGCTTCCAGGCCCTTAATCTGGGCGCGCATCTTCTCGGAAATGGCCAGGCCAGCGGCGTCGTCACCGGCGCGATTAATCTTGTAGCCGGAAGACAGCTTCTCCAGGTTCTTGGACAGAGCGGAAGCGTTGTTGTTGTAGTTCCGATAGGCGTTCATGGACATGATATTGTGTTGAATACGCATAATTTTCTCTCCTTAAAATTATCTTCTGCGTTATGTGCAGGCTCACGTTCGTCGTGGGCCCTGGGGCTTGCGCACCACGGCTCCCGCTGGCCAAGCGGAACCCTTAGGCGCTCTATTTCAACCGGCCCGGAACCGGGTGAAATCACTGTTTCATTCGCGGCGCGGGGGCCTCTTTCAGCCCCTTTGGCCGCTGGTTCTCCTGCTCGTACAGCCCGCCCCGGCAGATTGGCACCTGTTTCGGGGCCTGCACGGCCACCTCGATGCTGTTCCCCTTCTGCCGGAACACCTGGACGATGATGTTGTCTCCAATGGTCAGATACTCTCCTGATTTCAATCGTAAAGACAGCATAGGGCTCCCTCCCCATTAAAATTTCACTTGCCCGCCGAACGCTCCACCCGCTGGACAGCGTCGTAGAAGGTGGAGGGGGGCATACCGCACAGGCTGGCGGCCTCTTTCAGGTTCACTTCCTGGTTCCTCCAGGAAAGCCTGGCCTGCTCGAAGTTGTCGGGCAGGGGCCGCAGCCGGGTGCCGAACTTTACGCCTCTGGCTTTCGCTTTTGCAATGCCCTCTGCCTGTTTTTTCCGGCGCTCCTCCTTCATGGTGAGCTTGGTCGCGGACAGGAACAGCTCGGAAACCAGCACGCTCAGCAGTTCCTGGCTGTGGGCGGGGGCCTGCTCCTTCAACGCGCAGACAATATCCTGGGCCAGGCTTTGTACCTGGGCCTTCATCTCGTCCGCTGACCCGTTTTCAGAGGCAAACAAATCTTTTATCTGCTCAAAACCTGCGTTCATTTCCCTCGCCTCCCTGCTGTTTTTTTCCAAAGAGTGTGCCTTTTGGAGTTTGATATTTTTTCGAATTACCCCTTAACTTTTTCCAGAACCCGCCGATATATAGGGTGTAGCAAGGAAACAAAGCCATAAAAAACACCCATTCGAATAACTACACATTTCCGAATGGGCGTTTTTATGGCTTATTTGGCTTGTTTGGTTCATTTTCCTTTTTCGTTCTTCTCCGCTCGGATTACTGCGTTGTAGAAGGTGGTGTCTGGCAGACCGCAGTCCTGAGCCGCCTGGTGCAGGGTCATTTTTCCCTCTCGCCACGCCCTGTGCAGGGTGTGGAAGTTTGCCGGAAGGCTCCGGCGGGGCCGTCCGAAGTTAACGCCCCTGGCCTTGGCGGCGGCGATTCCCTCCGCCTGCCTTTGGTGAATATTAGTTCGTTCGCTTTCCGCCACAAAAGACAGCACCTGCAGCACCAAATCACTGATAAACGAGCCCAGGAGGTTCCTTTCCCGGCGGGTGTCCAGCAGCGGCATATCCAGCACAACCACATCTACCCCCTTTTCTTTGGTCAGGATTCGCCACTGCTCCAGAATCTCCGTGTAGTTGCGGCCCAGTCTGTCGATGCTTTTCACATACACCAGGTCGCCGGGCCGCAGCCGTTTCACCATGCGTTTGTACTGTGGCCGCTCAAAGTCCTTGCCTGACCGCTTATCCACAAAAATGTTCCTTGGCGGCACTGCTCTCTCGCCCATGGCAATCATCTGCCTGTCTTCATTTTGGTCCGTGCTGGAGACCCGTATGTACCCATATACTTTCCCTTGCATTTCCTTCCCTCCTATTTGGAATTCAAATTTGTTATAACATAAAAAACGGATGGAGTGTTTCTCCATCCGTTTTTTTGATAGTATGTGGGTGACCTGTGGGGTCGCCAATGTGACATTATAGATTCGCTGTTTCCGCAGGCCGGAAATAGCAAATAGCAAAAGGACGAAACCGGGCGCAGTGTCCGGTTTCGTCCTTGAATTCATAAAAAACAGTGCAGCGAATCCTATACAGCACAAAGGCTGGGATATAGTTAACGCAGTTCAAAAGAGGTGTGACCTTAGAGGTACCATCTCTTTTGAACCTGGCGGCACGGGTGTGCCCGCGCCGCTCTGCTTGAAAATCGGTTTTTACCGATGTTCAAGCGCGTTTACTGTATTTCACCGAAATCAGTCCTCTGTAAATTCAAACAACTCTTCCACTGTCACATGAAAGACCTTCGCAATCTCCATGGCCATTTTCAGCGACGGATTGTATTTCCCATTTTCCAGATGTACGATAGTTTCTCGCCGCGCATGGACTAATTCTGCCAGCTCACTTTGTTTTAGTCCTGCTCTCTCCCGATATTCTTTGATTTTTGTTTTTAGAGCCACATCAGATCCCCTTACTGTCCATAACCCAAAATATGATGAACCGTATAATGGCCAGGACCAATATCATTCCCACCAGCGCATAGCCTGCCAGCGCTCCGTCTATGAACGAGACAGCGCACGCAAAGGCAATTGCCGCAGTGGAAACAACCATGATTTTTAACGCGATGGCGTCTGTCCTGCGCAGATTTTGAACTGCCAGCTCGTCCTTTTCCTCTTTGCTGAATTTGATGATACGGCCTGCCCGCAGTGAAAAGAATATGACTGTGAAGACAACGACCATATTCTGGATGGTCATATAATACTCATGCCAGTCCCGCCTGGCCCACATCCAGTAATATAAGACCAGAAGCATCGCATAAATAATTTTTGTTGCTACCATTTCCTTTAAGGTAACTTTTGAGTTCATGTTCCATTCCTCCAAGTGATATATTTCTAACTCTCAACGTTATAAATATATCACTTCCCCTGCGCCTTGTCAATACCAAAATGTGCGATATTTGTAACTCCTTATCCTATCGCTTTTCATGCTATGCAAAAGAAATGGAGCTTGCCCTCTTTCGCGGCTCGTATCAAATAGACGCCGAAACCTTCTGTCAGTGCGCGAAATGAGGATTACTTTTGCGCGCATATGGTTTTAGGACTATAGTTGTGATATATGCCTTATGCCGCACTCCTCCTTACACTGGTTCCCAATGTGTTGCACCCCGCCTTAATCCGCTTCTCGAGCATTCATAGTTTGAGAATCTTTATCTATGCCCCTCCTGTTCTTTTTTACCCTAACCATTATACCATGAAATCTTTAGTTTGAACACTCCTCTGGGCTATACAGTTTGTAAAGAGCGTGAAGAACTGACCCGGCATGATAAGTGACTGTGGCTGTTGTACACGTATCTCTCAAAAGAAGCTGCCCAGGGTTGCTGACGCTGGACACGGTATATCCGCACTTACTGTTGGTGGGATTGTCCCTTGCGAACTTTTCCGCAGTTGCAAACACAGCCATTTTATGGTACAATATCCTCAAACAATTAACACATTATGGGAAGGAATTATGAGAAAAACACGATTCAATCAGGGCTGGACTGTGAAATCTGGCATGGAGCGCCCCTTCGATGCGATTTTTGCCCCCAGCAAGGAGGGCAGACCTGTTACCTTGCCCCACGATGCTATGATTGAAGAGGAGCGGGACCCTGACAGCATCAGCGGCACCCAGTATGGCTTTTATCCCGCAAAATGCTATACATACCTGAAAACCTTTTTCGCGCCTGCAGAATGGGAGCAGGAAACCATTATCTTGGAGTTTGAGGGGGTAATGCGTCAGGCCATGGTCTATCTCAATGGCCATTTTATAGCGGGGAATCCCCACGGTTACACAGGCTTTCATGTGTGTCTGGACTCTCACCTAAACTATGGGGAAGAAAACACCCTGAAGGTGCTTGCTCTCAACGACGAGTGCTCTTCCCGGTGGTATCCCGGTTCAGGCATTTACCGGGATGTGTGGCTCCTGCAGGGAGGAAAAACCTGGTTTGTGCCAGGAAAGCAGCGGGTTACCACTGTTTCTCTGGAGGATGGTTACGCTGTTCTGCGGCTGGAGGGGAAAATTGCCCATAGCCAGCCTCAGCCCCAGCGCCTTATCTTGGAGGCAAGCCTTTTTGATTCTGCCGGCCAGTTAGCGGCAGAGCGGACTATCCAGACTGCTGTTGCCAGTGAAGATGAAAACCTGTGGCACACCCAGCTTACTGTGGATGCTCCTGCTCTTTGGTCGCCGGATACCCCCTCCCTGTACACCTGCCGTCTAATCCTGCGGGATGGTGATGCGGTACTGGACCAGTGGGAGGATAGAACCGGTATCCGCACCTTGGCCTTGGACGCCCGTCAGGGCCTGCGGGTGAATGGGAAAGAGACTAAGCTGCGGGGAGCATGTATCCACCACGACAACGGCATCATTGGCGCAGCTGGCTTTTTGGACGCAGAGCGGTTCCGCATGAAAAAGCTAAAGGCCGCAGGGTTCAATGCCATTCGCAGTGCCCACCATCCTGCAGGCCCCTCTTTGCTGCAGGCCTGCGATGAAGTGGGGCTTTTCGTGATGGACGAGCTGTCAGACATGTGGAACGTCCCCATGAACCCCAGCGATTTTGGACTGGACTTCCACAGCAGCTGGGAAACTGTTTTGGAGCAGATGATTGATAAGGATTACAATCACCCCAGCGTGGTGCTGTACAGCACTGGCAACGAGATTCCCGAAATCGGCCTTGTTTCCGGCTGGAAGCTGAACCGGCAGATTGCTGAGGAGATGCGGCGGCAGGACCCAACCCGGTACAGCACCTTTGGCCTCAACGGCCTGCTGGCCGTAGCGGACGTGCCGGACATGATGAAAAAATTCCAAAATCCCCAGCCTGAGGCGCTCCAAACAGAAGGCGCAGGAGCTGAGGAGCTTAACCAACTTATGGGCAGCGCGGGCCAGCTGGCCATGGACGCCTTCTCTGTAGAGGATATACTGACAGACAGAGTGGAGCCTGCCGCCTCGTCAGTGGATGTGGTGGGGTACAACTACCTGACTGCCCGGCACGAGCTGGAGCACAAAAACCACCCAGAGCGGGTGGTAGTGGGCAGCGAAACCTATCCGCCGGAGATTCCCCGGCTGTGGGAAATTGCAGAGCGCTGCCACCATGTAATTGGCGATTTCACCTGGACCGGTTACGACTATCTGGGCGAAGCGGGCATTGGCATTCCCCACTACGAGGGCAGCCATACCAGAATCAGAGGCAGCTGGCCGGACCGTTTGGCCTACTGCGGAGATATCGACCTAAACGCCAGCCGCAGGCCAGTAAGTTTTCTGCGAGAGGTCGCTTTTGGCCTATCCAAGGGCCCCTATCTGGCAGTGGAGCGAGCCGACCGCCACGGGATGAGGTTTGACAAAAATGGTTGGAAATACGCGGACTGCTTATCCTCCTGGACCTTTCCGGGCTATGAGAGCAAGCCAGTTTGGGTCCGAGTGCTGGCTAGGTGCGAAGAGGTGGAGCTGGTTCTAAACGGGCAGTCTTTGGGACGGAAAAAGGCCGGGGCACTGGAAAGCCTTACCACCCTGTTTGAGGTGGATTACCAGCCTGGCCAGCTCACTGCCATAGCTTACGAAAATGGCATAGAGACTGGCAGAGACACCTTAACCACCGCGGGCCCAATCGCAGCCCTGCGCCTAACGCCGGACAGGGACACCATGCCTGCCGGAGGACAGAGCCTGGCGTTCATTACCGCTGACCTAATCGACGCTGCTGGGAACTGGAACCGCTGGGAGCAGAAAGAGGTAACCGCAGAGGTAGAGGGCCCAGGGGTCCTGCTGGGCTTTGGCTCTGCCGCCCCCAGCACAGAGGGCAGCTACCAAGCCAACCAGTGCCCCACTTGGGACGGCCGGGTAATGGCTGTAATCCGCAGCCTGGATTCTGCCGGAGAAATTAAGGTAAAATTTACAGCCGCAGGCTGTGATGAGGCAGTGGCGGTTATTTTAACCCAGTGAGAATAACGGACGCGGTTCAAAAGAGGCAGTTAAGACAGGGCGCTTTATGAATCAGCGGCATAGAGAAGGGGCTCTCCTACGGGAGGCCCCTTCTTTTTTCTCTTTCCTTCACCGGAATCAGTGGGATTGAAGCCCCCAACGCCCTGGACATGCACTGGCCAAAGAACCGCCAGGTACTGCGAGCCTGAGCGCGAAGAAACTTGGCAGCATTTCTGTGGACGAGGACGAGAGTGCCAAGGCCATCACCGGCCGCACTCAAACCGGCGGCATCCGGAAAACCTATGGCAGGGATTCAGATATAATACTACTGTGGCCCTGATAAAGCAGGCCTGAGCCAATGAACGGCACGAAAATGATGGGAGGTGTGGCCCATCGAACCCCAGTGGGAGTGTTTGGGGCTTATCAAGGCCCGGGAACTGGAAGGGGATTTGGGTGAGCTGAAAGAGGCGTTCAATGAGCTGCGGCGGCAGAATTCCCACAGGCATGAGCAAATTTTTGAGCAATTTCACACACGAGAAAAGGGCGACTTAGCGCACAGCCTGCAATATGACAACATTATGAGTACCCTAAAAAACCTGGCTAAGTCCATTGACCTGCTCAGCAAGCGCCTGTCTGAGATTGAGATGAAGCCCGCCCGGCGCTGGGAGGACACAATCAAACAGATTCTGGGTATCTTAGTGGCGGCGCTTGGTGCCTTTTTGCTGGGTAAATTCGAGATGCTATAGCCCGGGAAAGAGAGGTTTTTACCATGCTGAACTGGAAGGTCCATATCAAGAATAAGGCTTTTTGGCTGGCTCTGGTGCCCGCCCTGCTCCTGCTGATACAGGCTGGGGCAGCGGTGGTTGGCGTTACCATTGACTTGGGGGAGCTGGGGAACCGGCTCCTCTCTTTTGTGAACACGGCCTTTGTGCTGCTGTCCCTGCTGGGGGTAATCAATGACCCCACCACCCAGGGGCTCTCTGACAGTTCGCTCGCTATGACGTATAAAGAGCCAAAACAGAAAGACAAGTTATCCGAACGGCAGTGAAGACAGTCGTGAAGACGGCCAAAGGGCCATGACAAACCAAAGGAGGACTGATAATGGTACCCATCCGCAAAAATCTGGTTCCCCCAGAGGGGTACAGCCTCAAGTGCCCATACCCCATGAAGCCCACCCGCATTGTGGTGCACAACACAGGCAACGATGCCTCTGCCCAGAACGAGGTGGCCTACATGGTCCGCAATGACAGCGAGATGGCCTTCCACGCAGCGGTGGATGATGTGGAGATTGTCCAGGGCATACCCTTTGAGCGCAATGCCTGGGCCTGCGGCGATGGCAGCGGCCAGGGCAACCGGGAGGGCATCCACATTGAGATTTGCTACTCCGCGTCCGGCGGGGCCCAGTTCATCCAAGCGGAGAAAAACGCCGCCCAGTACATTGCCAGTCTGCTTCAGGTGTTCGGCTGGGGCATGGACAGGGTTACCAAACACCAGGACTACAACGGCAAATACTGTCCTCACCGGACCCTGGACATGGGCTGGGAGCGGTTTTTGAGTATGATTGAGAATTTTTTGAAGGAGGACAATGAGATGAGCAAAGAGGAGTTCTACCAGATGTTCAAAGAGAGCATGGAGCGGTACACCGCGGAACAGGCGAAGAATCCTATTGCCCAGTGGGCAGAGAAGCAGATTGCCCAGGTGGGGGCGGAGAAGGTGATGACCCGGGATTCCAAGGACAATTTCCGGCCGCAGAGCTTTATAGTAAACGCACTTGAAAATCGGTGTAAATACCGATTTTCAAGCAGGGCGGTGCGGGCGCGCCCGTACCGCCAGGTTCAAAAAGAGGTATGACCTCAGAGGTTATACCTCTTTTTGAACCGCGTTAACTATATCACCCGCCAGGAGGCGGCGGTGATTGCTGCCGGGATTCTGGACAAGGCGCAGAATCTGAGCGGAAAGTAGTCAGGTCAGAAAGTGAAAGAGAAAGAGAAAAGCCCCTGGCTCTCCCGCTCCGATGGTCCGGCGGGAAAGCTGGGGGCTTTTTTCCAGGCGCCCTGCTTTCTCCTGGGAAAAATCCCGTTGACAACAGCGCAATCCGGCCCTATAATACCATTACAAGACCTGGTCCCGAGTTCCTGAAAAACACAAAGGATGTGACATACCATGACACGGCGAGACGCAAAACTAGAGCAGAACTGGCTGACTGACAATCAGGGCCTCCCCCGTATGGATGGGGAGGTCCAGCGGTATTTGAGGGTGCGGCCCTCTGCGGCCCAGCTGAGCCAGGCCCAGCGGCCCTTCTACTGCTTTGTCCACTTTGGCATGAACACCGCCACTGGCCGGGAATGGGGCTGCGGCCAGGAGACAGCGGCTGACTTTGAGCTGAGTGAAGTCCACCCGGAGCAGTGGGCAGAGGCTGTAAAGTCCGCGGGAGCCTCTGGGCTAATCCTCACCTGCAAGCACCACGATGGCTTCTGCCTGTGGAACACAGCTCAGACAGACTTCTCTGTTATGCACAGCGGATTCGGCAAGGACATTGTGGCCATGACCGCAGAAGCCTGCCAAAAGGCCGGGCTGGCCTTTGGGGTGTATCTCTCACCTTGGGACATGCATGAGCCCAGCTATGGTACAGCGGCTTACAACGACTTTTTCTGCGCCCAGCTTACAGAGCTGCTCACCGGCTATGGCCCGGTGTTTGAGGTGTGGTTTGACGGGGCAAAGGGCCAGAACGCCAAAGACTTCTCCTACGACTGGGAGCGGTACTATCAGGTGGTGCGGAGCCTGCAGCCCCAGGCCTGCATGGCTGTATGCGGGCCTGATTTGCGCTGGGTAGGCAATGAAGCGGGGAAGACCCGTACCTCAGAATTTTCCGTGGTGCCGGCCAGCCTGACCCAGGCAGAGATTGTCCAGGCCCTTTCTCAGCACGCGGAGGAGGAAGCTGGAAAAATGCAGACCCTGCTCTCCGGGGACGAGGATTTGGGCTCCCGGCAGGTGCTGGCCCAGGCTGAGGGGCTCTGCTGGTACCCAGCGGAGGTGGATGTGTCCATCCGGCCGGGTTGGTTCTATCACCCGGAAGAGGATGGAGCCGTAAAGTCCTCAGAGCGGCTGTGGGAGCTCTATTTGCAGTCCGTGGGCCGGAACTGCTCTTTGCTTCTGAACGTGCCCCCTGCCCGGGACGGGCGGATTGCCCCTGCCGACCTAGCCGCTCTGGCGGGCCTGGGGCAGAGAATTCAGGAGATGACAGCCCGTCCGCTGCTGGAAGCCGCTCCTGGGCCGCTGCGCCAGGGCTGGCTGGAGTTTGACTTTCCCCAGAGCCTGCCCCCCCAATTCTGTGTAATAGAGGAAGACATCGCCCATAGCCAGCGGGTGGAAGCCTTTGATTTATACTGGAAGCTGCCGGACGGAGCCCTGACCCTGGCCTGTGCGGGAACTGTGATAGGTGCCCGGCGGATTATCCTGGCCCAGGAGGCAGAGGCTGTGGGCGCTGTGCTGGCAGTGCGCCAGTCCCGGGGCCGCCCCTGGCTGAAGCGGGTGGGCTTTTATGGATAGCAGTCATTTGAGCCCTTGATGCCCAGGCAAATTCGCGGGAGTGTCCGTTCCGAGGAGTTTTTCTGTTCCCCCGCCCTACGGGCGGGGGAACACAGATAATTATCTCTGCGGTTTGGACAATCCCCAAATTCGCGGGGATATTGAAAAACCAAGAGAGGGTATGCTATAATATAGTATACTTTCTGTAAAGATAAGCGTGCAAAGCCGCTTTCTCTCAAAAAGTATGTATTTTGAGTTTTTCCCGCAAGGAGGTATCCGGATGGGAACCAGTTGGAGCGCTCTCTGATATGAAACACAAACATATTGGAGGGAATCTCATTGAATTTGCTCATACACAAAGATTTATTCACCGCCTGGTGCGGCTTGCTCCTCAGCGGCTACAGCCTGACCGACCCGAAGGATAAGGCCGCGGGAGAAGTCCTTGCTGCCTTGCCCGCTGTCCCGGCCCCTTCCAAAATCAGGGCGTATTTCTCCCTGGCCCGGACAGACAGGGTGGAGGTGAACCCCTGGTATCCCCGGGGCTCAGAGCTGTCAGCAGCCTGCCTGATGCTGTCCGGCGGTTGGGAGGCCTACCGTGCCTTTTTGACCTCCTGCGGCTCTCCCAGCGTCCATGACCAGGAGTTTTGGAATTGGATTGTCCGGCTGCCAGAGCTGCTGGAGGCAATCCAGCAGCTGCCGGGCTTTGAGAAAACCTGGAGGCCCTATGAGTCCCAGGTAACCGCGCGGTTCCAGGAGCTTCCGCCGGAAATTGACAGCCTGCAGGCCCGGCTGGACCGTTATGGCTGGCCTGGGACGCCCCGGCTCTGCTTTGTGCCCAATCTGCTCCAAGCGCCGTCCCTGGCAGACTTCGCTGTCTCCGGCGGAACCCTGTACGTGGTTTCCGGCTGCTTTTCCCCCTCCGTAATGGTACATGAGGCCATGCACCTAATACTGCATGGCAGCCGCCCAGCCATTTTGAAGGCTCTGCGGCAGTTTGGCCTGGCCCAGTTTGCGGATTGGGATAAGCTCTCTGCTCTGGGCTATCTCCACGGCCAGTCGGAAAGCAGCCAGGCCCATGCCCTGGAGGAGTGCCTGGCCCGGGCCCTGGCCGGGTGGATTTGCGGTGAAGGGGAGGAGTACTGCCGCCAAAACAGAGAAAGCGGCTTTACCGCTGTGCCGGATATGATGGAGCGGCTGAGCTCCCTGCCGCCCTGCGGGCTGGAACCCTTGATTGCCGTCTGCACCGGGAGCCGGGCACGGGAATCATGCACTTTAATATAATCTATATAAAATTGGAAGGATGATATATATGAAGCTCGGAATCGTGGGCCTGCCCAATGTAGGCAAGTCCACCCTGTTCAATGCCATTACCAATGCGGGCGCTCAGTCCGCCAACTACCCCTTCTGTACCATTGAGCCCAATGTGGGCATGGTCATGGTGCCGGACAAGCGCCTGGAAAAGCTGCGGGATATGTACGAGCCCAACAAGTTCACCCCTGCCACCATTGAGTTTGTGGACATCGCGGGCCTGGTTCGGGGCGCCTCTAAGGGGGAAGGCCTGGGCAACAAGTTCCTCTCCAATATCCGGGAGGTGGACGCGGTGGTCCATGTGGTGCGCTGCTTTGAGGACGGGGACATTGTCCACGTGGAGGGCAGCATTGACTCTGCCCGGGACATTGAGACCATTGATTTGGAGCTGATTCTCTCAGACATTGAGGTGTTGGACAGGCGTATTGACAAGACCCGGAAGCTGCTGAAAGCAGACAAAAAGTACCAGGCTGAGCTGGACTTTTTCCTCTCCGTGCGGGAGGCTTTAGAGGCCGGGAACTCCGCCCGCAGTGTGGACTGCTCCCCTGAGGAGGCGGAGCTTTTGGCCTCGGTCTCCCTGCTGACCAACAAGCCCATTATTTTTGCCGCCAACCTCAGCGAGGAGGACTTCAAAAGCGGGGTAGAGGATAACCCCAGCTTCCAGGCTGTACAGGCCGCGGCAGAGAAGGAGCATGCTGCCGTTCTGCCCATCTGCGCCCAGCTGGAGGCGGAAATCGCCGGGTTGGATTCAGAAGAGAAAGAGCTGTTCCTCAGCGACTTGGGGCTCAGCGAATCCGGACTGGACAGGCTTATCACTGCCTGCTACTCCCTGCTGGGGCTTATGTCCTACATGACCGCGGGCAAGGACGAGGTCCGGGCCTGGACCATTGAGAAGGGCACCCGGGCCCCTCAGGCAGCGGGCAAGATTCACACAGACTTTGAGCGGGGCTTTATCCGGGCAGAGGTCATCAGCTTTGATGATTTGATGGCCTGCGGCACCATGGCCGCTGCCAAGGACAAGGGCCTGGTCCGCTCAGAGGGCAAAGAATATGTGATGCGGGACGGGGACATTGTGCTGTTCCGGTTTAATGTGTAAACCCAGGAGTAAAGGAGGCTCACTTTTATGTTCGCGAGAAAACTGCGGCCCGAGGAATTCTGGCAGGCCCGCCGGGCTATGGCTGTGGCCTTTGAGGGCGTATTCGAGCAGGAGAAGGAGCTGGAAAAGGCCAAAACCGATAAGGCTGAGCCCAATGAGGATTTGTACGGCGCTTCCCATGCTGAAGGCGGGCCTTTGGCTGCCTCCATTGTTATCAACAACAAGACAAGCCGCTTTGACGGCCATACTGTGAAGATGGGCGGGGTAGGGGGCGTGGCCACCCTGCCCGCCGAGCGCCGGGGCGGAGCCATCCGGGCCTGCATGGAGCTGGCCCTGCGGGAGATGTATGACAACGGCTTTGCCCTCTCCCATCTGTACCCTTTCAGCACAGCCTATTACCGGCAGTTCGGCTTTGCCTCTGCTGGGCAGAGCGTCCGCTGGACTGTAAAGCTCCCGGATTTGAAGCGCCTGCCTCAGGCTGGAGGCAGAGTCCGCCAGCTGATGCCTGGGGATGACCTCTCCCCTCTGCTGGATGTGTATAACCGGATGTATGGGGACACAAACTTCTCCTGCCTGCGGAAGGTGTTTGACAAGGATTTGGAGGGGGATAAGCCCCTGGCCAACCGCCGCTGGGTTTTCCTCTGGGAGGACGAGACCGGCGTGCCAGGAGGTTTTTTGGTAGGTTCCCGGGTGAAGGAGGCTCTCCACTGTGTGCCGGAGTTCTCCTCTACGGACGGGCTGCTGTTCACCAGCCCCCGGGCCCTGATTGGGCTGCTGAAATTTGTACACAGTGCTTTTATTGCCAATTTCCAGGAGATTCAGTTCTGTGTGCCCGGCCACATGGATTTGATTTGCCTGCTGCCAGAGGTCTCCGGCATGGACTGTCGGGCGGCCCTTAACGGCATGGCCCGGGCAGTGAATGTGGAGGCCCTGCTGAAACTCTGCCTGTGCAAGGGGACAGGGCAGCTGACCCTGGATGTGACGGACAGTATCCTTCCGGAGAACAACGGCCGCTTTTTGCTGGACTTTGCCCCAGGCCGGGAGAACCGGGTGGAACGGCTGGCGAAGACCGGCTCCCCAGCGGACGTGGAGCTGGATGTGGGAAATCTGGCGGTGCTGCTGGGCGGGGCCCGGGACACAGCAAGCATTGGCATGACCCCGGATATTCGGGTAAACAACACCTCGGGCCTGGAGCAGGTCTTCTATCGGAAGCCCTGCCATGTTCTGGACCTTTTCTAAGGAGGCGCTGGTATGTCTGTTACCATAAAAGAGTGGTTCCGTCCTGCGTCCAGCGGGTGGGGGCAGATTTTCTCCCGCAGCTGGCTAGGCGAGGAGCCAAAGGCTCTGCTGGTCATTGCCCATGGCATGGCGGAGCACAGCGGCCGCTATGGCCAGTTTGCCCGGTTCTTGGCAGAGAAGGGTTTTGCCGTGTATATGAACGACCACGCGGGCCACGGACGCTCAGCCCAAATCAAGGGGCATTTTGCCGACAAGAACGGTTGGGAGTGTGTGATTCAGGATTTGCACGCTCTGCGGGCCCAGGCCCAGGAGGCTTATCCTGGACTGCCCCTGTTCTGGATGGGCCACAGTATGGGCTCCTTTCTCTCCCGCTCCTACATTGCCCGGTATGGGGCAGGGCTCTCTGGGTGCGTGCTCTGCGGCACAATGGGTAAAAATCCCGGCGCGGCTCTGGGCAAAGCAGTGGCTGCAGCTCAGGAAAAGCTGATGGGCCCCCATTCTCCGGGCAAGCGGCTGAACAAGCTGGCCACTGGCAGCTATAACAGACGCATCCCCAACCCTGTAAATAGCTCGGCCTGGCTCTCCCGGGACGAAGCTGTCTGCCGGGAGTTTGAGTCAGACCCTTTGAGCAATTTCCCCTTTACAGCCGCAGGCTATCGGGATTTGTTCACTGGTCTTCTGGAAATCTCCTCTCCCCAATGGGCCGGGCGAGTCCCTAAGGATTTGCCGGTTTTCCTCATTGCAGGCGAGGAGGACCCAGTGGGCTTTTATGGCCAGGGCCCCCGGCAGGTAGAGGGCTGGCTCCGGCAGGCCGGACTTTTGGAGGTTCGCCTGGAACTGTACCCTGGTATGCGCCACGAAATACTCAACGAGCTGGGCAAAGAGCAAGTCTATCAGGATGTGCTGGACTGGCTGTGCCTCCACATGCCAAAAGAGCCAGGCTGACCCCTTCATCTTATCCTGCTAATCATCAAAAATAAGACGGCTTGCCGTCCGGATTTCCGGAGGGCAAGCCGTTTCCTGTAATAGGGATAGAGTCTAATGGGTGCTGGCTGCCGGGGTTCTCTCGCCATCCCAATCCCGGAACAGCAGAGCCAGGCACCACAGCGCTGAGATACCCACCAGGGTGTAGATAATTCTGGACACAATTGCGGTCTGTCCGCCGCAAATCCAGGCCACCAGGTCAAAGCGGAAAATTCCCACCAAGCCCCAGTTGACTCCGCCCACCACCAGCAAGGCCAGCGCGATACGGTCGAGTACGTTCATTGAAAATCCCTCCTTTTGGGCGTATAGCGGGCAAAAATGCTTGCGATTCCGCCCTCGGAGATAGTCTGCGCCGGGACGGCGGGATTATCACAGGAGGGAATTTTTTCAACAAAAACCTGGAGAGCGCCAAAACGCGGTCCAGGGGCGCTTGGCCCCTGGCGGGGTCTAGGGGCAGAGCCCCGGGGGGGGGGGGGGCGGGGGGG
>CAJTXF010000020.1:18157-36917 GCA_910580045.1 uncultured Eubacteriales bacterium
GCCGCCGGAGGCGGCCTTGACCTTAAAGGGCGGCGCGCGAAGCGACCAGAGAGGCGCACTATTTCCAGCGCCCCACCCGAACCGGCCACAGGCACTTTCAAGCGCCGCCCACCCACCCGAGCAGCACGATTCCGCCCAGTTTGGAAACAGCCAAGTTTCCAAACTGGCGGAGAGATGCGGACTGGCCTTCCAAAACGTGGCGGCCCTAGACATTTCCGTTACCTCCCTCCTTCTGGGGGAATGGCATCTTACGGATAAGTCCAGGGCCGTCAGGCTTTATGCGTCAGGCTGCCAGCGCCTTATTTCTGCTGCTGGCGCACCTGCCGCGCGGCAAACAGGTTGGGCGCGATGAACTGGGAGGAGAAGCACCCAGCCGCCACGCCTACCATCATGGGCAGGGAGAAGGAGATAACTGTGCTGATGCTGAACACCCCAGCCACAGCCAGCACCACTACCAGCGCCAGGAAGGTGGTCAGAGAGGTCAGCAGGGTGCGGCCCAAGGTCTGGCTCAGGCTCTCGTCCATTGTGCTCACAAAGTCAGCCCGCGGCCCGTTCCTGCGCTTATTCTCCCGAACACGGTCGTAAATTACGATGGTGCTGTTCAGAGAGTAGCCCAGCAGGGTCAGCACAACGGCAATGAAAATGTCGTTGATAGGCATACCGAACACCACAAACACGCAGAAAGCAATAATAACATCATGGAGCAGGGCCACAATAGCGGTCAGGCCAGCGGTCAGGCCGCCAATCTTCCGGAAGCGCAGGGCAATATACACCAGCAGCAAAATGGCAGTGAGCACAAAGCACACCATACATTTCTGGAAGAACTTGGCGCCCATAGTGGCGTCCACAGAGTTGGACTCCAGCAAAGTGAATGTGGCCTTGTCAAAGGCATCGCTGAGGGTGTCAGCCACCTGGGCCTGCTCCTCAGGGGAAATGCTCTTGTTGCCCGCAAAGGAGATGGTCACGTTCTCCTGGTGGGTGGTCATATCCTGGTTCACAGAGACAGAGCTGTCAAGACCCATCTTCTCAGAGAGGGTGCTCTCGATGGAGTCGGAGGTATAGCCCTCCCCCTCCACAGTATAGCGAATCATGGCGCCGCCGGCAAACTGGATATCCAGCTTGGGGCCCATAATCACGCTGGCAATCAGCCCCACCAGGATAATCACGGCGGAGATGGCGTAATAGGTCTTCCGGCTGGCAAAGAACCGGATGGTCTTGGGCTTGCCAGCAGTGCCCTCCTCCCGGGCGGCAAAGAGCCAGCGCTTGCGGAAGCACTTGAAGCTGGCCAGGGACAGGGTCATCAGCCGGGTGGCCAGCACGCCCATCACAAAGTTGGCAATAATGCCCACCAGCAGGGTGAAGCCAAAGGAGAAGATAGAGCCAGTAGTGGACTGGCCGAAAATCATAGACAGGATATTGGTGGGGCCAAAGACCATCATCAGCATGATGGCCACAATGGCAGTGGTGATGTTGCCGTCAAAGATGGCCCAGAAGCTGCTCTGGAAGCCCCTCTGCAGGGCCCCATCCAGGCTTTTGCCGTTGTTCAACTCCTCCCGCACCCGGGCGGCAGTAATCACGTTGGCGTCCACGCCGATGCCGATGGAGAGGATAAGGCCCGCAATACCGGGCAAAGTCATGGTGAACGAGTTCATATTGGGGAAGAAGCCGGATACTGCCGCAAAGCAGATGCCCATCTGTCCCGCCAGGGAGATGACCGCCACCACGCCGGGCAGGCGGAAGCAGACAATCATTAGCACCGCGATGACCGCAAAGGCGATAATGCCCGCCATCAGCATGGCGGAGAGAGCCTGGCTGCCCAAAGTGGGGGCCAGGGAGTTAAAGTTGGAGGTCTCCAAGGCAAAGGGCAGGGCGCCCGCCTGAATCTGGGCTGCCAGGGTGGTGGCTTCCTCGCTGGTAAAGGTGCCCTCAATCACACACTTGCCGTCAGTGATGGCAGACTTGACCGTGGCGTCAGAGAGCCGCACATCGTCCATCCAGATGGAGATGCTCTGGCCCACCAGCCTCTCTGTGGCCTCGGCGAACTTCTCCTTACCCGCGTCGCTGAACTCCAGGGACACCACATACTGTGTGGCGCCAGTCTCTGGGTTCTGCTGCACAGCAGGCTGGGCGCTGACCACGTCCGCACCCTCCAGGATGATGGTGTCAGCAGTAACGCCCTTGGGCGTCTTGTACACAGGCTGGCCGTTCTCGCCGTAATCCATGGTCTCATACTCGCCCCCCTCCCGGAAGGTGAGCATAGCTGTGGCGGAAAGCTCGCTGATGGCCTTTTCCGGGTCAAAATCCGTCTCGTCAGACTTCCAGGGGAAGCGGACAATAATGCGGTTGTTGGCCTCGTCAGTATAGAGCTCATAGTCCGTGATGTTCTGGGACACCATACGGGTCTCGATAATCTGCTTGGCGGATTCCAGCTCTGTGGAGCTGGCAGTTACGCCGCCCGCCGGGCTGAAGGTGGCTTCCACGCCGCCGCGGATATCAATACCCCAGCGGATGTCCCCTGCGCCCTTGATGTATGTGACCTTAAAGTCGCCGTTCTGTCCGTAAATACCGAACAGGGACGTATACACCAAAGCGGCAATCAGGATGAGCACCACAAAAAATACAGGTTTCTTTCCTCGTCTCATGTTTTGATTCCTCCAAATTCCCCGCCCGCCCTTCGCAGTTTCCACAATTTCAGCGGGCAGGACAAAAACTTTCTTGGTCACAGGACCATATACATACAAAACAGGGCAGTATAGGCCCGCGCGGCGGCTCTGTCCGCCTTTGTGCCGCGCGCTGCCAATAGAAACTACCCTGTCCGTACGATTCAGATTTTATTCCTCAGTCTGCTCTGCCTCGGTGCTGAACACCACAGCATCCTCGGGCTCCTCCTGGGCGGCAGCATCAGCAGCGTCCTGCTCGTCCTCCAGCACGGCGCGGATGGACAGGGACACCCGGTGGCGCTCCAAGTCCACATCAGTCAGCTTGACCCGCACAATCTCTCCTACCCTCAGCACATCCTGGGGCTTGTCAATGCGGTGGTCCGCAATCTGGGAGATGTGAATCAGGCCGTCAATGCCGGGAATCACACTGGCGAAAGCGCCGAAGGTGGTCATGCCCACAATCTTGGCCTCGCACACTGTGCCCACAGGGAACTCCTGCTCCAGCTTGACCCAGGGATTGTCCTCAGGCCGCTTGTAGCCCAGGGAAATCTTGCCGTTCTCCCTATCCAGGCCCTTCACGAACACATCCACTGTGTCGCCCACGCTGACCACCTCACTGGGATGCTTCACCCGGTTCCAGCTGAGCTCGGAAATGTGGACCATGCCGTCCACGCCGCCCAAGTCCACAAAGGCGCCGAAGTTGGTCAGGCTCTTCACCTTGCCGGTAAAGGTCTGGCCCTCCTCCACCTCTTCCCAGAACTTCTGCTGGGCAGCCTTGCGCTCTTCCCGCAGAACGCTGCGGATGGAGCCCACAGCCCTGCGCCGCTGGCGGTTGACCTCAATGATGCGGAAGCGGACCTCCTGGCCCATCAGCCCGTTCAAATCGTCGCCCCGGTTGGCTGTGGCCTGAGAGGCGGGCACAAACACCCGCATGGCGTCCTTGAGCACAATCACGCCGCCCTTGACCACCTCAATGACCTTACCGGTCAGAACCTCGCCGCTCTCCTGGGCAGCCTGTATATCGTCCCAGCCGCGCATGGCGTCCACCCGGCGCTTGGAGAGCATGATGGTGCCCTCCTGGTCATTTGTCTTCATAATGAGCAGCTCCATCTCGTCGCCCATCTTCACCACGTCTTCGGGTTTGACAGAGGGGTCATTGGAGAGCTCGGCCGCGGGGATAAACCCGGCCTGCTTACGGCCTACGTCCACGTAGACCTCGGTGGGGGAGATGCCAACAACTACGCCATGTACCTTTTCATCTGTATTCATGCTCTTGAGTGATTCCTCAAGCATCTCCTCAAAATTCTGTTCCGTATTGTTGATTTCAGCCATGGTAACAAGTACCTCCTTTATTATGCTTGGGGGCGTAGAGGCCCCCGCGGTTATGCCAACGCTCAGGCCGGCGGAAAAAGCGGGAAGCGCCTTAAGCTCGCTCGCCTTTTCAATGAGGTACGTTCTACACTGCCCCGCGCAGATGTCCCGGAGCTTGGCCGTATTTGAGCTGTCCCGGCCCCCGATGACAATCATACAATCACACCGTTTGGCCAGTTCCAGCGCCTCTTTCTGCCGTTTCGCTGTTGCATTACATATTGTATCAAAAACTTCGGCGTTTGTACATAGTTTTTTCAGAGTTTCCGAACATTTTCGCCACTCTTCTAAGCGGAAAGTAGTTTGGGCCGCTGCCGCAAGGGGCTCAGCAGCCAAATAAGGGTGAGTTTTCAACAAGTTTTCCAGTTCTCCACAGTCTCCGCACACAAAAAACGGCCCAGAGCAGTGGCTCACTGTGCCCAGAACCTCTGGATGTTCCCTGTCTCCAAAGAGCAGGAAGACCCTGCCCTTCTCCCCGGCCCGCTGGGCATAGCCGTGGATTTTCTTCACAAAGGGGCAGGTGGCGTCTGCCCAGGGCACACCCAGCCGGGCGATATCCTTCTCCACCTCCGCAGGCACCCCGTGGGAGCGGATGACAAGCACATGCCCAGGCGGCACATCCTCAGGAGAGTCCACAGCCTTCACGCCCCGGGCTTCCAGCTGGGCCACCAGCTGGGGGTTGTGGAGCAGCGCCCCCAATGTGGCGGCCTGCTCTCCCTGCTCCAGCAAATCATAGACCATATCCACTGCCCGCTGGGCCCCAAAGCAGAAGCCAGCAGATTCCGCAAGCTCTATTTTCATGGCAAGCCCCCTTCTTCCTCTCATTTTATCTTAATGCAACACCGCACAAGGATTGTGCGCGAGCTGCGCGCCAAGCCGCCAGGCGTGATTTAATCAGTGGTTCTTTAATAGCCAAAGCCATCCGGCTGTTACCTTTCTGTGGCGGCTTCCCCCGCCTCCGGCAGCTGAGAGGGCAGGCCCAGCTCTTTAAGGCTCTCCTCCCGCAAATCCGTGATTCGGCCCATAATGGTCCGGCTGGCCCGGCGCAGCTGCATGCTGGAGTCGTCCGGGATATTCAGCTCCTCTGCGGAAATGGGCTTGCCGAATACCACCAGGTGCTTCTTAAACTTTTTGGGCAGGCCCCCGTCCCCAGCGGTGATGCACACAGGCACCACCGGGGCCTTGGTCTGATAGGCCAGCAAGGCCGCGCCGGTCTTGGGGCGCTGCAGCAGGCCGTCCTTAGAGCGGTGGCCCTCAATAAACACCCCTACCATGCCGTTCCCGTCCAGCAGCCGATAAGCATCCGCCAAGGCGTCTGCCCCGCCGCTTCCCCGGCGCACCGGAAAAGCCCCCAGCCTGCGCAGGACGCCGCCCAGAAACCGGTTCTCAAACAGCTCCTCCTTGGCCATGTAGCAGACCTGCCGCCCATTCACAGCCACCCCCAGCATAACTGGGTCCCGCTTTGCCATATGGTTGCAGCACAGCAGCACAGGCCCGGCTTTTGGGATATTCTCCCGGCCCCGCACACGCAGGCGGAACACCGGGTAATAGAACAGAGTAAGCAGGAACCTGCCGAACACATACAGGGGCATGCTGCGCCTTGCTCCGCGTTTTTTTTTCAAATTGCCACCCCTTCTTTATCCCTTCTCTTCTTTATCCATCCGCTCTCGGGCCATATCCGTGAGACGCTCTACAACCTGCTCGAAGCTCAGGCCGGTGGTGTCCAAAACCACCCCGTCCGGGGGAAGCTGCTCCAGCTGGGGCGCGTCCTGGGCGTCCCGGCGGTTGACTTCCTCCAGCACAGCCTGAAAGCAGGCCTGCTCCCCGGCCTGCTCCAGCTGCAGCGCGCGCCGCCGGGCCCGCTCTTCCGCTGACGCGGTGAGGAAGACTTTCAGCTGGGCCCCAGGCAGAATCACTGTGCCAATGTCTCTGCCGTCCATCACCACATTGGCCCGCTTGGCCAAATCCCGCTGCAAATCCAGTAAAAACTGCCGGACCTGGGGCACATGGGCCACCCAGCGGGAGGTGGCGATGGACACCGCCTCGGTACGGATAGCCTCTGAAATATCCCGCCCTCCCAAGAGAGTACGCTGGCCCTGCTCGCCGTATTCCAGGGAGATTTGAACCCCCGGCAGGGCAGCCGCCACAGCGGCGGGCTCCTCCAGAGGGATATGGTTTTCCAGCATATAGAGGGCAATGGCCCGGTACATGGCGCCGGTATCCACATAGGCAAAGCCCAGGGCGCTGGCCGCGGCCCTGGCCACACTGGATTTCCCGGCGCCGGCAGGGCCGTCAATGGCAATGGCGAACATGGCGTGTCCTCGCTTTCATTCTTTATTCTCCAGCTCTGCTGGCTGCCGGAATCCAAGCCGGAAGCGGAACTGGTAATTTCCCTGCTCCCAAGGCTGGCTGAACTGGATGTCGAGCCGGAGCAGATAGACACACAGTACGGCTGACAGGCAAATCACAGCTGTGAGCAGCAGCTTTTTCATTCAAAACAGCTCCTTTTCTATACCTTTGCCATGCTCTCCCCAGCCAGGCGGCCAGTCGAGAAGGCAATCTGCAGGTTATATCCCCCGGTGGGCGCGTCCACGTCCAGCACCTCTCCGGCAAAGTACAGGCCCCGCACCAGCTTGGACTCCATTGTCCCTGGCTCCACCTCCCGCAGGCTGACGCCTCCGGCAGTGACAATGGCCTCTGCCAGAGGCCGGAAGCCCTCCACCTTCAGGGAAAAGTCCTTCAGCACCCGGAGAAGCCCCCGGCGCTGCTCTCTGGTCACAGCGTTGCACCGGGTATCCGGCGGGATGCCCGAGCGCTCTACCACCACTGGAATCAGCTTTTTGGGCAGCAGCCTGTCCAGGGCGTTGGCGAAGATGCGGTTTTTGTTCTCCTCCAAATCCCGCAGCAAGCGGGCATCCAGCTTCCCCTCATCCAGGGCAGGCTTTAGGTCCAGGTGCACGGTGTACCGGCCCGGCGCCATGGGGTGCTTGGGGGTAGGGCGCAAATGGGCAGAGGCGCTGAGGATAATCGGCCCGGACATACCAAAGTGGGTGAAGAGCAATTCGCCGAAGTCTGTATATACAGGCTTTTTCACGCCCTGCTCTGTCACCCGCAGGCCCACGTTCCGCAAGGACAGGCCCATAAGCCTGCCGCAGTCATCCCCCTCCATCACCAAAGGCACCAGAGAAGGCCCTATTTCCGTCAAGGAATGGCCCGCCCTTTCCGCCAGCCGGAACCCAGAGCCGTCTGAGCCTGTGGCCGGGTAGGAGGCTCCGCCGCAGGCAATCAGCACCCGGGACGCCTCTCGGCGCTTTCCTCCCGCTATGACCCCTACGGCCCGGCCGTCCTCTATGAGAATCTCCGTCACGGCTTTGGGGATATACTCTGCCCCGCCCGCGAACCGGGCCAGGGCGTCCGCAATATCATGGGCACTGTCTGACTGGGGGAACACCCGGCTGCCCCTCTCTGTTTTCAAGGGCACGCCCAGGCCCTCAAAAAACTCCATCACCGCCTGGGGCGGAAAAGCCGTCAGGGCGCTGTACAGGAACTTTCCCCCATGGGCCACGGCAATCACTTCCTGGGGAGTACATTGATTGGTCACATTGCAGCGGCCCTTGCCTGTAATGCGCAGCTTCCGGCCAGGCCTGGGGTTTTTGTCGAAAACGGTTACAGAAAGCCCCTGGCTCACACAGACTCCGGCAGCCATCAGGCCCGCCGCCCCGCCGCCAATAATAATCGCGTCCGTCAGCTGTTCTCCTCCTCCACCTTTTCATACACCCCGAACTCGTCCCAGATAGCTTCAATATACCGCAAGGTCTCGGACACCGCAGCCTTTTTGCGGATGGCCACAGTGACAATCAAGGCGTTGATGACACTGAGCGGGCCCACCAGGGAATCCACAAAGGAGACCATATCACTGCGGGCCAGCAGCAGGTGGGACGCCCCTGCCGCCAGAGGGGACTGGGGGCTGTCTGTAATGGCAATGGCGGTCATGCCCCGGCTGCTGGCGTAGCGCAGGGCCTTGGCCGCTTTTTTCGAGTACCTGGGGAAGCTGATGGCAATCATGGCGTCCCCCTGGCCAGCATGGGCCAGCTGCTGGAAAACCGCAGCCTCGCTGGTGGCCTCCACCAGCTGGACCGTGTCAAAAATCAGCTGGAGGTAGTGGGACAGAAAGGTAGCCAGGGCCAGGGAGCTGCCAGCCCCCAGCACAAAAACCTTCCGGGCGCTCTCCAGGGCGCTCACGGCCTGGTAGAACCCGCTCCTGTCCACATTCTCCCTGGTCCTGCGGAGGATGTCAATATCCTGCCCCAGCACCGCGTCCAGCAGCTTGTCCAGGGGGATATTGTGAGAGGTCATCTCCAGGCGCTGGAAGCTGGTGAGCTTGTTGCGTATCATCTCTTGGACTGCCTGCTGCATGGCCGGATAGCCGGAATAGCCGATTTCTGTGGCAAAGCGCACCACAGTGGACTCGCTGACCCCCACTGTGGCCCCCAGGCGGGAAGCAGTCATAAAGGCCACCTCCTCCGGGTGGTCCTGGAGGTATTGGGCAATTGCCCTCTGGCTTTTTGAGAAGCCCCGGCGGCTGCGCTGTATTCTCTCAGAAAGTTGGTCGTTCAATGGGCAAGCCCTCCCCCTGAAAAAGACATTATCATTTTTATTGTAATGCTTTTCGCTGGGAAAATCAAGAGGGATTTTTAAGAAAATCTCTCTTTGCCAAGAGTCTAGAGTCTGTTTGAAAACTCCGAAACACTGTCTATTTTGCCCAGAAGTGGTGGCTTCGGCATCAAAAATCCCGGTTTCTTTCCTTGAATCCACTCATTTCTGGCCAAAAATACAGCATTTCTCCGGTTTTCAAGCAGACTCTAGCAGGGCAGCTTCACAATATTCAGAAGAATCCCCTGCTCCGTGATGTCGATGGTCCCGTAACTGGGCTCCCATCCGCTCAGGCGGCCTGGATTCATAATATAGATTCCGTCCTGATAGTCCTCCCGGGCCAGGTGGGTGTGCCCATACAGCACAATCCGCGCCTCTCGCTCCCGCGCAGCGGCCAGAAGGCTCCCGTCCCCGGACTTTACCCCATAGGCATGGCCGTGGGTGTAGAACAGCTTCACACCCTGGGCCTCAAACTCCCCCCGCACCGGCAGCGCGGAGCCCCAGTCGCAGTTGCCCTGGACCTGCAAAAACATCCGCTCTGAAAAAGTGGGCTTGAGCAGGGAGACATCCCCCTCCCCATCCCCCAGGTGAATCACAAGCTCTGCCTGGGGCTGAGCCAAAATAGCCCGCCGCAGGCTCATAACATCCCCATGTGTGTCTGATGTGACAAGAATGCGCATGACAGTGTAACCTCCAAATAGTATATGGTTTCCCCTGGGCGTCCAGCGGGAGGAATCAACCCAGGTCCGGGCGCATAGTATAGGTCAGGCGGCTGAAAATCGGGAAACAGGGGATTTTCAACTGCGTTTCTGAAATGGAACAAGGGATGGAAAACGGATTCGAAGGGAGGTCCGAAGAATGAGTGATAAAATGGATAATACCAAGCTGGAGGCCCTGCTCAAGCTCACGGCCCAGCGCATGGGCTCCACGCCCGAGGCCCTGAAACAGGCAGCCCAAAACGGGAACCTGAACCAGGTGATGGGCAATATGACCGGAGAACAGAGCCAGGCCATGCAAAAGGTGCTCTCTGACCCAGAGGCAGCGAAAAAGCTGCTCTCCACCCCCCAGGCCCAGGCGTTGCTGAAGCTCCTGCAGGGGGACAAATAGCCAGAGACCGTCTAAGACGCCAATTCTGCCAGAAAGGGGGCGCGGCCCGTGGAAAATCTGAATCAGCAGCTGGAGCAGTTCCTCTCAGACCCAAACAGTATGAAGCAGCTGCAGTCCATGCTGGGCTCGCTGGGCCTGGGAAGCAATCAGGAGGGGGGACAGAGCGCCCAGGGGAGCCAACCGGCCCAGCCGGCCTCCCCACCCCCTGCGCCCCCTTTGGATTTGTCCGCCTTGACCGGGGCCCTGAGCGCCCTGGGAGGGTCAGGCCAGAGTCAGGGCTCTGCCCAGCCAGCCCAGCCTGCCCTGACAGGAAACCCCGCGGGAGGCCTGGGCGCGCTGGCAGGAGCCGACAGCCTGGCCATGGTGGCAAAGCTGGCTCCGCTGCTGAGCCAGCTGAACCGGGAGGATGACTCCACCCGGCTGCTGCAGGCCCTGCGGCCCATGCTCAGCGAAGCGCGCCGGGCCAAGATAGACGAGGCGGTGAGAATCTTGCAGCTCATGCGGCTGCTGCCCATGCTGAAAGAGCTGGGCGGCCTGCCGGGGCTGTTCTAAAGGGGGTGCAGATATGCCGGAAATGGACATGAGACGGATGCAGGAGGAAGCTGCCCGGCGGGCCAGGGAGATGCAGTCCCGGGCCAGAAGGCCCCGTCCCCAGCCCAGCCCCCAAAGCTCTCCGAACACATCAAGCACCCCGAGCCCACCCCAGCCGGCTCAGCAAAACCACCCGCCCCAGAAGAACCAGCACAACTCCCAGGCACAGCAAATCCAGCAAACTCAACAGACCCCTCAGGCCCAGCAGACTCAGCAGACTCAGCCAGGCCCGCCGTCCGCCCCAGCGCCTGCTGAGCCTCCGCCCTTGCTGATGGGGGATGAGCCCTCCGGGCCTCCCCCCAGCGGGCTGTTGGAAGAGCTCTTTAAGGACAGGGAGCGCACCATGCTTTTGGCCCTGCTCATCCTGCTGGGCGGGGAGGAGGGGAACCATGAGCTCATGTTCGCCCTGCTATTTTTGCTCATGTCCTGAGATAGTGCCCCCGCCAATCACTGTATCCCCATCGTACAGCACCACAGCCTGGCCCCGGGTGATGGCCCGCTGGGGCTGGTCAAAGGTGACAAGCAGCTCGTCCGGCCCGGTTTGCAGGGCTGTGGCGGGCTGTTCTTTATGCCTGTAGCGGATTTTCGCCGTGACGCGCATAGGCGCGGGGATGCTCTCCACTGCAATCAGGTTCAAATCCCGGGCAGTGAGGGCAGAGGAGAACAGCTCCTCGTCCCTGCCCAGAACCACTTGGTTCTCCTGCGGCCGGATGCCGCACACGTACATGGGCTGGGGGAAGGACAGCCCCAGTCCCTTGCGCTGGCCCACCGTATAATGGATAATCCCCTTATGGCAGCCGTAGATTTGACCAGCCGTGCCCACAAACTCTCCGGGGACAGGCGCTTTGCCTGTGTACCGGCCGATGAACCCCGCATAGTCCCCGTCCGGCACAAAGCAGATGTCCTGGCTCTCCCGGCGGTGGGCATTGGCGAACCCAGCCTCCTGGGCCAGCTCCCGGACCTGGGCTTTCGTGAGCCCTCCCAGGGGAAGGAGCAGCCGGGCCAGCTGGCTTTGGGTGAGGGTATAGAGGAAATAGCTCTGGTCCTTGGCCTCATCCAGGCCCTTTTTCAGCAGCCAGCGCCCGGAAGCCTTATCCTGCTCCACCTGGGCATAGTGGCCGGTGGCAATGTGGGTGCAGTCCAGCTCCTCTCCCCGGCGGAACAGCTTGCCCAGCTTTACATACCGGTTGCAGTCCACACAGGGATTGGGGGTCTCCCCCCTGCAGTAGGCCTCCGCGAACCGGGCAATGACCTCCCGGCGGAAGTCCCCGGAGAAGTTGAACACGTAAAAGGGCATACCCAGCCCAATGGCTACAGCCCGGGCCTGCTCCACACTTTCCAGAGAACAGCAGGCCTTCTCGCTTCCGATAGAAGCCGGGGCAGGCAAGTCCTCATTGCCAAGCAGCTTCAGGGTGACCCCCAGGGCCTCTGCCCCCTGCCGTTGGAGCAGCAGCGCTGCCACGCTGGAATCTACCCCGCCGCTCATGGCCACCAGAACCCGGCGCTTCTCCTGGGCGGAGCTTACCCCCGGGCCTAGAGCACCCGGGTTCACCAAGCCCCTGCTCATAGGGCCGCGCAGTCCAGGCCCCCAGCATTGGCCTGGAAGAAATCCCGGAGCTTGCCCCGGATAAGCGCCGCTCCGCCGGGCACGTCGCTCTCTATATTGATAGGCAGAATCGGGTCGTGGACCGAGAGGCGCACCAGGAACCAGCCTTCCCCCTCCCCCTGGGGGAAGGAGGCCCGGATGCCCTCCCGGTTGTCCGGGGCAATGTGCCAGCCCTGGGCCTTTGCGTGGGCCTCCAGGCTGGCGATAAGGGCCTCTCCCCTGGCCCGGAAGTCATCCTCCAAAATGGGGATGCGCACCTCCTGGGCCTCCGCAGGCTCCCGCAGAGGGGCCAGCAAGTCGTTTAAGCCCTTCCCCTCCCGACGGAGGGCTGCCAGCTTGATGATAATTTTTGTCACCAGATAGGCCCCGTCATCCAGGAAATAGTTCTCCTGGAAAGCGGCATGGCCGCTGGTCTCAATGGCCAGAGGGCTCTGGCAGCCCTCCCGGTTCAGCCGCTGGGACTCGTTAATCACGTTTTTATAGCCCCGCATAAACCGGTGGTGCTTGCCGCCCAGGGTGTCCTCAATAAAGCTCCTGAGCCCGTCAGAGGTGATGGAATCCGTGACCACCGTGCCCCCGGGGGTCTTTTCCAGGGCAATCGCCGCCGCCAGGGCCACCAGCCGGTTCCGGTTGATTTCCCGGCCAGAGCTGTCCACCACCCCGGCCCGGTCCACGTCTGTGTCAAAGATAATGCCCAAATCCGCCTGGCTCTCTGTCACCATCTCCTGGGCAGAGGCCATGGCAATCTTGTCCTCTGGGTTGGGGATATGGTTGGGGAAATGGCCGTCCGGCTCTAAGAACCGGCTGCCGGACACATCCGCGCCCAGAGGGGCCAGCACCTGCTGGGCATAGAAGCCCCCAGCCCCGTTGCCAGCGTCCACAGCGATTTTGAAGCCTGCCAGAGGGTGCTCATCCTCCCCGGCCCGGACCCCCTCCTGAATCATCCGCCGCAGGTGGGCAGCGTACTGCTCCATATGGGGGGAAGGCGTCCAGGTCCCACCCTGGGCAGGAGCCGGGCAGGCGCCCTGATTGGCCAAATCCAGCACCTTCCCAATATCCGGGCCGTCCAGGCCCCCGTCCTTGGTAAAGAACTTCAAGCCATTCCTGTGCCAGGGGTGGTGGCTGGCAGTGATTTGTATGGCTGCGTGGCAGGGCAAATCCAGCACGGCCATAAACATAGAGGGGGTAGAGGCCAGGCCGCAGTCCAGGCACTGAACCCCGCACTGAACCAGGGCACGGCGCAGTGCCTCCATAATACGCGGCCCGGAGAGCCGGGAGTCCCGGCCCACAGCAATCCGCAGCTCCCTGGCAGGTATATCCAGGTAAGATTCGCACCAAACTAGAAAGGCTGAGGCAATGTCCTCCACAGCCTGGTCTGTCAGCTCCACCGGCGTCCCGGGAATCTCCATAGCTGAGCCCCGCACGTCCGTGCCGCTTTTCAGCTTCTGATAGTCCATAATAACAACTCCTTTCAGAGCCCATTTGAAAACCAAACAGACTCTAAAATATTGTATCAGAGTTTCGGCACAGAATCAATGGGTTTGCAAAAGAGTTTTCCTCGCGCCCGCGCTGGACTTTATCCCTGTCCTATGATATAATTACCGCATAATAAGCTGCGGTTTCCCCGCGAAAGGAGGCTTCCCTATGTGGACGTTCCTGAAAAAACACACCCTCTGGTTCATGGACCGGGTCACCCAGGACCGTCTGGACTCTGCCGCGGCCCACGGCGCCTTCTTCTTGATGACCTCCTTTCTGCCCTTCCTGGCTTTTCTCCTGACCCTAATGCAGCGCATCCACTTCTCCTCGGGCCTGACTATGATAGAGGCCGCGCTGGAGCTTCTGCCCCCCTCTATCTCCCTGGCCCTGGATGAGGTGATTCCCAGCCCTATTGTGGCCTCCGGGGTGCTGCCTGTGGCTGTGATTGCCGCCATCTGGTCCTCCTCTATGGGCATGGTTGCCATTATCAAGGGCCTGGACCATATCTATGAGGCCGATACCCCCAGGAACTACATTATGCTCCGGGTGATGGCTGTGGTGTATGTGATTATGCTGGCAGTGGTGCTGATTGCCGCTGCTCTGCTGCTGGTGTTCGGCTCTACCATCTACCGGTTTTTGCAGGAGCGGTGGCCCACCTTGGCAGCGCTGCTGATTCATTTCAAGTCCCTGGTGGGCTTTGTGATGCTGTTCCTGTTCTTCACTTTGCTGTATACCTTTGTCCCCCGCCGCAGGGTGAAGCTCCGCCGCAACCTGGCAGGCGCGGCCTTTGGGGCCGGGGGCTGGGTGCTGTTCTCCTATTTCTTCTCCCTGTTCGTGGAAAACTTCTCCGACTTCTCCATCTACGGGAGCCTGGCCACGCTGGTGATTCTCATGTTCTGGCTGTTCTTCTGTATGTACATCCTGTTTTTAGGCGGCGAGGTGAGCATGTGGCTGGAAACCAGCGGCGTGGGCCAGGACTTGCAGGCCCTTCTCCGGGGCAAGCCGAAAAAGTATAAGATGCGCCGCGGCCCGGCCAAAACTCAGGCCACGGTGGAAAAGGAGGAAAAGTAATGGAAATCTGGGATGTCTATGATAAAGACGGCGCACTGACAGGCCGCAGCACCTGCCGGGGAGAGGCCCTGGCCCCAGGGGACTTCCACCTGGCGGTGACAGTCACAGTGGTGAATTCCAAGGGGGAATTGCTCCTCACCCAGCGGAGCGGGAAGAAAACCCTCTGCCCCGGAAAATGGGAGTGCCCGGGAGGGGGCGTTCTGGCAGGAGAGACCAGCCGCCAGGGCGCTGTCCGAGAGCTTTTTGAGGAAACCGGCATCCGTGCTCTGCCAGAGGAGCTTGTCTACCTGGCCAGACGGCAGGGGCCGGACTGGTACATGGATGACTATGGTCTCCGGCGGGACCTTGACCTGGAGGAGCTTACCCTTCAGCCTGAGGAGACGGACAGGGCCCAGTGGATGCCCATCCCCCAGTGGGAGCAGAAGGCCCGGGCCGGGGAGCTGTTCGCCATTGGCTATGGGGAGGAATATTACGCCGCTGTGTACAGTCTGGCAGAGGCCCCGGCGGACAAGCCCTCTCCCGGAGAGCTGCTGGACATCTACGACCAGGTCGGGAACCTGACCGGCCGCAGCGTCCGCCGGGGGGAGCCTCTGGCCCCGGGGGAACTCTGTCTGGTATCGGCCATCACGATTTTTGACAGGCAGGGCCGCATTCTCTGCACCCTGCGCAGCCCGGAGAAAATCGGGGCCCCCAACACCTGGGAGAGCCCTGGGGGCAGCGTGCTGGCCGGAGAGACCAGCCGTCAGGGCGCAATCCGGGAGCTGCGGGAGGAGACAGGCATTGCCGTTCAGGAGGAGGAGCTCCGCTTTCTCCACCGGCGGCAGATAGGGGACAGCATTTTCATGGACGTATACGCCCTCTGCTGGGAGGGGGAGCCCAGTGCGCTGCGGCTCCAAAAGGGCGAGACAGCAGGCGCCCGCTGGTTCTCCCTGACAGATTGGGAGCGCCTGGCCCGGGAGCGGGTGATTCTGGCAGGGGACTATACGGATGAATTTTTCAGCGCAGTGGGCCGTCTGGCGGCCAGCGCGCAGATACATACACAGGAGGAATCAAAATGGCAGTGAAAGTGGGAATGATAAGCCTGGGCTGTGCTAAAAACCAGGTGGACGGGGAAGTACTTATGGCCAGCCTGAAAGCGGCGGGCTTTGAGCTGGTGGACGATGTGGCCATGGCAGACGTGGCCATTGTAAACACCTGTGGGTTTATTGAGAGCGCCCAGAGGGAGTCCATTGACGAAATTTTGGAGCTGAGCCTGCTGAAAGAGGAGGGCCGCATTCAAAAGCTGGTGGCCACCGGGTGCCTGGCAGAGCGTTATCAAAAAGAGATGCGCCGCCAGCTTCCAGAGCTGGACGGGGTGTTCGGCATTGGGGCCAACGGGGAGATTGCCAGCCTCATTCAGCAAATGCTGGACCAGGGCACAGCGGAGGCCTTCCCGGAGAAGGAGAAGCTGCCTATCTGCGGCCAGCGGGAGCTCTCCACGCCCAGCTGGTTTGCCTACTTAAAAATTGCCGAGGGCTGCGACAACCGCTGCACTTACTGCGCCATCCCCTCCATCCGGGGACATTACCGGAGCAGGCCCATGGAGGAAATCGAGGCCGAGGCCCGGGAACTGGCCGCCAACGGCGCCAAAGAGCTGGTGCTCATTGCCCAGGACACCACCCGCTATGGCATTGATTTGTATGGGGAGTACTCCCTGGCCAAGCTCCTTCGGCGGCTGGCGGGCATTGAGGGCCTTTCCTGGCTGCGGGTGCTGTACTGCTACCCGGACGCCATTACCGACGAGCTGCTTGAGGTGATGGCCCAGGAGGAGAAGGTCGTTCCCTATATTGATTTGCCCCTGCAGCACTGCTCAGGCAAAGTGCTGCAGGCCATGAACCGGCGGGGGGACAGGGCCTCTCTGACAGCACTTATCCAAAAGATTCGGGAGAAGGTGCCTGGCGTCATCCTGCGCACCACCCTGATTACCGGGTTCCCCGGGGAGACAGAGGGGGACTTTACCGAGCTGGCCGAGTTCGTGAAGGAGATTGGCTTCGATAAGCTGGGCTGCTTCACCTACTCTCAGGAGGAGGGCACCCCTGCCGCCGCCCTGCCAGACCAGGTGGAGCAGGAGGAGAAGGAGCGCAGGGCGGAGATTATTGCCCAAATGCAGATGGACATCTCAGAGCGGAAGTGTGAGGCGTATGAGGGCAGAACGCTCCAGGTGCTGGTGGAGGGCTTTGACCGGTATGCCGAGTGCTGGTTCGGCCGCTCGTACATGGACGCGCCGGACGTAGACGGGAAAATCTTCTTCACTGCCAAGGACAAGCGGCCTGTGCTGGGCCAGTTCGCCCAAGTGGAAATTGACGGCTGGATGGACGGGGACTTGACCGGGAACCTGGTCTAGGAGGAAAATGGATATGAAGATGAATCTGCCCAATAAGCTGACCCTGCTGCGGGTGGCAATGGTGCCCGCCTTTATGGTGTTCGCGGCGCTGACCCGGTTCGGCACCGGAGAGTTCAGCCGGCTGTGGTGCGGGCTTGCGGGGGTACTGTTCGCCTTGGCCAGCCTGACGGATTTGCTGGACGGGAAAATTGCCCGGAAATACCATTTGGAGACTGATTTCGGCAAGTTCGCGGACCCCCTGGCAGACAAGATGCTGACCACCGCGGCCTTTATCTACATGATGATGGACGGCGTCTGCAGCCCGGTGGTGCTGGCAGTGACCCTGTTCCGGGAGTTCGCGGTGGCGGGCATCCGGATGGTGGCCGCGGCAGGGAACAAGGTAATTGCGGCCAACATGTGGGGCAAGGTGAAGACCGTCTTACAAATGAGCTGCATTTTAGTCTATTACTTTGCGGCAGCGCTTCTGCCCCCAGACTGCACGTTTCTGATTTCCATGGCCACCCAGGCGCTGTGCTGGGCCGTGGCGGCAGTGACAGTGATTTCCGGCGTTATCTATATCAAGGATAATTTGGATGTAATCAAGGGGTAGAGCCCGAGGCTGCCAAAACCTGTCCAAATCCCGCAGGAACTGTGGCGAAATCCCGCTCGCTCTATGATAAAATATAGTCAGAAAGGAGGGATTGGTATGGACTGGCTCAAGGGTATGAACGATGTGGCTGGTTACATTGAGAGCCATCTGAACCAGCGCCTCAGCTATAGAATCATGGCTGGCATGGTGGGGTGCTCTGTGTATGAGTTCTCCCGGATATTCTCCTTTATGACCGGGATGCCGGTCTCGGAGTACATCCGGCGCAGGCGGCTGTCTCAGGCGGCTCTTGATTTGCAGCAGCGCCAGGTGAAGGTGATTGACGCCGCCTTGCGGTACGGCTATGACTCCCCCACTGCCTTTGCCCGGGCTTTCCGGGAGCTCCACGGGGTCACCCCCAGCCAGGCGCGCAGGCCTGGGGTTATCCTGAAAACCTACCCGCCGCTCTCCTTTCAACTAACCATACAAGGAGTGAGCCCAATGGAATTCAGGATGGAGCACACAGAGGAATTCAAAATCGTGGGCCTGGTGGACAGGGGAAACCCGGACTGTCAGGACTATATGGACAGCGAGCCTGTTCTTGGCCCACTGTGGCGGCGGTTCATGGAGGAGTACGATTCCAGGCTGTATGAAGAAGGACTGTACACCAGCCCATTCTGGCAGGTGGCGGCCTACAGCTATGAGCTGGATGGGAAGACTGCCATTGGCGCGGAGTATAAGGGAAAATGTCCCCAGGGAATGGAGCTCTGCACTGTGCCCGCAGCCCAGTGGGCGGTGTTCTCCTTCCCAGGGCCCACGGGGAACCCCCATGTTCCCAGGGCCTATGCCCGCATTCTTACCGAGTGGTTCCCCAAAAGCGGCTGCCATCGGGACGAGTCCGCGCCCAATCTGGAGGTCTTCCCTGGTGGGGACATAAACGCGCCGGACTACAGATGGGAAATCTGGATGCCTGTGAAAATGGGATAAAACAAAGGACCGCCCTCACCAGGGCGGTCCTTTGTTTGCTGTTTATTTGTAGGTCTGGAAAAGGAAGGTGACAATTTCCTCCCGCTTACAGTTGTCTTTGGGCTTGAAGGTGCCCGCGCCCTTGCCGGAGCTGACGCCGTTCTCAGCGGCCCAGGCAACGGCCTTGTTATAGTAGTCGGTGGGCTTCACGTCGCTGAAATTCTTGGAGCCGCTCACGGCAGGCTTTCCCTGGGCAGCATACAGGAAGGTCATAATCTGGCCCCGGGTCACATTGCCGGTGGGGTCGAAGGTGG